>CAZVOI010000777.1:0-5526 GCA_964628275.1 uncultured Acidobacteriota bacterium | reverse complement strand
GGCGCTCTTCTTCATCCTCGCCGGCTGGGCGTGCGGCTATCACGGCATCCTCGGCCTGGTGCTGCTGCCGCCCGCGGCGCTCTTGCTGCTGGGGAATCGCTGGGGCGCGCTTCCGAAAGCCCTGCCCGCGATAGCGCTCGCCGGCCTCGGGCTCTACCCGCTGAACGTGCTGCACCGCGAAGCGTTCGGGCCGCATGGCTTCGTGCGCGGCCGCGCCGAGACCGTCTTCTACTCGGCTTCGCTGGAGAGCTTCTTCGCCACCAGCCCCTGGAATCGGCTGTATGGCGACCTGACCGCTCCGTTCCGGGCCGAGGGCTCGGGCTATCTGTTCCCGGGGCTGGTCGTGCCCGGCGTGGTGGGATTCGGCCTGTGGCGGCTCTGGCGCCGGCGTGAGCGCCCGAGCCGCGACGCGCTGGCTCTCGGCGTCGTCGCCGTCGGCGCGTTCCTGATCGCGATCGGTCCGGAGGTCCGGCTCTTCGGCAAGACGCTTTTCCCGGGACCCTTCGGTTTCCTGCGCGAGCACGTGCCGGTGTTCCAGAACATCCGCGTCACGAGCCGCGCCGGCGTCTTCATCGGCTTCGTGCTGTGCATTCTGGCGGCGCGCGCGCTACAGGCGTGGCGCGACAGCCCGCCACGCTTGCTGCTGGTGTTCGCGCTCGGGATGGCCGAGACCGTGATCGCTCCGATCCCACTGGCGTCGTGGGCGCAGGTCGTCGACACGCGCAAGCCGCTGCCGCCGATCTACCAGTGGCTGCGCGCGCAGCCCGGCGACTTCGCGGTGATCGAGCTGCCGATCGTGCCCAACGACGGCTACTTCCGCCGGCCCGAGTTCGACGAGACGATCTACATGGTCTACTCGACCTGGCATTGGAAGCGGCTCGTGAACGGCTACGCGGGCGTCGAGCCGCAAGACTATCGCCGCGCACGCGATCTGGCGCAGCGCTTTCCGTCGGCCGCGTTCGTCGAGCTGATGCGCGACCTGAAGGTTCGCTACGTGCTGCTCCACCATCGCGGCTTCGGCCCGAACAAATGGCCGCGCATCGTCCGCGAGCTGCCGGGTTTCGAGAAGGTGCTGAAGCCGGTCTACCGCGCCGAGAACGAGACGGTGTTCGAGGTCGTCGCCCGTTAGGGGCATCTATGCGATTCAGGGAGAGAGCCCTCGCGGTGGCCGTCGGCGCGTTCCTCGTCGCGTTGCCGACCGCAGCCGACGGCATCGACAACGCGCGCGAAGCCAAGCGATTTCAAGAAACCAAGTGGACGCTGCTGCGCACGCTGAAGGACGTGGATCCCGAGGTCGTGCGCAGCCTGAAGGCGCGCTTCGGCCGGGACGACCGGCTGGCCGATCGCGGCGAGCCGTTCGAGCCGAGCGAGGAGCTGACGCGCCGGCCGGGTCGGCGGTTCCTGCTCGGGGGCCGCGCGGGGAAGCGATGGTTCGTCGCGTACGAGAAGGGCGGTCGCACGCCCCAGGTGGTGCTGACCGTGGTCGAGGCCGAGCCGATTCCGCGCGTGCTGCTGCTGGCGCGTGGCCGAGCCGGCTCGCAGCAGGACGGCGCCGACTGGGAAGTCGAGCTCGAGGACTTGCGCGCCGCTCTCCGAGAGCGCCGGCTCTTCCTCGAGGAACCGACGAGCCCGTACTATTAGGCATTTCGATGTTGGACCACACCAACCCAGGCGCTACGGACGAGGGCTTTCGGCGGTGGGAAGACTCCAACTCGTTCTGGAACGAGTCGCGGCGCCCTATGGTGTGGATGGGAGGAAGAACAATGATGAAGATGCTCGCGTTCGTCTCACTCGTCGTCCTCGCCGTGGACGCTCAGCCCCAGCCGGCCCCGGCGGCGCCGGTCGGCGAGGCGGACCGTCAGGCGATCACCCGTGTCCGTGAACAAGAAATGGCGAGCTTCACCTCGGGTGACTCCGAGAAGCTGCTCGCGCTCTTCACCGAGGATGTCGTGCTGATGCCGCCCAACGAGCTGGCGGCGGTCGGAAAGCAAGCGGCGCGAACCTGGGTCCGAGGCATGTTTCAGCAGTTCAAGATCGAGGGCAGCTATACGACGACCGCCGATCTGCGGGTGAGCGGAGATTGGGCCTCCGAGCGGGTGTCCTTCAAGCTCAAATCGACTCCGATCGCCGGCGGCGCGCCCATCGAAGATGTCGGCAAGGGGGTCCACGTCTATCGGCGTCAAGCGGGCGTCTGGAAGATCTCCCAGGACGTCTGGAACAGCGACAAGGCCGCGCCGGCCACGAAGTAGCCGAAGTCTCGGACCTCGAAACAACAATGAAGAGCAGCAAGGCCCGGCAGTTCCTGCTCGGCTTGACCGCGCTCGTCTTCGCCCTGATTGCACTGGCTTCTCTCGTCGCGCCGCACAAGATGGCCGAGGGGATCGGGTACTCGCTCGCCAGCGTCGATGCCCTGAGCGAGTTCCGGGCGGTTTATGTCGGAGTGTGGCTTGCGACGGCCGTGCTGCTGGTCATAGCGCTTCGCCGCGTGCAGGACGCCCTCTTGGGCGATCTATGCGCGGTCCTGATCCTGGGCCAGACCTTCGGCAGGGTCGTGAGCCTCGTCCTCGACGGGATCCCGAGCGAAAGGGTCTGGCCGATGTTCATCCTGGAGGCCGTGGGTGCCGTGGCTCTGCTGGTGGTGAGGCCGTCGGCCGCGATCCCTCCCGCGGATCCGGGCCGGTAGCGTGGCTCCTGAATGATCGAGCCACGCCACCGGCAAACTACAGCAGGGTGTTGAATGGCTTGGCATCTCGCTAGTTCTCCAGGCACTGTTGGCGCTAGGGTGGAGGCGATGCGGCCCACGATCGTGGAGATCAAGGTGGTTCACACCATCATCTTCGCCGTCCTGAGCGCGTGCGTCCTGTTCGTCCTCTACTCGGCCGTCATGAATCGCATCTCGACCTGGACCTGGGTCGCCCTCGCCCTGGTCCTGGCTGAGAGCGTCGTCCTCGTCGCGTGCGGCTGGAAGTGCCCGCTCACGATCCTGGCCGAGAGGCTCGGCGCCTCCGAGGGGGCGGTCGCCGACATCTTCCTGCCGAAATGGCTGGCGGACCGGATCTTCCCGATCTGTGGCGGCACGTTTTTCATCGGAAGTGCGATCCTGGCGATGCGGCTCCTGGCTTGAGAGGCGGGCCGATACCGCTACGGTCGCCTGGCATACACCCGGATCTCGGGGTTGAGCTTGTCGAGGTTGGTCGGCAGTGCCAGCGGATCGCGGCGAACCTCGGCGTCGAGCGTGAACGGCCAGTCGAAGCGCGTCCGCGTGGCGAACGCCCGATCGTAGCCGAGGTCGCCCGAGTCGAGCGCCGCGTAGAGCTCTTTCGCGCGAGAGTCCTCGGCGCGCGCGGCGAAGTCGGCGTTCACCACCACGAAGTCGGGGCGCATTCCCTCGATCGCGCGCACCAGCTCGGTGCGCTGCTTCCAGTCGAGACCGTCGAAACGCGGCAGGTATTCGAGCGGTCCCAGCACGGCCACCCGCGCCGGCGGGGCGGCGTTGGCCGTCAGCCAGCGCTCGGCGTCGTAGCGCGCGTCGCGTGCCAGCATCAGGTCGATTGCGATCGCCCGGGGAAGGCCGAAGACCACGAGCGCTGCCGCGAGCAGCCTGCGCGGGACCGGCGGGCAGGCCGAGAGCGCGCGGCCGGCGAAAAGCGCCAGCACCAGCGCGTGCGGCAGCGCGAACCGGTCATAGGCGTAGAGGACAACCGCGGAAAAGAAGATCTGCGACGACGCGATCGGCAGCAACGCCCATGACAGCCGTTCGCGGCGGCGCGCGGCGAGCGCGATGCCGCTGAGCGCCAGCAGCATCGCCGGCCAGCCGAGCACGAACACCACCAGCCGGCCGCTGAGCTTCAGCATCGCCCACTGGCCCGCGAGGCTCTTCTCGAACATCCGATAGTCGCGGCTGGCGTCGCCCGAGATCAGCGTCACGTGGGCCCAGAAGCCGGACCAATCGAAGAGCAGGTTGTGTGCCGCCGCGAGCGTCACGCCGAAAGCCAGTGCCGGCCAGAGGGTGCCGGCGAGCGATCGCCTCAGCTGCCACGCCACCAGCGGCGCCACCAGCACGAACAGACCGTAGGCCTGGTCCTTGGTGCCGATCGAAAGCGCGGCGAAGAGCGCGAGCAGCAGCGCGTCGCCGGTGGCCCCGGTGCGAAGCACGCGCAGCAGGAAGAGCAACCCGCAGGCGAACCAGGAGAGATAAGGCACGTCGAGGTTCGCGAACTTGGAGTAGTAGACGAAGGTCGGAGACAGCGCCAGCACCAGCGCCGCGAAAACGCCGGCAGCCCACGAGCCCAGCTCGCGGCCGCACAGAGCCACGACGGCGAGCGTCCCGAGGCTCATCGCCAGGGTCAGCAGGCGGCCGGTGAGGAAGAGCCGTCGATAGGTCTTCGATTCCGCCGACACGCCCGGTGGTTCGGAGACGCAGCGCACCGGCGCGTAGGCCATCGCCATCAGGCCGTAGTGGAGCGGCGGGTAGCGGCTCGACCAGCCGTTGGAGAAACGCCGCGCGGATCCTTCGAGGACCTCGGCCGGGATGATCTCGTCCTGGGCCCAGCTATAGATGTTGGGAAGGCCGTAGTCAATGTGCCAGGCGCCGAGCACGAGGCTGGTCGCCAACATGGCCAGCAGCGGGGCCGCGCGTCTCAAGGCGCGCGCTTCCAGAGGTAGAGCGTCTCGCCGCTCGGTCCGGTTTCGAGCGGCTGGCAGTCGCCGCGGGCCTCGAGCTGCGTCGCGATCTCGGGCCGGCGCGGCTCGCGGTAGCGCGCGAAATGGACGACGAAATGGCTGACGCCGAGGGCCGCCATCTCGGCGAAGGCGGCGTCCTCCGGAAACCGCCGGAGCGACTCGGCGCGCTTCGCGAAGCTGGGCGGCGTGAAGCCGCTGTAGCCGTTCACCAGCGGCTTCCAGTGCTCGGTCGAAGCCAGGACGTATTCGGCGTTCCGGTAGACCTCGCCGGGCGGATACAGCGGGAACTCGACCAGCACCGCCGATTCCGCCGCCGCCATGCGCCGGTACACCGGCGAGAAGCCGTCGAAAGGAACCAGCGCCAGCGGCGCAGTGAGCGCCTCGATGTTCGCGGCCGTGAGAGCGACTACCGCGGCCAGCGTCGCCGTCCGGGGGCGTAGCCGGTTTCGCAACGCTGCCAGGCCGATCGGCGCGAGGAGCGCGACCGCGAGGATCACGAGCTGGCCGAAGCGCGACGGGTCACGCAGCCCCTGCATCGGGGGGAACACGCCGCGGAGAACCGAATAGGCCGGCGTCGCCGGGCCGACCGACAGCAGGAAACCGGCAACCGCGACAGCGGCCAGCATCCTCGGCCGCGGCGACTTGAGGCCGACGAGGGCGAGAGCCGCCGCCGACAGCGCGAGGCCCACGACGCCCGGGAAGTAGGCGCCGCCGCGCTCGCCGAAGAAGCGGTGGCTCCACGCGGCGTGGTGAAGCCGCGCCGGCGTGGCCAGGTAGCTCGTCGGCACGCTCGCGAAGCTCCGGATCTCGTCCAGCGTTCGCACCAGGCCCTGCTGGCGATGT
>CAZVOI010000776.1:0-2136 GCA_964628275.1 uncultured Acidobacteriota bacterium | reverse complement strand
CCCTGCAGTCGCCGCGCTTGGTCACGAAATTGAAGATGCCGCCCTTAC
The DNA here is from genome assembly GCA_964628275.1 of uncultured Acidobacteriota bacterium. Classification (GTDB taxonomy): domain Bacteria; phylum Acidobacteriota; class Vicinamibacteria; order Fen-336; family Fen-336; genus CAZVOI01. The sequence goes on along the minus strand of CAZVOI010000776.1, from coordinate 2,088 downwards.
CGTTCTCGTCGCCCGGATACCAATTCTGCACCGTCGAATACTTGATCTCGGCGTCATCGAGTGCCACGAGCTCGACGACCGCGGCGTGGAGCTGGTTCGTATCTCTCATTGGTGCAGAGCACCCTTCAAGATAGGAGACGTACGCGCCCTCTTCCGCGACGATCAGCGTGCGCTCGAACTGGCCGGTGTTCGAGGCGTTGATCCGGAAGTAGGTGCTGAGCTCCATCGGGCAGCGCACGCCCTTCGGCACGAACACGAACGAGCCGTCGGAGAAGACGGCCGAGTTGAGCGCGGCAAAGTAGTTGTCGGTGGCCGGCACCACGCTGCCCAGGTACTGCCGCACTAGCTCGGGATGCTCCCTTACCGCTTCGGAGAACGAGCAGAAGATGACGCCCGCTTCCTTGAGCTTTTCCTTGTAGGTGGTCGCGACCGAGACGCTGTCGAAGACCGCGTCCACGGCGACGCCGGCGAGCTTGGCCCGCTCGTGCAGCGGCACGCCGAGCTTCTCGTAGGTCTCGAGCAGCTTCGGGTCCACCTCGGCGAGGCTCTTCGGGCCGTCCTGCTTCTGCTTCGGCGCCGAGTAGTAGGAGATCGCCTGGTAGTCGATCGCCGGGTAGTGGACGTTCGACCAGCTCGGCTCCCTCATGGTGAGCCAGTGCCGGTAGGCCTTGAGCCGCCACTCGGTCAACCACTCGGGCTCGCCCTTCGTCGCCGAGATGAAGCGGACCACGTCCTCGCTGAGGCCGGGCGGCAGCGTGTCCTGCTCGATGTCGGTGACGAAGCCGGCCTTGTACTCGGCCCGCGTGAGGGCGTCGATCTCGGGGGTGCTCATGACCGCTTCAGATTATTCAATCTTTACAAATAAGTCAAGATTCTGCGTGGCTCTTCAAGCACGTGGGAGAGAGGGGGACGAAAGGCCACGGGCCTGTTGCCAGCTTTCCTTGTTCTGGGGGGTGCGAAGCACCCCCCAGACCCCCCGTCTGGCCGTTTGTCCGCTAAAACCGTACCCCGAGCATCACCGTGACCGGGGCGGACCAGCGGCCGTCGCTGTCGTCGATCTTCGTGAGGCCGAGCAGGTAGTCGAACGCATCCGGCGGTGGCTGGTAGCGGAGGCCGGTGTCCATTCCTATGTAGAAGCGCTCCCCGAGATCGAAGCTGAAGCCGATGTCGAGCCCGAACACGGGCACCGTGCTCTCCTTGCTGAAGGGCACGTTCTGGATCGACGAGCCCGCCGCGGGCGCGGAGAACGACACCAGGGCCTCGTTGAAGAAACGCACGCCGACCACTGGTGCGATGTACGACTTGAGGCGCGCCTGGGTCGCGAGGTAGTAGCGGAAACCCACCTCGAAGCCGACCTCCTCGTAGTCGGAGGGCGCCGTCTCGGAGGGGAAGTAGGCGAATAGCAGCTGATCATCCAGCGTACCGACCTCGATCCCCTTGACGGCCGTCGACTTGTACCAGGTCGCGCGGGCGATGACTTCCGTGCGCGTGCCGACGCCGTAGCCGAGCAACCCCTGCAGCCGCAGTTCGGGCGCGTAGATGTCGCGGTAGCGCAGCGAGTCGATCGTCACTGCCCGGTCGAGCAGGGTGCCCGACGCGCTCTGGATCATGTTGCCCGACACCTCCGACTGGGTGCCGACCTGGGCCGCGATCGTGAAGCGGCCCGCCATCCCATCGGCCCGGGCTGCCGCAGGAAGCAGGCTCAACACTGCGGTCGCCACGAGCCAGCAACGAGCCTTCATCGTCCCCCCCTTCCGGCACCGTGGTCCCGCGGCGCCGGCTGCGTGAAGAGTGTAGCGCACCGCGGCCTGCGCGCGCGCAGCTCTTCGGTACAATCGCGGGCGACATGTTCTCCCCCGACACCCCTGGGACGCCCGGCCGCGCTGCTGCTGGCGCTCGGAGGGGCGGCGCTCGCCGCGTGGGCGACCGAGGCGGCCGGGCCCGGCCGCGAGAAGGTGCTGAAGCAGGTCCACGTCCCGCTCCACTACTACTACCGCGAGATGTACCTGCCCCAGGCGACGAGCGGAGTCAGCTCACCCGCCTGGTCGCCGGACGGCAGGGAGCTCGCGGTCTCGACCGACGGCGCGC
>CAZVOI010000775.1:0-1579 GCA_964628275.1 uncultured Acidobacteriota bacterium | reverse complement strand
CGAGCGCGGCCGCATTCTCGAAGGCGAGTTCCGGCCCGGCGGCCGCGGCCGCGAATGGTGCGACGCCGATGTCGTGAGGGATCTCCGGCGTCGTTCGTTGGCTCTGCTTCGCAAGGAAGTCGAACCGACGCAGGCGGCCGCCCTGTCGCGGCTGCTGATCGACTGGCACGGCATCGACCTGGGCCGTCCGGGAACATCGAAACGCGGCGGCCCCGACGCGCTGCTGGACGTCATCGAACAGATCCAAGGCGCTGTCGTCCCCGCGTCCGATCTCGAACGCGACATCCTTCCCGCGCGACTCGCGGGCTATCGGGCGTCGGATCTCGACGCGCTATGCGCGGCGGGCGAGGTCGTCTGGGTCGGCCGCGGGCCGCTCGGCGACCGCGACGGCAAGCTGAGCCTCTTCTTGAGCGACGACCTGCCGCTTCTGCACACGCCCGGTCCTCCGCTCGAAGACGCGATCCACGCAAAGGTCCGCGACTGTCTCGCGAGCCGCGGCGCGTCTTTTTTTGCCGACGTCCACGCCGCCGTCGGCGACGGGTTGACCCGCGCCACCCTCGACGCGCTCTGGGATCTGGTGTGGTCGGGCGAGGTCACCAACGACACGCCGAACGCGCTGCGCGCGTTCCTGGCGGCGCACACCTCGCGCCGCACCGCGCACCGCCGCTTCGCCGCGTTCCGCTCCCGCCGCGAGTCGCCGCCCAGCGCGGTCGGCCGCTGGACGCTGGTGAAGGCCCAGTCGAAAGCGCGTCCAACCGATCGCGCGATGGCCCTCTGCGAGCAACTGCTGGTGCGCCACGGCGTGCTGACGCGTGACGCGGCCGCCGCCGCCGACGTCCCCGGCGGCTTCATGGCGCTGTACCCGGTGCTCTCCGCGATGGAAGAAGCCGGCCGCGTGCGCCGCGGCTACTTCGTGGCCGGGCTCGGCGGATCGCAGTTCGCCGAGAAAGGCGCGCTCGACCGCCTGCGCGCGCTGCGCGAGACCGCGGCGACGCCGGACGAGGTCGACGGCGGCGTGCTGCCCGGCTGCGTGCTGGCGGCGACCGACCCGGCGAACCCTTACGGCGTGGCGTTACCGTGGCCGAAGGGCACAGGTTCGGCGCTCACACGCAGCGCGGGCACGCACGTCGTGCTGGTCGACGGTGTTCTCGCCGGATTCGTCGGAAAGGGCGAGGGCCGGATCGACCTCGTGTTGCCCAGCGACGAAGCCGAACCGCGTCGCTCGCAGGTCGCGCGAGCGACGGCGCACGCTCTCGGACGCTGGGCTCTGCTGACCGGACGACCGACGCTCGGCTGGACGACCGAGCCGGGCGACCCACCGCTCACCAGGAGCCCGCTCGCCCCGTTCATGGCCGAAGCCGGCTTCGTACCGTCCGGCCCCGGCTATCGGCTGTCGGCGGTCGAGAAGTAGAAGCGCCGTCTCAGTCGCCTCATTCGCTCAGTTCGCGAAGATCCCATTGAAAAGGAACTTGAAGGTCCCGTGCGGCTGGCCGCGGAACGTGATCTCCGGTCCGAAGAGCAAGAGCTTGCCCTTGCCGACGGTCGCGTCCGCGACGGCGACGCCGCCGTCGAGATAGTG
>CAZVOI010000774.1:0-2961 GCA_964628275.1 uncultured Acidobacteriota bacterium | reverse complement strand
AGGGCGCGGCCAGTGCGGTGGCGCCCTGGCGGAAGACGATGTGGCCCGACGGAGCGTAGGTGGGCAGGTCTCCGGAGAGGGCCAGGGTCGCGTAGGTGCCTCGCTCGACGTCGACGACGCCGATGGAACTCTCGGCCCCGCGCCCGACCGTCATGAGCGCATGTCGACCGTCGGGGAGGTAGAAGGGATCGGCGTGATGGGTTTCCCCGGCCGCGGTGTTGACGTTCGTCACCGCAACCACCGGTCCTCCCGACCCCGGCGTCTTGTGGAGGCCCGCGGAGTCGCCCATCAGGATGGTGCCATCCTTTCCCCAGCTCAGTCCGGAGCTGAAACGCTCCTCGGCCTTCACGAGGGTCTGCGCCCGGCCGCCGTGGATGGACACCTTCCGCAGTCCATGGGGATCATGGACGGCCAGCCACTCGCTGTCCGGTGAGAACACGACCGCGTCAGCCTCGCGAGCTTCCGCGAGCGGCGTTGCGGTGAGGCTGTCGAGGGCGCGAACGTAGACCTCGACATCGTTGTCACGCCGCCCGTAGTACGCAATGTGCGATCCGTCGGGCGAGATGACGGCGTCGAAGTCGCCCCAGTTAGGAACGGTCTGCCACGGAAGATCGATGGCGAACTGCCGCGTTGGGCCGCCTGCGTTCTTCACGGGAGAACGGCTCGACCACAGGCCGATCAAGGCCAGGGCGAGGCCGGCCGAGAGAAGCCAGGGGAGTCGGGCGGCAGGTATCGGCGCCGCGGAGGCAACGCGGTTGGACGAAGGCTCGAGCTGGTACCGCGCCTCGCCGATGTCCCGCAGCCGTTGCTTCGGATCCCGCTCGAGACATCGCCGCAGCAGGCCTTGGAGGGCGGGCGGCGTGGCCTCGGGCAGCAGGCTCCAGTTGGGATCGGTCTTCAGGACGGCGGCGAGCGTGTCGCTCACGGTCTCGCCTGCGAACAGCCGCGTGCCGCTCAACATCTCGAAGAGCACCACGCCGAACGACCAGATGTCGGCGCGCTTGTCGACCGCCTTCCCGCGCGCCTGCTCGGGCGACATATACGCCGCGGTGCCCATGATCATGCCGGCTTCGGTGATGTGTCGCGACAGGGTGGGCGAGTGCGACAGCTGCGAGTTCCGGGGGGAGGACGAGGCTTCGCCTTCGAGGGCCTTGGCGAGGCCGAAGTCGAGGACCTTCACCTTTCCATCGGGCGTGACCTTGACGTTGGCGGGCTTGAGGTCGCGATGGACGATGCCCTTCTCGTGCGCTTCTTCGAGAGCCTCGGCGATCTGCTTCGCGATGGCGATCGCTTCATCGACGGGGATGGCGCCCCGCCTCGAGCGCTCCGCGAGGTCTTCGCCTTCGACCATCTCCATGGCGAGGAAGTGCGCGGCCGAGCCGCCCGGCAGCGCGGCGCTTTCGAAGCCGTACACATGCGCGATGTTGGAATGGTTCAGCGAAGCGAGCAGTCGGGCCTCGCGTTCGAACCGCGCGAGCCGCTCCGGATCATCCGCGAAAGCCGCAGGCAGCACCTTGATCGCGACGTCGCGGTTGAGCTTGGTATCCCGAGCACGGAACACCTCGCCCATCCCGCCCGCGCCGATGGCACCGCTGATTTCATACGCTCCAAGCCGCGCGCCGGGGAGGAGAGCCATGATTGAGAGAAGTCTAACTGTCGCGAAACTGCTCGGTGTCCGGCGGTCAGGCCAGTGGGTTGAACACCCGGCGGAAGCCGAGGCCGGCGAAGTCCTTCAGGTTCACGGTCGCGAACTCCCGGACTCCCTGGGTCACCAGACAAAGCGCCAGCCGGGCGTCGTAGATGCGACGCCTCGAGAAGCCGGGTTTCGCCGCCTGCTCCCACAGGGTTCGGTGCACGCCCGCGCTGTCGGCTGGAAAACCGAGCAGCCGCCATCGCGGATGCCTTCGCAGGGCGGCGCAGACGGCGGCCGCCGAAGCCGCATCCAGGACTCTACGCATGACCGCAGGCTGGCGGAGAATGCCGTACAGTTCAACCAGCGCGAGCTCCGACAGGGCCACATCGTCTCGGCCGTCGAGCCCCCGAATGAAGTCTCTAACCGCGGGGTGGTCGGGATGGTCCGACACCACGAAGGGGAACAGGATGTTCGTGTCGAACGCGATCACCTGGGTTTCGCCGCTCTGGGGGCGCGCGGCGAGATATCGACTTCGCCAAAGTCCTTGAGCCGGGCCAGCGGGACCTTCACTCCGCCCGAACGCACCCGTGGCGGGGTCCACACGGCGCCGATCAACTCCGGGGTCGGGTACTGATCGAGGATGGCCTCGATTCCCCGGCGGGCCAACTCGGCGAGGGATATCTCTTTCGCCTTGGCGACACGGCGGGCGCGCGCGTAAACCTGATCGGGCAACTGGATCTGGGTGCGGATCATGCCGTCAGTATGATGGCGCCGCGAATGTGATGTCAATTGTCGTCGACGTCGTTTTCGTCCTCGCCCTGCGAAGCCAGCGCGAGGCGGGCTATCCGGAGCGAGGATAGCGGCAGGTGGTGCGCCGCCGAATCTCGTGCGGCCCGAGGCGAGGCTCAGGGTTTCGTCCCCGGCGCGATCTTCTTCAGGTAATCGCTGAAGTTGAAGAAGAACACGACCTTGTCATTGGCGACGCCTTCGCTTTCGTCTGCGGCTGCGGCGGCCGCGACCCGCTTGCCGTCCGGATGCAAATCGTACCCGGCGTTCCCGGGAGCCACACCCTGAATGCTCGTCGGCGACCAGATCTGCGGTGTGTCGGCGCGGAAGGAGTCGCCGACGACGGCGTACCGTGCGGCCATGAGAGTGGATTGCCCAATGAACAGCAGCTCGGGCGCCGTGGCCGACCACCGCGGAAAGCGGCCGCCGGCCGTGGAGATGCGCCATGGGCCGCCGGGGCCGGGGAATGGGCGCACGTAGACATCGCTGGCGCCGCCGGGCTCAATCGAGGCGTACGCGATCCAGCGGCCGTCCGGCGAGAA
>CAZVOI010000773.1:0-1913 GCA_964628275.1 uncultured Acidobacteriota bacterium | reverse complement strand
GGTGCTCGCGGGAGCCCAGCTCGTCCTGAGCTCCACGTTGACCCTCGTCGAGTGCGATCGCGTCCTCATCCGCGCCGTTGCTGTCGACGGACTCGAGGAGGCCGAGGCGGCGGAGCGCCGAGCCCGGCTCCGCTCGGCCGTAGAGCACTGGATCCTCTTCGACCTGGACCCGGAAATCGTCGACCGGGCGCGTCGGCCCTTCCCGAAGGAGCCGGTACGGACGCTGGATGCGATCCACCTCGCGACCGCGGTGCTGGCGCAGTCGCTCGTTCCGGACCTGGAGCTTCTCTCCCTGGACGATCGTGTGCGTAGCGCCGCGGCCCTGATGGGCCTGCGCCTCCTGCCGCGATAGCCCCGGAGGTTCTTCCGGTTTGGACGCAGCAGGCGGACGGCGGCAGGCTACCGGGTTGTGGCGGGCTACGCGTCTCGATGGTCGGCGAAGAACTGGGCGAGCTGAGTGCGCTGCGTGTCGGCCACCGCGGCTCGCAGGGATTGCATCTCCGCGGCACCGAGCGGAGCGAACGATCGCGCGAGGGCCGCGTTGCGGTCGACGAGCTCTGGCTTGGGCATTCCGACCGTCGCCAGGCTGACTGGGAGCGACAGGGCGTAGTAGAGCAGCTTCTCCGGCGGGGCGACGGCCAACAGCTGATCCTGACCGAACACCTTCATGGCGATGATGCCCATCTTCTTCCTGGTGGCCACCGGGAGAGCCAGCGCCTCGTAGCTCGCCTCCTGCATGGGGACGGGATGCGGCCCCTTGTCGTCGAACTGCATGCGCGCGCGCGCGACGTTCAGGGCCATCTGCACGCAGTCGAAGTCGTGTCGCTCGAGAGCCGCCTGCATCGCCGCCGGGTTTGCGTGGCCGGTGATGCCGATGAAGCGCGCGACCTTTTCTTCGCGGGCCTGCTGGACGACCTTCAGGACGCCGTCCTTCGCCTCGACGGCGGCGAGGTCGTCCAGGCTCTCCAGGGCGTGGATGTGGAGGACGTCCAGGCGGTCAGTGCGCAGCCGCTTGAGGCTCGCCTCGATCTGACGCTGCGCCTCGTCCCCCTTGCGCGCGGCGATCTTGGTCTGGAGGAAGACCTCGCCGCGGCGGGCCGGCATCAGGCGACCCACGCGTTCCTCGCTCTTGCCATTTCCGTAGTTGTTGGCGGTGTCGACGTACGTGAAGCCCAGGTCGATGGCTCGGGACAGCACCCCCACGGCCTCCTCGTCGTCCTTGTAGGCCAGGAAACGCGAGCCGCAACCGAAGGCCAGCAGCGGGACCTGAACGCCCGTGCTGCCGAACGCGCGCGTCGGGAGCTTCCCGGGCCCGGGCGCGCTGAACGCGTTGACGCCGAGGGGGCTGAGTGCGGCGGCCCCAAGAAATGCGCGACGCGAGATGCTCACGTCCCTCCTCCTTCCAGGCAGACCGGCTTCGGCCCCAATCCTATAGCACCCCTCCGCCTGGGCCGCCTGGCCGACGGCCTTACGGCTTCACGACGCGAGCGGTCTTGACGAAGTCCAGCTTGGGGAAGGCGCCCTTGAGGTAGGCGTTGCCCTCGGCCTGGGCGCGGCCCTGGTCCGGGCCGCCGCCGCGAGGACCGCCCTCCCCGTAGCCTGAGTAGAGCGAGTCCACGACCGACAGCCCCTCGATCACCCGCCCGAAGGGAGCGAATCCCTGTCCGTCCAGGCCCGTGTTGTCTCGGAAGTTGACGAAGAGCTGAGTCGTCCTCGTGCCCGGGCCGGCCGTCGCGTAGGTCACCATCCCGCGCCGGTTCGACTGGGTGACGGGGTCGTCGGGGATGCGCGCGTCGCCCCACACCGCGCTGACGGCGGGATCGCCGTGGATCCCGAACTGGACCATGAAGTTCTCGATCACGCGGAAGAAGGCGACGTTGTCGTAGTAGCCGGCCCGCACGAGATTGAAGAAG
>CAZVOI010000772.1:0-5671 GCA_964628275.1 uncultured Acidobacteriota bacterium | reverse complement strand
GGGCGCGACCGGCTCGCCCGGCCGGCCGATCGCGGTCCGCTAGCAAGTGGCTACGCACGCGATCCTATTGACCATTGCCGTGGCGGCGAATGCAGCCTCGCAGGAGCGGCCGCCGGCGATCGTCACGTCCGAGTTCATCTTCGAGCGCGCCTCTTTCCCGTCGGCTCACGCGTCGACGATCGTCGAGACGCGTGACGGCCTGCTGGCCTCGTGGTTCGGAGGAACGCGCGAGCGCCATCCCGACGTCGGCATCTGGGTCTCGCGGCGGAGCGGCGGGCAATGGTCCGCTCCGGTCGAGGTCGCGAATGGCGTGCAGCCCGACGGCAGCCGCCATCCCAGTTGGAACCCGGTCCTGTTCCAGCCCTCAGAGGGGCCGTTGCTCCTCTTCTATAAGGTGGGCCCCAGCCCCAGCAACTGGTGGGGTCTGGCGCGTACCTCGGTCGACGAGGGGCGCACCTGGTCGGCCGCGATCGCTCTCCCAACCGGGATCCTGGGGCCGATCCGCGCCAAGCCGGTCGAGCTCGCGGGCGGCGAGCTGCTCGCGGGAGGGAGCACGGAGCACGCCGGATGGGTGGTCCACATGGAGCGCTTCTCGGGCCGCGCGCCCGCAGACCTCGCCTCGGCCAAAGCCTGGCAGTCCGTGGGGCCGCTGAACGACCCGAAGCAGTTCGGGGCGATCCAGCCCACGATCCTCGCGCACTCGCCCGCCCGCTTGCAGATCCTGTGTCGCAGCCAGCAAGGAGTCGTCACCGAAGCCTGGTCCGAGGACGCGGGCCGCAGCTGGGGCCGAATGAGCGCGACCACGCTCGCGAACCCGAGCGCGGGCATCGACGCTTTGCGGCTCGCGGACGGCCGCTTTCTGCTCATTTACAACCCGACGAGCAAGAGCCGCGACAAGCTCGAGATCGCGGTCTCACGCGACGGCAAGGAATGGCAGCGCGGCGTCGTGCTCGAGGACGCGCCGGGCGAGTACTCGTACCCGGCGCTGATCCAGACACGCGACGGGCTGGTCCACGCGACCTACACCTGGAAGCGGGAGCGGATCAAGCACGTCGTCGTCGATCCCGCCGCGATCAGGCCGTGAGGGCCGACTCGCCACCCGGGTCGTCAGAGCGTGTACGGGATCCGCACCCCCGGATCGTCCTTGGGGAAGTCCTTCGTGTTGCGCGTGACCAGAAGCGCGCCCGCGACCCGGGCCGTGGCCCAGATGATCGCCTCAGGCAGGCGGATCCTCTGGGTACGACGCAGGCGGACAGCCTCCTCTGCGATTCGGCGATTCAGCTCGACGATCTCGAAGCCCGCAAGGAAACTGCGGATGACGACCTCTTCCTCGTCGTCCTGCGCCCCGACCAGGACCTCCATCCACCCGACGACGCTCACCGCCTTGTCGCGGTGGCGCGCTATCTCGGCGCGGGCCTTCGCGATGCCGCGCAAATAATCAACCAGGATGTTCGTGTCGAAGATGGCGCGCACCGGCTCACCACTCCCGCCGGAGACGCCGCTCGTACGCCAGGCCGTCGACGCGTCGCCGGCGCCAGAGGCCGAAGGCTTGCTCAGCGCCGTCCACGCGCTTCCGCCCGGCGTAGTCGGCCACCGCCCGCCGAATCGCCTCGGCGCGCGAGATCTTCTCGCGCTGGCACAGCTCGGCGAGCGCGCGCAGCTGTGCCTCGGGCATCTCGATGATCGTTCTCATGACGTCATCATATGACGGCATCATATGACGGCATCGCGATGAACGCTTCACGGGGCGACAGGCTCGCCGGCCGGCCGATCGTGATCCGCTAGCGAGCGCTCAGCGGAAGTTCGTGATCAGGACGGCGTCGCTCACCGAGGACCAACGCGAGCAGGCCAGCCTCCTACCGTCGAGCGACCATTCGAAGTCCCCGAGCCGGTCCTCGAATCGAGTGACCTGCACGGCAGGGCCGCCGGCGACGGGCCGCTTCCATAAATTGCCCGGTGCGCCGATCTGGTAGTAATAGAGCGTGGCGCCGTCGCGGCTCCACTGAACGCGCTGGTGGTCGCCGACGACCGAGATCGGCGATTCGTATGGGAACCTCTTGACGATGCTGCCCTCGAGCGTGCTGATGACGAGCTCCGTGCGGGAGAAGGTCTTGCTCGGCCCGTCCAACGCAAAGTAGAAGAATGCCAGTGAAGCCCCATCGGGCGACACCGAAGCGCCGAAGGCCTTCTCTTCACGCGTCTCCGTCCTCGCACCGATGACGGGCGTCGGCGGCCCGCCTTCGATGGACACCTTCCAAAGCGTGGGGCCGTTGTCCCAGCCGCGATAGAAGACCCAGCGGCTGTCCGGCGTGACATGGGGAGCATAGTCGCCGCGGCCTGTAGTCGGTGAAGTCAAGCTGACGAGGCCGGTCCCATCGCGGTTGATTCGGTCGATGCTCAGCCGGCCGGTTCGATCCGAGGCGAACACGATGTAGCGGCCGTCCGCGCTCGCCGCCGGTGCGGTCTCGTTGGCTTTTCTGTCGAACGTCAACTGCTTCCGGCGCGCGCCATCCGGATCGGACGCGTAGAGGTCGTAGCTGCCGGCTTCGTTCGAGGAGTAGACGATCTGGCCGTCGGCGGTCCAGCACACGCTGTAATCGACGTCCGTTCCGCTCACGACCTTCTTGAAGGCGCCGGCCTCCGGGCTCGAAGACACGAGCAGGTCGGAACGCCCACTCCTCTGGAGCGCCACGAGCTTGGTTCCGTCGGCCGTCATGCCGAGGGCGGCGTATTCGGCGGTGCCTGCTGGGATCCGCGCGGCCTTGCCCTCGGGATAGGCAAGGTGCCAGATCGCCCCCTGGCCGGTGAAGACGAGCCCGCTGGCATCGGGCAGCCAATGAACGTCCCGGATGTCCGACCACGATTGGCTTCCCATCGGTTTCGAGACGCCACTGGCCAAGTCCAGGTTGACCAGCCGGGATTTCTGGTCGGCGGCGCGTGTGTTGAGGACGATGGCCGTCCCGCCCGGCTTCCACATCGCGGCGCGGGTTTCGTCAGCGAGCTCGCTCAGCTTGCGTTCGCCGCTGCCGTCCGAGTTCACGACCAACAGCGAACGCCTTTCATCGCGGCTGAACAGCAGCTTGGACGAGTCGGGAGACCACGCCAGCAAGCCTCCGTCATACTCTGCGATCGCCTTTTCCGCTCCGCTCTCCAGGTCCCCGATGTAGAAGGTCCACTTGCCTGCCTGCCGCCGGCCGAAGGCTATTTGTCTCTCGTCCGGCGCCAGGGCGTTTGCCGAGCTCATTAGCCGCGGCTCACCCCCGATCAAGGGCATCCTGTAGAGGCTCCTCTCCGAGCTGTTCTTGCCGACGAGGAAGTAATAGATCGATCGCCCGTCCTTCGAGAACCTCAGGTTCGAGAAGAACACGGCCTCCGGTAGCGTCACCAGCCGCGCCTCCGACTTCTCGACGATATCGCGGAGCCAAATCGTCGAGGCAGCGTTGTAGGCGAGGTATCGCCCATCGGGCGACAAGGCTGGGTCTCCCACATCGCCGCGGCTCGTGAGCTTCTCGACTTGGATCGCTGCGCGAGCCGCCGCCGGCTCAGCCTCCTTCCGCGGAGTTCGCGCGCGCGACAAGTAGAGCCCACCGACGACTGCGACGATCGCGATGCCGGTTCCCACCAACCATTGGGCCGGGCGTCGCGACCCAACCGCGGCGCCGGGGTAGACCTGCGTGGGAAACGAGTCGAGGCTCGGCGTCGTGCCGCCGCGAGCCAGCGCCCGTAAAACGTCGGCGATCTCTTTCATCGCCTGGTAGCGCCGCTCTGGGCTCTTCTCGAGACATCGTCCGATGATCCGTCGTAGCTCCTCCGGCGTCTCCGGGCTGAGGGACTCGATCGCGGGCGGCTCGTCGTAGACGATCGCGTGCAGCGTCGCGACGCTGCTGGCGCCTCTGAAGGGCTGGCGCCCGGTCGCGGCCTCGTACAGGATGCAGCCGAACGAGAAGATATCGGAGCGCTGGTCGGCCGGCTTTCCGTGTACCTGTTCGGGCGACATGTAGCCCGGCGTGCCTAGGACCGTTCCCGTGCGGGTGTGCCCGGCTACCGCCGGCGTTGGGGACTCCGAGTCTGCGGCCGGTTCCTGGAGCTTCGCGAGGCCGAAGTCCAGGATCTTCGGATAGCCGTCGGCCGTGATCATCACGTTCTCGGGCTTCAGGTCGCGGTGCACGATGCCTTCCTTGTGCGCCCTCGCCAGGGCGTCGGCGGCCTGAGCGAGCGGCTCCAGCAGCGTATTGATCCTCGCGCCGGCCTTGAGGCGCGCGCGCAGCGTCTCGCCCTCAACCAGCTCCATCGCGATGTAGTGCACGGCGCCGCTCGAAGTCGCGGCCTCCCCGATCTCGTAGATGTGGACGATGTGCGGATGGTTCAGTGCCGACGCCGTCTTGGCCTCGCGCTCGAAACGGGCGAGTGCATCGCGGTCCTGTGCCAGGTGCGGAGCGAGCACCTTGATCGCCACGTCGCGCGCCAGGCGAGGATCTCGCGCCCGGTAGACCTCGCCCATCCCGCCGGCCCCGAGGACTTGGACGATCTCGTAGGGGCCGAGGCGCGTGCCGGCCTCGAGAGGCATTGTCGTGCGGGCAGGCTACACGCCGGCACTTGAACGCGTCAACGTCGCGTCGAGCGATGATCCGGTGGCCAAGCACCTGGGGGTAACATTTCCGGTGCCAGATTTGGCACTGGGCGATTGGGATGGGCATACAGGACGATGTCAGGCCCGCGGCGTATATGAAGACGAGAGCCGCGGAGCTGCTGCGCTCATTGGACGAGAGCAGGCGGCCGGTGATCATCACCCAGAGCGGCGAACCCAAGGGCGTGTTGATGGATTTTGCGAGCTACCAGGAGCTGCGGCAGGCGCTGCTGCTGCTGCGACTGCTGGCGCAAGGCGAGTCTGACGTGCGCGAGAGTCGGACCAGGCCCCAACAGAAAGTCTTCAAGTCGCTTAGACGTCGGCTGGCCAAGAGATGACACGAAGGAGTGAGCTCTTGCCGGAGAGCGAGATCTGACCAGGAGTACAGCACCTCTCAATACTTGAGGCGCAGGAACGTCGGCGGACCTGAAGCTTTCGGGATCACCACGAACAGGTTGTCGTACTGCGTCTCGGGGATCTCGACGGTCTCGGTCACGCCCAGGAGCTTCAGCGCGCGGGGCACTGAGTTGGTGTGGCCCGCCATCAGCACGACCTCGCTCGGGTAGTCCTTGCGTATCCGGTCCACGAGCTCCTGGGAGGCGTCGGAGTGGATCACGATCGGCTTCAGACCGAGCCGCGTCATCAGCGGCTGAGTCGTGAGCACCGTGCGCTGGTACTGCGTGGCGAAGACCGCCTTCACGCCGGCGGCTGCCAGGTGTCGCGCCAGCGCCTCGGCGCGCGCCGTGCCGGCGGCGGAAAGCACCGGATCGTCGCTGCTGTCGGCCTTCTCGGCGTGACGCACCAGGAATACGGCCTTCTGCGCCAGCGCCGGTTCAGCCAGGCCGGCTGCGAGCAGGACGAACGGAAGGACTCGCTTCAATGGTTGCCTCGCGCCGGCTTGGCAGCTGCGGCCGCCGCCGGTCGTGGCTTGCCGAGCGACAGCACGTTGGCGAGGAGGCGATAGGCGCCGGGCACGCCGTAGGGAAGCTGGCGGTGGAACGCGTAGGCGAAGTAGGTGTAGTGGCCCTTGCCGGAGCGAGCGGT
>CAZVOI010000771.1:0-4770 GCA_964628275.1 uncultured Acidobacteriota bacterium | reverse complement strand
CGGGCCGACAACATATTCATCCCCCTGTGCCTACCCCTGCCGTGAGGCTCGGGGACCGGCGACGGATCAGTGGACCAGTGACGCGGATCGTAGAGGGTGGTTCCGACTCCGTCTTTGCGCTACGGCAAAGAGCGAAGATGTTTCTGTTCGCGGTTTTCCTCTGCGATCGGCCCTTCGCTCCACCGACCGCGGTCCTCACGAGGCGCTGCTTGCCCTGGCGCAACGACCTTCCGTCCCACGGGGATTACGTTGAGGCCGGCGGCCAATGGGCCTCGGGCCGCCAATCCATTGATCGAGATGGCCTATTGGCTCGACGTCGGTCACAATGATGGCAACGAACTCGACGAGGTACTCCATGACAGCCTCCGACGACCTACGCCACTATCTCGTGACCCAGTGCCCGTTGTTCCGAGGTCTCACGCCCGCGGAGGCCGCGGACGTCGCGGCGCTCTCCAAGGGCGAGAGCGCCGAGCCGCGGGCGTTGCTCTTCAAAGAGGGCGAGCCGGCGACGAAGTTCTTCTTGATCTACGTCGGGCGTGTGAAGCTCTTCCGGACCGAGTCGGGCGCCGAGTCGATCATCCGGCTGCTGGGGCCGGGCCAGTACTGCGGCTGGCTGGGACTGGCGGTTACCCAGGGCTACCCGGCCTCGGCCCGCGCCCTCGAGAACACCGAGGCATTGTCGTGGAGCCAGCTCGAGCTGAATGATCTGTTCGCGCGCTTCAAGGCGCTGCCCCGGAACGCGCTTCGCATCCAGGCGCGCTGGCTCCGGGAGCGCGAGGAGCGCTACCGGGAGCTGGCTACGCAGCGCGTGGCCGAGCGCCTCGCGCGCACGCTGCTGCGACTGGCGCAGCCGCTCGGCCGGCGCTTCGACGACTGCTGGGTGGGCGAGCTCCACTTGAGCCGCGCCGACGTGGCCGCGCTAGTCGGCACGACGATCTTCAGCGTGAGCCGGCTGCTCTCGCAATGGGACACCGACGGCCACATCCGTTCGGGCCGCGAGTCGATCTGGGTAGACGATCCGGAGAAACTGGCCGCGATCGCCCGCCAGGCGGCCCAGAACCGGCTCGCGAAGAACTGACGGCGCGGCCAGCGTTCAGGCAGTCCGCGGCGGATGACTCCCTGCTGGCGGGCGTTCCAAAGGCTGCGCTTCCGCGATTCGGGTCAGAGCCAGCCTGTCGTCGATGATGACGGCTTCGCGCCGCGGGCGCAGGATCTGCTGCGACTCCCATTCCGAGATCAGACGGCTGACCGAGAAGACCGTGGTCCCGGTCATCTGGGCGAGCTCCTCTCGCGACATCGCGATCGCGACGCCTCCGCTGTCGGGCCGGCCAACCTGGCGGACGAGACGCAGCAGGGCATGAGCCAGGCGTTGCGGCAGCCGCTCGGTGGCCAGCTCCCGATAGCGTTCCTCGAGGTTTCGCAGGCGTTCGGCCACGATGCGCAGCGCGTTGCGCTGGAGCGCCGGCAGGAAATCGAGCGCGTCGTCGAAGACTTTCCGTTCCCAGCAAACGACGTGGCACGCCTCCATCGCGAGCGCGGAGCTGGTGTAGGTTTCCCCCGCAGGCGCCCCCACGCCGCCCAACAACTCTCCCGGCCCCATCAGCCGGAGGATGACTTCGTCGCCAGCCGCCGAGAGTTGCGTGAGCTTGACGCGGCCGAGCCCCAGCAGCGTGACGGCGTCGGTTGGCTCGCCCTCGACGAACACGGCCTGGCCTCGCGGCACCCTGCGGTCGCAGGCGCGCTCGGCCAATTGCCGGAGCTCGGAACGCGTCATGCCCCGAAACAGTGGCGCTTGCTCGATCAGAGCCAGCCGAAGCTCCGCCAAGTTGGGTTCGTGAGCAGGTTTCTGAATCAAGCCGCCGCTGCCGGCCACCCTGCTCCTGGGTGACCAGCCCGGCTCCACGGTGTTCACTTGTTGATGCCCGACCTTTCCGGAGGTAACGCAACTTAGGCGTCGAGCTTGCGCCACGTCAAGCAAAATGTGCTTTTGACTAGAAAATGTGCTTGACCGCGTCTTGGAAGCGATGACAGCGCCGCGCACCACGGACAACCAGGGCGGCACGCCGCTGTCCGACGTGCCGCCCGGCCTCGTGAGTCATTGAACGGGGATTGCAGCCCTCGACGTGCCCACCGTTACCCGCTGGCCCTTGCCGGCCTCCTCCCACATCTGGAACAGCGCAGCTCCCCAGGTCTGATGGTGGCCGTACCGCCCGCTCGTCGGGATATCGCGCGCCCGCCCACCGTGGGCCTGAGTCTTCTCCTTGTCATGGCTCTTCAGGAACTCGATGTACTCTCGGTTGAACGTCTGGTAATAGACGGTGGCGGTGACGTTGATCGGGCCGACGGCCGATGCCGGGACAGGGAACGTGTAGGGCGTCACGTCCCAGTTCTGCCCGTCTGCATAGTCCGTGTCCTTCGGATCGTGCGGGATGATGAAGGCGCCGTCCGCCTCGTAGCCGGCCTTCGTGTAGCCCCTCGGCGGGATACGGTTGTCCTTCACGATGTTGTTCATCAGCACGAAGCGGAAGTGCTCGCCATCCGGCAGGAAGCTGTACCCGTCTGCCACGACTTCCTGTTCGTAGACCTTGGTCTCCGCCGTCCGCACCAGCTTCCCGGCGCTGTCGAGCACCCCGTCTTCGAAGATGAGAGTGCCCAGGGCGTCCACCGCCCGGACATGGATCCACATCTGCCGCCCTTCCGCGAAGCCGGTCGGAAGCTTGTGGCCCGTCAGGTTCGTCACCTTGACGCTGACCGTGAGAGCCTGGCCGGAGGAGGCAGGCGGCGCCGCCACCTGCACCGTCGCTGCTTGTTTCGCCATGAACTGGCGGTTTCTCTTCTCGGCCCTCTTCAGCTCCGCGGTGCGCACTGGGCTGACGTTGTAGCCGCGGTCCACCCACTTCTGGTCGAGCGCGCCCCAGAGCCGATCCATCCCGGGATACAGCATCCAGGTCTGCGCGCCTTCGAACTTCATCGGCTCGTGGCACTCTTGGCAGGTTCGTCCCTCCTGGCGATGAGCGCTCCAATACCACTCCGTGAAGGTCCGCTCTATGGGATGAAGCATGTCCGGCACGACCCCGTTCGCCTGCTCGGTCTTGGTCTTGACGACGGGATTGGTGACTTCATGGCAGGACCCGCAGAGTTCCGCTTTCTCCAGGAAGTCGAACCTGGGCCTGGGGACGCCGTTGGGTCCGCCAAAGGGGTTGGTGCGAGACACGAAGAACCCCCCGTTGCCGGCGGACAGGCGAGCCCCATTGGCCAGGGACAGTCGCCTGTATCCAGTTCGGGCGCGATGGCAGAAGTCACAGGTCACCCCTTCCATCTCACCCTCGGACTCGGCGGAGAGGTTCACCGGGTGGGTCGTCGGTACTTCCTGGAAGGCGGCTCCCCAGAATTGGCCCTTGAGGAACGGGAAGGCGGAGGAGGCAGGCTCGGAGTGGCCTTCCAGCCAACCCACCGGCGCGTGGCACCTGAGGCAGAAGTCCCCGGTGACGGGCAGCAGTTCCTCAGGCTGGAGCTTTCCGTTTGTTCCTCGGGAGACGTCGCCGGACAGCTTCAGGTCCCGCAGGGTCTTCCCGAGCGTTGTGGTCGGGTCATGGGGGTCGCCGGGCAACGAGTTCAGGAGGTCGATGAAGTCCTGGTTCGCCACATTCAACGTAGCGAAGAATGCTGGGTCACGTATCGAGTACGTCATCATGCTCCCCAGCGAGTCCTGATAGAAAGGATCATCCTCACCTGGAAGGCCGCCACCGGGAGCCGAAAACCGAGCCGGGGCCCTGAAGCCATCCACGATGGGGTCGGTCACTTGACCTTGATCATTGACGACTCCGGTGGGCGCCCCTCGGGGTTGTGTGGAGTCGCGTTCAGTGATGGCTGCTGCCAACAATCCGATTGCCGGCACGACGAGCAGCACCGCAATCAGAACCGGCGATCGTCTGAGCTTCACGGTCTTTCCTCTTCCTCGAATGCGACTCGCGCTTCCCCGACGAAACCCGCCCGTTCAGTGGGCCAGTTTCTGGAACAGGATGAGTTGCGATGGTCACATCGCGTGCGCGGCCATGCCCATCGCAACAACACCGATGGACAACTCAGGTCTCGAGCCGGCAGACTGCCGCCTGATTCTGAATTCCGAGTGAAAAATCCAAGCTAGGAACCTGCGCGTGGATGGAGTCTAGAGCGGCCCGCGGGCACGTCTTTGCTTGAACGCAAAGACCACGACATTTCCACGGGTGGCGCGGCAACCGCAGGTCACGGCCGGCGCTGAATCGGCTGGGCGGCTATTTTCGTGGGCGCCCAGTCGCCCCGGAGCCAGTCGGCCAGAGTTCCGATCTCCGCCGGCGTCAGCAAAGCATCGGCTCCGAAGGCGGGCATCTCGTCATTCTCCGACCCATAGAATCGCGTGTGCCCGGGGTCGCCAATGAACCCGACGATCCACTCCCGCGTGCCGTAGCCGGTGAGGTCGGGCGAGCGGTCCGAGTTGGCGATCCCGGCATCCTGGAAGCGATGGCAGCGCGCGCAGCCGCCGCGCGCGTCCTTCAGGTGCACGAGGCCCGCGGCGATCTCGTCGCGGCGGCCGGCATCCGACTCGCGCTGCGACGGGAGTCGCGCTTCGGCGGACAGCGCCGCCGCCGCCTGGCGCAGTTGCTCGGGCTTCAGGGGACACTCGTCGCTCAGGTACTCGGACATCGCCCCACGCTTGAACCGCGTGCCGCCGTAGTAATCGGGGCCGTCGATCCGGTCCTTGTCGAGGAGCCCAGAGAGCCACTCGAAGCT
>CAZVOI010000770.1:0-1847 GCA_964628275.1 uncultured Acidobacteriota bacterium | reverse complement strand
CGAACGGGTGGAAGACCTCGCCGACGTCCTCGCCTACCACTACGCGACGGCGCTCGAACTCGCCACGGCCGCAGGCCAGACCGAGCAGGCGAGCGAGCTCGAGGCACCGGCCCTGAAGTTCCTGTCCCTGGCCGGTGAACGGGCGCTCGGCCTGGACACCGCCGCGGCGATCTCGAACCTTGAGCGTGCGCTCGCCCTGGCCCCACCGGGCCACCCCGAACGACCTGAGGCGCTCGAGCGCTTCGGCGAGGCAGCCCTCAGCGGGGGTCGCTACACCGAGTCGGCCGAGGCCCTTGAGGAAGCGGTGGCGTCGTTCCGCGCCCAGGGCGAGATCCTCGCCGCCGCGCGCGCGATGGGGAGGCTCAGCCAGGCGCTCCAAGGACTCGGGGACCCGCGCACCTGGACGCTCCCGGCCGAGGCGGTCGCGCTCCTCGAGCCACTCGGCCCTTCGCCCGCGCTTGTTGACGCCCTCACAGGGGTGGCGGTAAGCGACGCCGTCCAGGGGAGGTCCCAGGACGCGATCCGCATGGCCGAACGGGTGCTCGGGCTCGCATCCGAGCTCGGCCTTCCCCGCCCCGAGCTCGCCCTCGCCTTCCGGGGCTTGGCCCGTGCCAGCCTCGGGGACCCCGGAGGCCTGGATGAGGCCCGCGAGGCGATAGAGCTCGCGACCGAGGCCGGTCGAGGGGACCGAGCGGCCACGCTCCTTAACAATCTGGGGGCGACGCTCTTGGCCTTCGAGGGACCGCCGGCGTCCCTGGAGGTCTTGGGCGCCGGGATCGCCTACGCGAAGCCCCGCGGGCTCACCGCGTCGCTCGACACGCTCACGCAGAGCTCGCTGGACGGGCTCGTCGATACGGGCGAGCACGAGGAGGTGCTCGCCCTGGCCGCCGACATCATCTCCCGCCTGGAGGAGAGCGGGGACGTATTCGACCTGATCGGGGTCCGCGCGGCGCAGATCCGGGTCCTCGCCCTACGAGGGCAAGGTGCGGAGGTCACCGAGGTGCTCGAGTGGCTGGAGGCGGCCGCCCGCGGGACCGAGGACCCGCAGGCGGTCCTATTGGGCTTGGGCTCGTCCGCCCTGGTGCGCGCCGGGCTCGGGCAAGACGGGGCCGCGGCCGCGCTCCTCGCGGAACTGGAGTCCTTCCCTGGTGCCCGCGACAATCCGAACTACCCGATCCTCCTCACCGCGATGGTGCGCGCCGCCCTTCAGATCGGGGAGCCCGTGCTCGCTGAGCGGCTCGTCGCCGATCTCGAGCCCCGCTACCCCTACGCCGAGCACGCGCTCGTCGCGGCCAACGCCGCCCTCAGCGAGGCCCGCGGGGACCTGCAGGCTGCCGCCGAGGCCTACGCCGATGCTGCGGATCGCTGGGAGGGGTTCGGGGTCGTGCCCGAGCAGGCGTTCGCGCTCCTCGGCCAAGGCCGGTGTCTCGTGGGGTTGGCCCGGCCGACCGAGGCCACGGCCGTCCTTCAGCACGCCCGCGAGATCTTCGAGCGGCTCCAGGCTGCCCCCGCGCTCGCCGAGACCGATGCGCTCCTCGCAGCTGCGGACTGACCTTCTGCGGGAGCCTGTTGGTCCGTCCGCGGGTGCTCTGCGCCGAGGATCACGCGCTTGTGTTGCCCGAACCGTTGCCTGGCCATCGGCCCGGAAGACTTGACATCCTGCTTCATGCTTTGGGGCGCAAGATGTTTTCTAGCCGCTTCGCCATCTGAGGGCTCGCGCCCTCGTCCTCGTGCTTGAAGTGATCGCCGCACGGCCCAGATACGTTCACATTTCTCGCCGCGCTGATGTTGCCCAGAGTGTTGTCTGATCTGCTTAAGTTCGCGCTTGCTCCCACGACCGCCGTGCC
>CAZVOI010000769.1:0-3678 GCA_964628275.1 uncultured Acidobacteriota bacterium | reverse complement strand
CGACTACGTGAAGGACGGCATCCACATGAACGCGGTGGACACCGGCTGGATCACCGACGAGGACCCGTTCGTGCACGCGGAGCGCAAGAAAGAGGAGCTGGGCTTCGAGCCCCCGCTCGACATCGTGGACGGCGCCGCGCGTGTGCTCGACCCCTTCTTCGCGGGCCTCAACACCGGCGCGCACGCCTGGGGCAAGTTCCTGAAGGACTACCGGACTTCGAACTGGTGAGGGCCTGATGCTCCCCAAGCCCAAGTTCACGGCGCTCGACGACCCTCTCTACGCCTACCTGCTCGCCCACCGCTCGCCCGACGACGACGTCGTGCGCGAGCTGCGCGAAGAGACGGCGCGCCTCGGAGGCTCCGCGGTGATGCAGGTGGCGCCCGAGCAGGCGACTTTCCTGCGCCTGCTCGTCTCGGCGATCGGGGCGCGCCACGCGGTCGAGGTAGGGACGTTCACGGGGCTCTCGGCGCTCGCGATCGCGCGCGGCCTCCCGGCCGACGGCCGCCTGCTGTGCCTCGACGTGAGCGAGGAGTGGACCAAGCTCGCGCGCCGCGCCTGGGCCAAGGCGGGCGTCGCCGACCGCATCGAGCTGCGGATCGCGCCGGCCGCCGAGACGCTGCGCGCTCTGCCCGAGGAAGCCCGCTTCGACTTTGCGTTCATCGACGCCGACAAGCAGGGCTACCCCGTCTACTGGGAGGAGATCGTGCGGCGCCTGCGGCCGGGGGGCCTGATCGCCGTCGACAATGTGCTTTGGGGAGGGGACGTCGTGCGCCCCGAGGAGCAGGACGCCGACGTGGTCGCGATCCGCCGCTTCAACGAGCTCGTCCTCGCCGACCGCCGCGTCGAGTCGGTGATGCTCGCGGTCGCCGACGGCCTGACGCTCGCCCGCAAGCTCCCGGCCGCGCCATGAGCTCGGCTCGCGGCGGCCGCGAGACGCGCTGTGGCTGTGCTGGCGGCTGCTCCAGCAACTCGAGAGCGGAGCCTGAGCCGCAGCAGTGGCGGCCCGCTCGATTCGCCTCCACGACCGAACTGCCTTATCCTCGACGCACTATCGGCGAATGCACGCTTGATGAAGGGGCACCTCACGCTACTGGCACTCGTGCTTGGCGCGGCACTCGCCTCTTCGGCCGCGGGCCAGGAGGACCAGCCCGGGGCCGGAGTTCCAGGCGTGCCGACCGAGAGCGCCACGGTCGACCTGCGGGCGGTCCCTGAGACGCCGGTCTCCCCCGAGGCGCAGCAGCCCGGGGAGAGCATCCACGTGCCACTGCCACGGCCGCGCGACCTGGCCCGACCGGTCCCGGGCGCGCTGCGGGCGCCGAGCGTGGCGGCCGCCGCGAGGGGCGTGGGCCCGCTCGGCCCCTCTCCCTCGATCACGGAGGGCTTCCCGGCTCTGTCCGACCCCAACACAGTCATCCCACCCGACACGCATGGCGCCGTGGGCCCCAACCACCTGATGGTCTCGCTCAACAGCCAGCTGCGCATCCAGAACCGGGATGGCACGTTGGCGATCGCGGACCGGACGCTCAACGGCTTCTGGGCCCCGGTTAACGGCGGGGGCGGCACATTCGACCCGCGCAGCGTCTACGACCCCTACGCGGACCGGTGGGTCACGGTGGCCTGCGACGACGCGCGCAACGCGACCTCGGCGATTCTGATCGGCGCCACGCGCACGGGCGACCCCACCGGCACCTGGGATCTCTACCGCGTGGATGCCGACAGCGGCAACACGCTCTGGGCCGACTTCCCGAGCGTCGGCTTCAACAACATGTGGGTCGTGGTCCAGGTCAACATGTTCACGATCGCCACGAACAGCTTCGTGCGCTCGCACATCTATGTCTTCGACCGCGCGGCGCTGTACGCCGGATCGGCGTCGTTCGTGCTGAGGCAGGACCTGAACGGCTTCACGCAGGCACCCGCGCTCACCTATGACATGACGCAGAACGACCTGTTCCTGGTCGAGGAATGGAACGGCGGCGCGGGCGCGCTGCGCCTCAGCAAGCTCAGCGGCAGCGTCGGCAGCCCGGTGCTCTCGCAGGTCGGCTTCCCGATCGGGGCCACCTGGCAGACCCCCACGGCCATCGTCGATCACGCGCCGCAGAACGACCCGCCGCTGTTCCGCCGGATCGCCACGAACGACGCGCGGATCCAGAACCTCGTCTACCGCAACGGCAGCTTGTGGACGACTCACACGGTCTTCTCCGCCGTCCCGCCTGCCGGGCGCGCCTCGGTCCAGTGGTGGCAGCTCACGCCGGCGGCCGGCGTGCTGCAGAACGGCCGCATCGACGATGCGTCGGGCACCAACTTCTACGCGTTCCCCAGCATCGCCGTGAACAAGCTCAACGACGCGGTTCTCGGCTTCTCGTGCTTCGCTGCGACGCGTTTCGCGAGCGCCTGCTACGCCTTCCGCAAGGCCACGGACGCGCCTGGCACGTTCCAGGACGTGGCCACGCTGAAGGAAGGGCTCGCCACGTACTACAAGGTCTTCACCGGCTCCGTGAACCGCTGGGGCGACTACAGCGCGACCGCGGTCGACCCCGTGAACGACGTCGATCTCTGGACGATCCAGGAATACGCGGCGCAGCCGACGGACCGCTGGGGCACCTGGTGGGGTCACCTCGCGCTGCCACCGGACATCGGCATTGGCGACGTCTCGCTCGCCGAGGGCAACAGCGGGACGACCAACGCCCGCTTCACGATCTCGCTGTCGTTCCCGAGCACCCAGCTGGTCGAGGTGGACTGGACCGCGGCGAACGGGACGGCGACGCTCGCCGACAGCGACTTCCAGGTGGCGAGCGGGCGCGCGAGCTTCCCGCCGGGCGTGACCTCGCGCTTCGTGGACGTGCCGGTGGTCGGCGACCTCAAGCTCGAGCCGAACGAGAGCTTCGTGGTCAACCTCTCGAACCCGGTCTTCGGAGTGATCGCGGACGCTCAGGGCCAGGGCACGATCGTGAACGACGACGGGGTGCCGCGGATCTCGATCGACGACGTGCGGGTGGTGGAGGGCAACGCGGGCCCGGCGAGCGCGATCTTCACGGTCACGCTCTCGAACCCGAGCGCCGCTTTGGCCTCGGCCGCCTGGAGCACGTCGGACGGCACGGCCGTCGCTCCGGGCGACTACGCCACGAACTTCGGCACGGTCAGCTTCGTTCCAGGCGACACCTCGGAGACGCTCACCGTGTTCGTGGCCGGGGACGTCCTGCCGGAGCCGAACGAGACGTTCCGCGTGAACCTGAGCTCGCCGGTGGGCGCCGTGCTCGGCGAGGCTCGGGGCATCGGCACGATCCTGGACGACGACGGCCTCCCCGCCAACCCGGACGTGGGCGCCTTCACGATCGTGTCGGACGGCGCGGGCGGGTCTACGAGCGGGCGCAACAAGCTGCAGTGGGTGAACCCCATCGGCGGCAGCCCGATCGAGATGCGCATCCGCTTCAACAGGGGGATCGGCTGCACGCCACCGAATCCACTGCTTCCGGACACCGTGACGTTCGGCATCATCTCGCTCGGCCCGGCCGGGTTGCCCGGAGAGCCTCGCTTCTTCGACCACACCCTCCTCGACCTCGACACCTCTCGAGACAGGCCAGAGGCTCGGGCCGTACCAGGTCGTCGGGCCGATCGGCGCCGGCGGGATGGGCGAGGTCTACCGCGCCACCGACACCAGGCTCGGGCGCGACGTGGCG
>CAZVOI010000768.1:0-6458 GCA_964628275.1 uncultured Acidobacteriota bacterium | reverse complement strand
GTGCATCGCGCTCGCCGTCGTCTGGAGCTTCAGGAGCTTTTGCCAGGTACCGGCGGCGCCTTCGTCCTCGCGCAGCGAGGTCGCGCCGAGGCGCGCCGCGCCGAGCGTCAACAGCGGTACGACCGCCGCCGCGAGAACGATTGCCTGCTTCGTGGCTTCTTTCATCGGACTCTCCCCTCGGACCCAGTCATCGCGTGACGCTCTTCCCCTCGCGGTACGACTCGTTGGCACGATGCGCCGCCGCCGCGCTCGACAGACCGAGCGCCAGCGGCTCCTTCGGCGCTCGCCGGAAGCGCACCGCGTCCACGAAATCCGCGAGATGCAGCGCCGGTGCGTTCACGTTGGCGCTCAGCTCGAATAACTCGGCCGCCTTCACCGCCGCCGCGCCGCTGCGCAGTTGACCGTCGGGCGACCGCGAATGGACCATATAGAACCAGTCGCGGTACTCCTTCGGCCAGCTCTCGCCCGTCTCGGGGTAGGGCTCGTCGTGCGGCTCGGGGAGGAAGGTCAGCTTGTCCTCACCGATCAGCAGCGTCCCGTCCGTGCCGACGATGCGCAGCTCCTGCTGGCGGCCGCCGTTCTGCGTCGCGGTCAACGTGGCCAGGAAGCCCTCGCCGTACTCGAACACGGCGGTGATGCTGTCGGGGACCTCGCGCCCGTCCTTCCACCGCCGGATGCCGCCCGCGGCGGTGACGCGTTCCGGACCCGCCGCGTCGAGCAGCCAGTGGAGCGCCGAGAGCTGCACCGCGAAACGGGCGCCCGCGAGCCCCGCGCTGTAGTCCCAGTAGCGTTGCCAGCGGAAGAAGCGGTAGAGATCGAAGTCGCGCGACGGCGTCGTGCCCAGAAAACCTTTCCAGTCGATCGTGTCGGGCGAGGCGTCGGGCGGGAACTTGGGGCGCCAGGCGTCGGTCGAAGAGGCCGTCTCCCACAGGCCGTGGATCTGCGTCACGCGGCCGAGCCGGCCCGACTGGATCTGCTCCTTGGCGGCCGCGTAGAGAGGCGAGCTGACGCGCGCGCCGCCGCACTGCAAGACCTGCTTGCCCGCGAAGGCCTTCGCCAGCGCCTCCGCTTGCGAGGTCGTGTGCGTGACCGGCGCCTCGCAATACACGTCCTTGCCGGCCGCCGCCGCGGCCGTGGCGAACGGCACGTGCCAGTGGTCGGGGGTCGCGATCACGACCGCGTCGACGTCCGGGCTCTCGAGAACGCGCCGCGGCTCGTTGGCGACGGCGCATTTCTCGCCGGCAATTTCAGTGGCCCGCGTCCGCCGGCCTTCGTAGAGATCGGCGACCGAGGTGATCTCGACGCCGGGCAGCGTGCGCGCGGCTTTCGCCAATAGGACGCCGCGTTGGCCGAAGCCGAGGAAGCCGAGGCGCACGCGCGCCGGCGCGCGCTGGGCGAACAGCGGCGTTCCGAACGAGGCGGCGACGCCGGCCGCCACCGCCGCCTGGCCCGACGTCCTCAGGAAGCTGCGGCGCGAGGCTCGCTTCAGGCGCTCACCTTCCGCGTCTGCCGGTCGAACTTCACCACCTTGCGGTCGAAGTAGGCCATGTTGGTCATGTGTGCGGTGAGCGCCGCGTTGTTGCCCATCACCACGTCCTGGACGGGCTGCTTGGCGCTTCGGATGCAGTCGACGAAATGCTGCATGTGGTACGCCGCGCGGCGGCCCTGGGGCGGCTCGTAGCGCTTGATCTCCTTGAAGCGTTCGCGGGCTCCACCGAAGCCCTGCTGGGGATCGAGCTCGAGCGGCAGGCCCTTGCTCTTCCAGTACGCCTCGCGGGCGGCCTTGGGCCACGGGTTCGTCGAGTAGCGCCAGTTCGGCGTGCCGATCTCCGAGTAGAGCGTGTAGCCCGCGAAGGTCACCACCAGCGTCCCCTTGGTGCCCATGATGCGGAACTGGGTGGCGTCGTAGCCGTTGTTCTGCTGCGCGCCCAGCACCATCACGATTCCTTCGGGATACTCGAGCCCGGCGGTGATCGTGTCGTAGACGTCACGGTCGTCCTTCCAGTAGAGCCGCCCGCCCACCGCGGTCGCGATCGTCGGTGCGTCCAGATCCAACATGAAGTGAAGCGTCGTGATGATGTGGACCAGCACGTCTCCGGCGAGGCCTTCGCCGTAGTCGCGATACGTCCGCCAGCGGAAGACGCGCTTCGCGTCGAAGGCCCGCTTCGGCGCCTTGCCCAGGAAGCGTTGCCAGTCCACGGTCTTCTCGGAGGCGTCGGGTGGTACCGGATAGGACCAGGCGCTGACCTCGTTGTTCTCGTCCCACGAGGCCTTGACCTGCGTGATCTGACCGAGCGCGCCCTCCTTGATCAGCTGCTTCGCTTCGATGATGTGCGGCGAGCTGGTGTGCTGGCTGCCGACCTGGAAGATGCGGCCGGTCTTCTTGACGGCGTCGATCAGCGGCTGGCCTTCCTCGATCGAGTGCGTGAGCGGTTTCTCGCAGTAGACGTGCTTGCCCGCCGCGAGCGCGTCCAGGGCGGCCGGTACGTGCCAATGATCGGGAGTCGCCACCACCACCGCGTCGATGTCCTTGCGGTCGAGGATCTGGCGGTAGTCGCGGGTCAAGAGCGCCGACTCGCCGAGCAGTTCCTTGGCTCGCTCGAGGTGGCCGTCGTAACAGGACGCGGCGGCGACCACCTTGACGTTCGGGACGCGCAGCGCCGAGTTGGCGTCGGTGAGCCCCTGCACGCCGAAGCCGATGATGCCGAGCCGCAGCGCGTCGCTCGGCGGGCCCTGGGCTATGCCGCGCCCGGTCGCGCCCAGCGCGGTGAGCGCTGCGGCGCCCTTGCCGGCGTGGCTCAAGAACTCGCGTCTCTTCACACGCTTCGTCATGAAATCGCTCCTCGCCTCTGGTCGGATCTAGGCCGTAGCTGGTCTCGGGACGACCGGCATGCGCGGGTCGGGCGGAGGCCATGCCTTTCGGAGCTCGGCGTAGCGCGGGTCGTCGCTGGCGGCCATCGAGCGCCGCGTTCCGGCGAGCACGTTCAAGTAGTAGGCGTCGAAGCCGTAGGCCGTCACGAACGGGTGATAGCCGTCGCGAATCAGCACCAGGTCGCCGTGCTCCACCTTCAGCGTCTCGTCGGTCTTGCCGTTCGCGGTGTAGAGCCGCTGGAAGCCGTAGCCCTTCGGGTCGCGCATCCGGTAGTAGTAGGTCTCTTCGAGGTCGACCTCGTGAGGCGGGTTGTGTTTGTCGTGCTTGTGCGGCGGATAGCTCGACCAGTTGCCGCTGGGCGTGAAGACCTCGCAGATCAGCAGCCGGTCCGCCGGGAACCCCGGCGGCAGGATGTCGATGATCTGACGGGTTGCGTTGCCGCCGCCGCGAATCTCATAGCCGCAGTCCTCCGGCCGCACCACGCGCGGCGCGAGGTCCTTCCTCCCCGACGGCGCCCGGCCGATCGCCACCTCGCAGGCGCCCACGGCCTCGATCGCATAGCTGTGTCCGTTCGGGACGTAGAGCGCGTGCGGATACGCCTCGAAGACGTTCCGCCGAGGGCCGAGGACGGCGGGGGAGCCGCCGTCCGTGGATGCGCGGCAGCTCCCCTCGAGCAGAACGACGCACAGCTCCTCGCCCTCGGTGCGGCCGCGCAGCGTCTGGCCCTTCGCCAGGCGCTGCACGCCGAATCGGATGTACTTCCAGCCGGCTTGACGCGGCTTGAGGTCGAGGAGCGCGCCGGACCCGGACTTGCCGAGCCGGCGCGACTTGTACAGGAGACGCTTCACCATCAGAAGTAGAGCTTGATCGCCATCTGCATCTCGCGCGGGTTGCCCAGCGTGTTCGAGATCACTCCGAAGGTGGCCGGGTTGGACACGCTCTGGCCCGGGATCGCGTAGTTCGTCCAGTTGAGGATGTTGAAGGCCTCCAGGCGCAGCTCGACGCGCCGGTCCTTCGGCAGCGGGAAGCTGCGGAAGAGCGACATGTTGAGCGCCTTGAAGCCCGGCGCCCGCAGCGTGTTCGAGCCACACGTGCCGAACAGCCGCGTGCCCGGCGCCGAGAACTGCGTGGTGTCGAACCAGCGCTGGGTCGTGCTGTCGAAGCCCGAGGGTTGCGCGTCGCGCAGGCAGTTGGCGCGGGTGATGTGGCCCGCTCCGGTGCCCGTCTGGTCGTTCGCGGTGGCGGTGAAGGGGCGTCCGGAGTTGACGGCCAGGATCCCGTTGACGCTCCAGTCGTTCAAGAGCGCGCCGACCGCGCCGGAGAGCTGGCTCTTGCGCCCCTTCCCGGCGGGGAGCTGGTAGATGAAGCTCAACACGAAACGGTGGTTGACGTCGAACTCGACCGGGCCGTAGTCGTTGGCCATTTCGTAGGCGTTCTGCGGCGTGTTGCCGCTGGCGCCGCCGCCGGCCGCCAGGTGGTCGAGGAAGTCGCTGAGCGCCTTGCCCCACGTGTAGGACGCCGTGAAGGCGAGCCCGCCCGACATCCGCCGCTGCAGCTTCGTCTGCAGCGCGTGGTAGTTCGAGCGGCCGTTGGTGGTGATCTGCTCGAGATAGGCGGTGCCGTAGCCGTACTGCGCGTACGGGAAGACGACCGTGTTGCCCTGGATCATCCCCTGGTTGAGGTTGCGCAGCCGGCGGCCGTCCCGGACCATGTTGCCGACGTACTCGACCCCCGCCGTCATCTTCCCCATGAACTGGAACTCAGGACCCATGCTGAACTGGTGGATCGTCGGCGTCTTCTGGTTCGGGTCTTGGATGCGCCACTGCACCGCCGCGGGGTTGACGTTGGCCGCCGACACCGGGAGGAAGCCATTCCGGAGCAGGGTCACGGGCGCCACCGCCGCGGACGGCGCATCGATGTTCACGTCGATGAGCTGCGGCGGGTTGAGCGCGAGCTGGCTCTCCGAGCCGTAGCGGTCGGTGTGCTGGTAGAAGAGGCCGTAGCCGCCGCGCAGCACCCAGCGCGCGTTGGGGTTCCACGCGAACGACAGCCGCGGGGCCAGGTTGTTCTTGTCGGGCTCGATCAGCGTCCGCTCCCGCAAGCTGCCTCCCGGTACGGCCCGGATTGCCGCGCCGGTCGCGGCGTCGATGTTGGTCATGATGTCGTTCTTGTCCTGCATCGGGGTGAAGAACTCGTAGCGCAGGCCGTAGTTGAAGGTCAAGCTTTTCGATGCGCGCCAGGAGTCCTGGGCGAAGCCCGACCAGCCGTCGGTGAAGAGGTTGGCCTCGTGGAAGAGCGTCAGGGCCTGGCCTGAGGCGGCGCCGATCATGAAGTCGCCGATGCCCGCGTTCGTATAGCGGCCGTTGCTGAAGGTCAAGGCCCCGTTGAGCGCGCGCAGGTCGATGTAGTCGACCTTGTCGCGCCGGCGCTCGACGCCGAACTTCATCGAGTGCCCGCCGCGGTTCCAGGTCAGCATCGCGAGCGCCTGGAGGACTTGCGAGGTCTGGAACTGGGGCCGGAAGGAGGGTCCGCCCAGACGCGACATGCTGGCGATGTTGAGGGCCGGCAGACCGCCGCTATAGCGCGGGTCCTGGGGGACGCCGCGGATCCCGAAATCGGCGTTCGAGGCGACCCCGAAGGCGTGATGGAAGGTGTCGCCGTCGATCTTGTTCCAGGCGCCGCGCACCTCGGCTAGCAGCGCCGGCGAGAGCACGCGCGTCCAGCCCGCCACGGCGCTTTGTCCCTTGACGTCGATCAAGCTGTTGAAGTCACCCGAGGCGATCGGGCCCAGCAGCGGCGGCTCGTTGCGCTTCGTCTTCGACTGGCTGAAGCGCGCGAAGAACGAGTCGTTCCCGCTGGGCTTGAAGTCCATCCGCAGGTCGAACTGGTCGATGTTGATGTCCAGGACCCCGTTGTTGATGTAGTTCGGAAGGCCGAAGCTGCCGGGCTGCCCTTGGCGGTCGACCTGGCTCTGGATGTTCGGTTGCGGGTAGACGTTGATCAGCCGCTGTGCCACGGGGTCGATGCAGGAGGCGACGATCGTCTGGCCGTTCAAGCAACTCGCGGGGAAGAACGCCCCCGGCCGCAGCGCGTTGGCGGCGGGCAGCTCCATGAAGTTGCCCTGGCGCATCAGCGGCGTGGGCACGGTGCCGGTCAGCGAGAGCGCCTGCTCCTGGCGCGTTCCCTGGTAGTCGCCGAACAAGAACAGCTTGTTCTTGACCAGCGGCCCGCCCAGCGTGGCGCCGTAGATGTACTGGTTGTACTTGCCCTTCGGGCGTCCGGCCTGCTCGTTCACCCAGGTGTTCGCGTTCAACGCTTCGTCGCGCAGGAAGCCGAACGCCGAGCCGCGGTATTGGTTGGAGCCTTGCTTGATCGAGGCGTTCACGACGGCGCCCGCGGAGCGGCCGAACTCGGCCGAGTAGGTGCGGGTCTGGATCCGGAACTCCTCGAGCGCGTCGACCGGCGGCTGGATCACCTGCGGCGTGCGCTCCTGCAGGTTGGTCGAGAAGGAGTTGTTGTCGCCGCCGTCGAGCACGAAGTTGTTCCAGGTGGCGAAGTTGCCGTTGGCGTTGAAGAACGAGTCCTC
>CAZVOI010000767.1:0-3132 GCA_964628275.1 uncultured Acidobacteriota bacterium | reverse complement strand
CGTTCTGGCCGGGCGTCGCGACGCTGCCATACATGGTGATGGGCGGCACCGACGGCCGCTTGCTGCGCCAGGCCGGGATCCCGACGTACGGGGTGCAGGGCATCTTCTACGACTCGGACGACATCCGCTTCCACGGCCGCGACGAGCGCGTCGGAGTCCGCGAGTTCTACGAAGCCCAGGAGTTCCTGTACCGCCTCGTGAAAGAGGTCTCCCGCTAGGCCAGTCGCAGCGGGACGGCCTTTGCGATCTTCTGGAAGACCCGGTCTTCGGTGAGCAGTGCCGCGTCGGTGTCGAGCGCGCACTGGGCGACGTGGGCGTCGGGTGTCGAAACGGACAGGCCCCGGGAGCGGAGGTCCGAACGCAGCTTGCCGACGCGAAACCAGTGTTCGGGGTCGATGCCGAGTGCCGGCAGGTCGGACAAAAGGTCTTGAAGCTCCGCCCGCTCGGACGCGTCGAGGCGGCCGCTCAGCAGCTCGGCGGCCACGATCACGGGAAGCTGGACACGGCCCTCCTCGAGGGCTTCCAGGACGAGAGGCGAGCCACCCCCGGCGAGCCACGCGATCCAACTCGAGGTATCAACGACGAGCGCGCTCACGCGAGACCTCGAGGTCCACGTCGAGATGGAGCCGCCCGCGCAGCCGCGCCGCCTTGCGCGCGGCAGCGCTTCGCTTGACCAGGGCGAGACCCGCGACCAGCGTTTCGGTAATGCCCTTGCCGGTCGCGCGGCACGCCCCGTCCAGGAGATCCCCGGGAAGGTTCGCCGTCACGCGACGGGTCCCGTTCATACGCTGATACTGACAGATATATGAACGTCGATCAAGGCCGCTCAGAGCCGCGCCCATCCTGCGGAGCTGGGCTGCGTGTAGCCGTGATCACAAGACGCGGACGGTTGTCGTCCTGCCGGTGCGGCCGACTTCGAGCCGTGCCGGTAGGCGTTCCGCGAGCTCGCGTACATGCGTGACGATGCCGACCATGCGGTCGCCGCCGTGGAGGGCGTCCAGGGCCGAAACGACCACGTCGAGGGTGTCGGAGTCCAGGGTGCCGAAGCCCTCGTCGAGGAACAGGCTCTCCAGGGCGTCGTTGGCGCGGGATTCGGCGCCTAGGTCGGTGAGGCTTTCGGCTAGGGCCAGGGCGAGCGCGAGGGAGGCGAGGAAGGTTTCGCCGCCTGAGAGAGTACGAACCGAACGGATGCTGTCGCCGTTCCAGGCGTCTATGACGAAGAAGTCTTGTTCGGCGCGGGCGGTGGCTTCTTCGGTGCCGGAGCCTAGGCGTAGGGCGTAGCGGTTCTGGGAGAGTTTGGCCAGATGTCTGGAGCCGCCTTCGGCCAGGCGTGCGAGGGCCTCTTCCTGGATCCAGGCGATCAGCTCGTGGGCTTTGAGGTGGTCGGACAGGGTCTTCGCGAGGGCCGCATTCTTGTCGAGGGTGGCGCGCTTTTCTACCAGGGCGGCGGCGCGGACCAGGGACTTCTCGGTCGCCTGGACTTCGTGAGCCAGGGTGGCAACTTTCGACTGCGCAGCCGTCGCGTCTCTTTGACGCTCGTTCCTTTGCGATTCGACGACGTCGGCTTCGTCTTTTCCGAGTTGAAGTGGGA
Organism: uncultured Acidobacteriota bacterium; assembly: GCA_964628275.1. Classification (GTDB taxonomy): domain Bacteria; phylum Acidobacteriota; class Vicinamibacteria; order Fen-336; family Fen-336; genus CAZVOI01. The sequence continues at coordinate 1,541 of CAZVOI010000767.1, read as the reverse complement.
GCAGCTTGGTCCAGCCGTCTCTTGCCGCTAGCTTGCCCAAGGCGTACTGGGCTTCTTCCAAGGTCTTGTCGGCTTCGACGGCCTTCTTCTCGAGCTCCTGGAGGCGGGCTTGGAGGACGTCGCGTTGGGCGGCGGCGGCGGCGACTTCGGCGTCGAGCTTGGCTCGCTTCTGCTCGATCTCCTTCAGCTTCGCTTCCGTCTCGGCTCTGGCCCTCTTCGCGGCGTCGAGGGTCTGGAGCTCTTTCTGGATGGTCTTGACGAGGGCGGGGGCGTCGCCTTCTGCCTTGAAGCCTGCCTTCGTTAGGGCAGCTTGGACGTCTCCTGCGAGGGTCTTCGCTTCCTTCTCCTGCATTTCGGCTTGCTTGAGCTCGCGCTCCAGGCTTTCGGCTTTCGCCTTTCTCTGCTCATTGGTGAGGCGGGCTTGCTGGAGCTTCTCTTGGGCGGTTCTTGCGGCGGCTTCGGTCTTCTTCAGCTTTGTCTCGACGGCATCCAGGGCAGGGGCCTTCCCTTTTGGAACCGTCTTCACTTCCTGGGCGCAGACGGGGCAGGCGTCGCCTGGCTTTAGGCCGTGGCGAATGGCGAGGGCCGCGTGATCGCGGTGCGCCGCTTCCTTCTCGGATCGGGCGGCGGTCTCTCCGGTTCGGGCGTCGGCCTCGGCCTTCTCGAGGGCCGGTAGCGCCTGCTCCTCTTGTGTGACGGCCTTTCTGGCTTCGTCGAGGTCTCGTCTCTTGTCGGTGACTGACTTCGCGGACCGCGCGTGCCCCTGTTGGAGGCTGACGAGCTGGTCGGCGAGAGGCTTCGCGGCGACGAGCGCTGTGTAGCGGGTTTCGTCGAAGGCGTGGGCGTCCTTCTGCGCCTGGAGTTTGTCCAGCTCCTGGTCGAGCGTCTTCTTCGTCTGGCCGGCTCCGTCGAGCGTGGCTTGCGCTTTCTCTCGGCGGGCCGATTCGTCGGCGTGGTCTTTGGCCAGGCTCGCCTGGTCTTTACGGTGTGAGCGGACCTGCTGGGCGATCTTGCTGGCTTCGGCCAGGGCGGCGAGGGCGGCTTCGGCTTGCTTGGCGCAGGCTTCGGCGGTCTTCAGCTCCGCTTGCTTCTCCTCGAGCGCCTCTTGCGTAGCGTTCGCGAAGTCCGTTTCGAGCTGGCGCTTGATGAAGTCCGCCTCGGTCTTGGCGGCCGAGCTTCTCTGGTTGGCGAGCTGCTGCATGCGCTCGTAGACGGAGAGGTTCAGGAGCGCGACCAGGATCTTGCGGCGCTCCTTGGGCTCGCCTTTCAGGAAGGCGTCGAACTGGCCCTGCGGGAGGACGACCGAGCGGGTGAAGCCGTCGTAGTCGAGGCCGAGGATGCGGTCCACCTCGGCGCGGATCTCCTTGACGCGGTCGGCCAGGGGCTCGGCGGCGTCCTCTGTGATCCGCTCGAGGCGCTGCTGGGAGGGCTTGTCGGGGCGGGCGGTGCGCGCGATGCGGTAGCGCTCCTTGCCCACGCCGAACTCGAGCATGACTGAGAGGCGCTCGGCGCCGTGGCTGATGAGCTGCTTGTAGTCGTCG
>CAZVOI010000766.1:0-4990 GCA_964628275.1 uncultured Acidobacteriota bacterium | reverse complement strand
TGGTCAAGCGCGAGAACGTGGCGTGGCGCTTCCGGTCGCGCTCGATCGACTCGCCCAGCGCGCGCATTCGCTCGGCGCGTTCCTGGAGGTCGTTGACACTCTGAGTCAACCGCCCTTCCTCGGTCCTGCCGGACGTGAGCTCGCTGCGCTGATTGACGAGCGCCAGCTCGGCGTCGCGCAGCTCGGCCTCTTCGACGAGACGCTCTTTCAACTGCTGCTTCAGCTCCTCGACTCGGAGCGCCGTGGCGTGAGCGTCGCGGCGGTGGGTGTCTACCTCGCGGCGCAGGCGCTCGACCACGTCGGGCGCCAGGACGGCGCGCGCCGCGGCGGGCGCGGACTCGAAACCGGCCTCGCGCAGTGCTGTGTCGAACGCGTCGCTCTCCTCCGCCAGCGCTCGTTGCGCGTCGATCATCGAGCGTTGCGCGGTGTCGCGCTGGGTCTTCAGCTCCAGCCGTTCCGCGGCGGCCTCGCGCTCCGCCTTCTGCGCCGTCAGCAGCGCGGTCTGGAGGCCGGCCTTCTCGGTCTCGAGGCTGGCCCGCTCGCGCTCGGGCAAAGCACCGCCCAGGACCTTCTCGATCCGCTGCGCCAGTTCCTTCGCCTCGCGCTGGGCCGCGGCCGTTTCCGTCTCCAGGGCGGCGAGATCGTTGGCCAGCGCGGCGCCCTTCTCCTTGGCGCGCTCGAGCTCGAGCTCGGCGCGTTCGTGCTCACGGTCGGCGCGCTCGCGTTCCGAGCGAAGCGCCTCGTACGACCTCTTCCGATCGGCGAAGCGATCGAGCGCCGCCTTGAGACGCTCCTCGACCGGGCTCTTGGAACGAGGCCCCAGCTCCGCGCCGGCGGACTCGCCGAGCCGGGCATCCGCTTCGGCGAGCGCCTGGGCCGCTGCCTTGGCGTCCTGCTCCGCCGCCATAGCCGCTTGCTGGGCCTTGCGCGCGCTGGCGCTCGCTTCGGCCAGCTCGCCTCGGGCCTCGGCAACGGCCGCTTGCGCCGCTTGATCGTGGTCGCGCGCGTCGACCACCTGGTGTTGGACCGCAGCCAGCGCGCCGACGCTCGTCGCGCGCGGCAGGCACGCCACCTCCTGTTCGCACACGGGACAGGCGTGTCCCTCGGCGAGCGACGCACGGAGATGCGCGACCGCGTGGTCGCGCTCGGCCTGGCGCTCGGCCGCTTCGGCCTGGCGCCGTGCCTCGGCCGCCTGCCGGGTGGTCTCTTGGGCGCTCTCCAGAGCCTTCCTGCGAGCCGTTTCGGCGACCGCCGCGCGGCGTGCCTCCTCTGTAGCCGCGCGCGCGCCGGCTTCAGACTTCTGGCACACCGCCCGCAGCTGCCCCAGGATCAGCGCTGCTTCGCGCAGCGATTCGAGGCGCTCGTGGCTGTGGGCGTCGTAGCCGTTGGCCGCGAGCCTGGCGGCTATCTCGCGAGCCGCCTCGGCCGTCACGCGGGCTTTCCCACTGGCCTGCTGCTGCTGCTCTCGCGCGAGCTGCAGCGCGCGATCCGCGTCGGCGTGGCGTTTCTCCGCCTCGTCTGCGCGTTTCCGCGCCGCGTCGCGCGGTTCGACGAGGCCGCTGATCTCGTCGATCGCCCGGATCCGCGCCTCGAGCTTGGGGACCTTGCCGACGCCCTTCTCGGCGGCTCGCAGCGCGCGCTGCGCTCTATCTTCCTGGAGCGCCGTTTCGGCCTCAGCGCGGCGCGTCTTCTGCCAGCGTTCCGTCCACGACTTCAGCTGCTCGCGCGCTTTCTCCAGGTTGTCGAGCCGCGGGCGCACGCTCTCGGCACGGCTGGCCGTGGTGAGCCGATCCTCAGACTCCTCGACGGCTCGCTCGCGCGTGAGCAGGCCGCGCAGCTTGGCTTCGGCGTCACGCAGCTCGCGGGTCTTGTGACGCCCCTGCCGCAACTCCTGGACGACGCCTTCCTGGACGATCACGGCGGCGCTCAGCGCGCCGAGCTGCGCGCCCAAGGCGGCCAGCCGAGCGCGCGCGGCCTCGATCACCTCGGGCGTCGCGGCATCCGCGTCGCCCGCCAGGAGCGTCTCGCCTCCTTGAACGGTTGCCTGGAGCCGCACCCCCTCGTCGCGCGCGCGGTCGTACATGCGCTCGTAGACCTGCATCCGGAGCAGGTTGGCGAGGATCGCGCGTCGCGGTCCCGGCGCGCTCTTCAAGAAGCGCTGGAAGTCGCCCTGCGGCAGGATCACCGCCTGGGTGAACGCGTCGTAGCTCAGGCCGACGATGCCTTCGAGCGCCTTGTTGACCGAGGCGGCGCCGTCGGTGATGGCGCGCTCCTGGTCGCCGACCAGCTCTTCGAGGGCCGCCTCCGAGACCTTGGTCTTGCGGTTGCGGTGGAGCGCGCGGGCCACGCGGTAGGTCTTGCCGGCGCTCGTGAAGTCGAACGTGACCGCGAGGCGATCCTTGCCCAGGGCGATCATCTCGGTGAGGGCTGTGCCCAGGCGCGGCGTGCGCCCGTAGAGAGCGAACACGATCGCGTCGAGCAGGCTCGACTTACCGGCGCCGGTGGGTCCGGCGATCGCGAACAGGTCGAAGTGGGAGAAGTCGAGCGGGCCGTGCTTGTCGCGGAAGGAGGCCAGGTTCTCGATCTGGAGCCGGAGCGGTCTCACGCCCGGGCCTCGATGCCGATGCTAGTCGTGCGAGCACTCCTGCTCGTAGAGCGTCGCGAACGCGGCCAGCAGCTCCGGCTCGAGCGCGGCGTCGCCGCGCGCCTTTTTGACGAACGCGGCGTAGAGCTCGGCCGGCGCGATCGAGCGCGCGTGTGCGGCCGCCGCGCCGGGATCGAGCAGCGTGGCTTGCGGCAACTCCGCCTCGACGCGCAGCGCGTTCGGCAGCAGCTTGCGGACGCGCGCGTTCAGGTCCGGGTCGGGCGCTTGCATCGGCACGCGCACGCTCAAGAGCGCATCCGACCGGTTGTAGAAGGCCGCATCGCGCTCCAGATCGGCGAGCGTGGCGCGCACGCGCTGCAGCGAGCGGCCGCCGCGGTAGGGGACCTGCTCGGTGCGCGCGGGCTGGCCCGGGCGTGCGTCCACCAGCACGAAGCCCTTGGTCTCGCCGACCTCGCCGAAGTCCATCTGCAGGGTCGAGCCCGCATAGTGGGCCGGGCTGCCCGTCGCTTCGAGCCGTTGCGGCCTGTGGATGTGGCCGAGCGCGACGTAGTGCGCGTCGGGCGGGATCGCCTGCGGCAGCGCCGCCCACTCCTCGCCCATGTGCACGCGTCGCTCCGAGCCCGAGAACGCCGCGCCCTCGACGTGCGTGTGCAACATCAAGATCCGAATGGCATCGGGCCGGAACACGCTGGTGACGTTGGCGACGATCTGCTTCAAGCCGTCGGCGTAGCGCTGGTGTGGCCGCGTCTCGCCGTCGGCGAGCTCGAGGGCGGAGAAGAAATGGATCGGCGACGCGAACGGGACCGCGGCCACCTGCGCCGTCTCGCCGGCGCGCGTCGTGATCGTGACGACACCGCCCCTGTCGTGCGGCGCCGGCTTGGCGACGGCGTGGACCCCGACCAGCTCCGCCAGCCCTGACCACGCCTGCATCCGCGCCGGGCTGTCGTGGTTGCCGGCGATCACCACCGTCTCGATGCCGGCTCGGCCCAGGCGTTTGAAGAACGAGAAGACCACGCGCTCCGCTTCGGCCACCGGCGCGCCCGAGTCGAAGACGTCTCCCGACATCAAGAGGACGTCGACCTTCTCGCGCTCGAGGTCGTCGCCCATGTGCTCGAGCACGGAAGCCAGCTCCGGCAGACGGTCCACGCGCTTCAAGACGCGGCCAGCGTGCCAGTCGGAGGTATGGGCGAGGCGCATCACATCCTCTTGAAGGGGTCGCTGACGGGCTGCCGGGCCTCGCTCTCGCGAGTGGCCCACGCAGGGAACGGGAAGGTGAGCAGCACCGGCGTCGGGATCTCCGGTTGCGACACGATCATCGTGCCGGGCTGGAGCAGACTGGCGCGAAGCCGCGCCACCTTGGTCAGGAAGCCGTACTCGCTGCGCTCGGATTCCGCGGCGTCGAGACGGCCCACGACTTTCAAAGAGGCGTTGGCCAAAACCCGCCGTTCGACCTCGCTGGCCGTCTGTTGCGCGCCAAAGAGCGAGACGCCCAACGACCGGCCGCGCTCGGCGATGTCGAGCAGCACCTCGCGGATCGGACTCCAGCCTTCGCGCGGGGCGTACTTGTTGAGCTCGTCGAGGACCACGAACACGAGTGGCCGCGCGGTGCCTTGCGCTTCCTTCTCGTCCAGCATGCGCTTCAGCAGCACACCGACCACGAACATCTGCGCCGAGGAGTGCAGCTTGTGGATGTCCACCACCGTGACTTGCTGGCGCGACCAATCGATGCCGCGTCCGAGCGAAGCGTCGTCGCCGCGGACCAGGTGGCCCATGCGGTGCGCCGATGCGTGCAGCCGGCGCCGGAAGGCGTCGAGCGTGCCGGAGGCAATCGACGAAGGGAAGAGCGCGTCCAGGAACGGGCCGTCGAGGAGCTCGATCAGCTCCTCGAAGGAACGCAGCGTCTGGCTGCCCTGAGCGCGCCCGTGGGTCAATTCATCGATGTCGATCTCGAGGCTGGGGCTCTTCGCGTTTCCGTTCCGCGAAGCGAACGCCAGCGCGGCCTCCACCTTCTCGATCACGAACGAGAGCTGGGCGCGCGGGTCGTCGCCGTCGGCGAACGCGAAGCGCAGCAGGCGGTCGCGCGCGAAGTCGCGCAGCGTCCAGACGTACGGCAGCACGCCGTCCTGGCGGCTGCCGGTGTCGGGAATCGGCGATGGGCTCGTCTTCTTGACGGGGGCGAAGATGGCGACACTCTGGAACGCGCTCGCCGGCAACGAGAGCCGCGCATACTGCGCCCGCGCGGCCTCGCTCAAGCGGACGTTGTCGCGGTCGAGCCACAGCAGGTCTTCGCCCTTGACGTTGAAGACGATCGCGCGCGAGTTGATCGCGTCGCTGCCGAGCGCCTGGCTGTGGAAGAGCGAGTACAGCAGGAACGTCGCGTAGGTG
>CAZVOI010000765.1:0-3001 GCA_964628275.1 uncultured Acidobacteriota bacterium | reverse complement strand
GCCGGGGTGTAGGAGATGCGGTTCACGTCGCGGAAGTCAGCAGAGACGAACAGGTAGCGCTGGCCGCGCCGCGTGGTGAGCGTCACGCGCTTGACCTGCAGCCCCGAGCGCTCGAAGAGCTCGCGTGCCGCGCGCTTCAGGACCTCGGGACCGCCTTGCGGGTCGAGCGGCAGGCTCTTGAACGCGGTCCACAGAGCCGGCCGGCCGGTGACGTTCACCGTGCCCGACCCGTCCACCCGCAGCCAGATCTCGTGCTCGTACTCGTAGCTGGCGCAAGCGCGGAGCGCCGTGGCGGCGAGCACGAGCACCGCCAGGCGAAGGCCCGCTCCCGGCAGACCGAGCACCGCGAGCAGGGGAGGCATGGCCGGAGGATTCTAGCAGCCCGCGCGCAGCAGCACGCCGCGACCTGCATGCCGCCAGCCCTTCAAGGATTCTGCCAGCCGCTACTCGTGTGGGCGCGGGATCCTGCCGCCCGGAACGCGGTCGCTTCGTGCGAGACCCGGCGTGCGATCAGCGCGCAGGCGCACGCCGCGAACGGCGGGCGGGGCGAGGCGCGCGGTGCCGGCTCGACCTCGGCTTGCCCGGCGGGAGGACCAGACGCAGCACGCCGTCCGCTGAGAGCTCGGACATCTGCAGCGTCCACCGATGCAGGCGCGTGACGTCCAGGCAGGCCTCGATCGTAGGCAGCACACGGGCGGCCACTCCGGAGTGGTGCCGCTTGACGAAGGCCGCGCATACCTGGCGCGCGTCTTCCAGCCGACCCTGCTCGAGCCCCTGCTGGAGGCACCGGTCTCTCACCTTGTCGAAAATGCTCGAACCCATGACGACCTCTTCCGGGATCACCCGTGCCAGCTGTCTGGCAGTGTAGCGTCCCTCCGAAAGGCTCTGCAAGATGGCCAGCAAATCCGCCTGCTGCCGTTCGGGCGCGCTTCGCCGGATCTGGCGGCTCGCCCTCCCGATCACGTCCAGGTTTGCTCCGCGCGGCGAGCCCGACGAGCGCCGCGCCTCCCGGCCCCAGTGACAGCGCCTGACCGCCGCCCATTTCCCACAGACATACGATGTCGAAGCGCCGCTCGTGGAGCAGGCTCCCGCCCAGCATCTCGCGAAAGGCCAGCTCGCGAGGCGCGGGGGGCTTCAGGAAGATCACCGTCGTCAGCACCGGCATCTGGAGCTGGACGACCAAGCGTGTCGCGTACTCGAAGCAGCGTCGTGCGAGGTCGGCCCGGTGGCGCGCCTGAAACTCGACGTGCCGGGCGTATGGCTCCCCGCCACGGCTGAGGATGAGCACCAGATCGACGGAGCGCCTGGCGGCGCCGAGCTCGAGGACCTGGGCGGAGTGGACGCGCGCGCCGGCGTCCCCGATGAGCGGGAGCAGATCTCGGGGCCGGGTCCGGAACAACAGCTTGAGAGGCTGATCAGCATCCACGGCTCCGAAGGGTAGCGCCGGCACCGGACACGGGAGGTCCGATGGCCAGCCACAATCTCCCGGGCCTGCGGTAACCTTCGGGCCTCGATCCGTCAGAGGAGAGTGAGTGGCCCTCCTGCCCGAGCCCGTCCGCTGCCCGGACGAACGTCATGCTGACGCGCGCGGGCCGCGTGGTCGTCATGGACTTCGGGGTCGCGCCAGCGTCCCGGAGTGGTGAGGCGAGCGGCGGGCCCGGGTCCGATCAGCGAGTGATGCGCCGCGCCCGGCGCGCGGGTCGAGGCGCCCGGTGCCGGCTCGACCTCGGCTTGGCCGGCGGGAGGACGAGGCGCAGCACGCCCTCGCTCGAGAGCTCGGACAGGCGCAGCGTCCACCGATGCAGGCGGGCGACGTCCGGGCAGGCCTCGATCGCGGGGAGCACGCGACGAGCGACGCCCGCGTGGTGCCGTTTCAGGAGGGCCGCACAGACTTGGCGTGCGTCCTCCAACCGGCCCTTCGCATGCTCCTGCTCTCTCACCTTGTCGAAAATGCTCGAAGCCATCGCGACCTCTTCCGGGATCACCCGCGCCAGCTGCCTGGCAGTGTAGCGTCCCTCCGAAAGGCTCTGCAAGATAGCCAGCAGGTCCGCCTGCTGCGCCTCAGGTGCGCTTCGCCGAATCTGCCGGCTCGCCCTGCCGATCGCGCCGAGGCTCGTTCCGCGCGCGAGGCCGACGAGCGCCGCGCCTCCCGGCCCCAGCGAAAGCGCCTTGCCGGCGTCCATCTCCCACAGGCGGACGACCTCGAAACGCCGCTCGTGCAACAGGCTGCCACCGAGCAGCTCGCGAAAGGCCAGCTCGTCAGGTGCCGGGGGCTTCAGGTAGATCACCGTCGTCAGCACGGGCAGCCGGAGCTGAACCACGAGGCGGGTCGCGTACTCGAAGCAGCGTCGCGCCAGATCGGCCCGGTGGCGAGCCTGGAACTCGACGTGGCGGGCGTAGCGCTCGCCGCCACGGCTCAGGATCAGCACCAGATCCACGGACCGTTTGGCGGCGCCGAGCTCGAGGACCTGGGTGGAGTGGACGCGCGCGCCGGCGTCGCCAATGAGCGGGAGCAGGTCCCGCGGCCGGGTCCGGAACAGCAGCTTGAGAAGCTGATCAGCGTCCACGGCTTCGAAGGGTACTGGCGACGCCGGACAGGGGAGGTCCGATGGTCAGACGCAATCTCCCGGGCCTGCTGTAGCCTCCGGGCCTCGATGCGTCAGGAGCGGGCAGGTGGACGCCGCCTGTCCCCCCGGACCAGAATCGCCGCCTGATGTCCCGCGCCAAGAACCTGTACCTCGTCGACGGATCCGGGCAGTTCCACCGCGCGTTCCACGCGATCCGCGGGCTCGCCACGAGCAAGGGGCTGCCCACGAACGCGACCTACGGCTTCACCACGATGCTGCGCAAGCTCGTCGAAGACGAGCAGCCGGAGCACATGGCTATCGTCTTCGATCCACCGGGCAAGACCTTCCGCCACGAGGACTACGCGGAGTACAAGGCGAACCGCCCGCCGATGGACAAGGACCTCGCGCTGCAGCTGCCCTACATCCGCCGCGTG
>CAZVOI010000764.1:0-2450 GCA_964628275.1 uncultured Acidobacteriota bacterium | reverse complement strand
GTCACTTGATCAGTCCCGCGTCCTGCGCCCAGCCCAGCACGAACCCGAGATCGCTCTTCGCGGCCGAGGGCGCGGCCTGTATGGTCAAGAGCCGGCCGTCACGGGCCACCGCGTAATGAGTGTGGTCAATGTCGCCCCGGGAGAGACCGACGTCGGAGGCCAGGACACGCGGTGGCGCCACGGCGAGCGCGCCTTTGGCCTCCACCGTCACGCTCATGAAGTCCCGGGAGGCGGTGGAGCGATAGACGATCTCGCCGCCGCTCGGGCGCCAGACCGGTTCCTGCCCGCCGGTGAGCGAAATCTGGATCTTGTTGCCGAGATCCGGGAAGGCCTGCGCGTAGATCTCACTGCGGCCGGACTCGTCGGAGGCGTAGACGATCCACCGGCCGTCCGGCGAGATGCGCACGCTGGTCTCGTTGAAGGGATCGGTGAGGAGCGGCTTGGCCAGGGGCTTCGGATCCAGGGTGACCAGAACCACATCGAAGCCGGTCTTCGGAGAGTCCACGGTCATCAGGATCCCCTTGCCGTCGGGGGTCCAGACTGCCGCATGACAATGAAGGCCTTCCGAATCCCACAGCTTCTCTTCCTTTCCCGAGCCATCGCTGCGACGCCGGTACAGAGCCCGCCCCTGCCCGGTTCGCGATGCGGCCCATGCGATCCAGCCTCCGTCGGGCGACCACACGCCGGTTTCATCCTCGCCATTGGTGAACGAGAGCCGCAACAACGTCCCCCGCTGAAGGTCGACGGTCCAGACGTCGCTACCCGACTGACCGCTGGGGCCGTCGACGATGGCGCGCGTGTCGTCGGGAGACAGGCGCGGCTCGGCGGCATGCACCGGATCGGTCGACGGTCCCGGCGTTCGCTTTCCGCTTCGGTCGATCCAGATGAGTCGCCGGTTTGCTTCGGGGGCCATGGCAGCGACACTCGGCTTGGCGGCGTGCAGGAAGAGCAGCGACCCGTTTGCCGAAACGTCGAAGCCTTCGAGTGGGCCGCCTTCGGACAGTGCGTCGATGGGGATCGCGACCGGGGGACCGGAGAATTCAAGGCGGCCGAGGTCGAACGGCGCCGCCATCAGTTTGTCGTTCTCCAGCCAGACGATGCTGCCTCCGACAAAGCGCGCGGAGCGGGAGTTCTGGGCCAGGACCTTTCGTTCCCCGGTATCGAGGGACTGAACGGAGAGAGAGGACTGGCCGCGGCCCGTCTGCAACAGAACGGCGCGTCCGCCGGGAAGCGGTCGGGGGTAGGTCGCGGCTTCGGCCGCGAGTTCCTTTCGGCCGGGGATGGCGGTGGGCGATCCTCCGGTTTCGGGAACTTCGTAGAGCGCGCCCGGCTGTTCCCAGTTGAATACGGTGATCAGAATCCTGCCCGTCTCCATCCACGCGGCCTGTGCCCACCGAAAGTTGCCGCTTGCGAGGTCCACCGGACTCCCGCCATCGACCGGAACCTTCTTCAACCCGCGGTTGTGCGAGATGTACACGAGCCATTTCCCGTCCGGCGAGAAGGCGGCGAGGCCCGTTACGCCTTCTGTTCCGGCGAGCGATTTCGGCACGGCCTCGCGCAACGAACGGACGAAGATGGTGTCGGTGGCCGCCCTGGGCAGGCGCCCCACGAAGGCCACGCGCGTTCCATCCGGAGAGATGACGGCAGCCTCCGGCGCCTGTTCACTGAGGGCCGTGGAGAGTGAGAAGTAAAGAGGACCGGCGGTTCCCCTTCCAGGCCTTCCGCGAACCGCCATCACCACAGCGAGGACCAGGGCGAGGGCCGCGATGGCCCAGGCCGCGCGCTCGCGCGCGCTTGATCGCGCACCGGCCGTGGGCTCGGGGCCCTCATCCGCGGGACCCGGGTTGGCCAGAAGAAGCGCTGCCTCGCCGATGTCGCGGAGGCGCCTCTTCGGATCCCGATCGAGACAACGCGAAAGGAGGCGGCGTACCAAGGCTGGGGTCGCAGTGGGCAGCGCCTTCCAGTCCGGCTCGCGGGTCAGCACCGCCGCGAGCACATCGCTCACCGTCTCCCCCGCGAAGAGGCGCGTGCCGCTCAGCATTTCGTACAAGACCACCCCGAAGGCCCAGATGTCGGTCCTTCGATCGAGCGCCTTCCCGCGAGCCTGCTCCGGGCTCATGTAGGCCGCAGTGCCGAGGATCATTCCCCCTTCCGTCATGTGACGCGACATGGTGGGCGAGTGCGACGCTTCGACAAGCTCAGCGCGAGAAGCCGCACCTGGTTCACTGTGGCTGCTGTCGAGAGCCTTCGCGAGACCGAAGTCGAGGACCTTGACCTTGCCGTCGGGAGTGACCTTGATGTTCGCGGGTTTGAGATCGCGATGGACGATGCCCTTCTCGTGGGCCTCCTCCAGTCCTTCGGCGATCTGCTTCGCGATTCCGATGGCTTCGTCGACCGGGATCGCGCCCCGTCGAAGCCGCTCTGCGAGGTCTTCACCGGTGACGAGCTCC
>CAZVOI010000763.1:0-3132 GCA_964628275.1 uncultured Acidobacteriota bacterium | reverse complement strand
TCGCTCCGCCCGGAAGGCGGCAGCGTCACGGGCACGACACCCGGCGGCGCACCCGGCGGCATGCGAGGCAGCAGCGCTCCCGGTGACGCACCCGCCGCAGATCCCGCCGCAGCTCCCGCCGCAGCTCCCGCCGACGACGAGCGCACCACCGAGCTTCGCGGGATCCTCGCCAAGAACCCAGAGGACGACGACACGCGGCTCGACCTGGCGCGCCACCTCCTGACGCGGCGCGACCTGATGGGAGTCTGGACCGAGACGCAGCAGATCCTGGAGCGCAAGCCAGGCAACCCCCGCGCTCTTTCGTACCAGGCGCTCGTGCGTCTCGCGATGGGCCAGGGCGAGGTGGCGGTCACGATGCTGCAGCAGGCGATCGCCAAAGCACCCGACCTCCTGGAAGCGCGCCAGAACCTCGCGTTCGTGTACGCGAGCCTCGGCCGGACAAAAGAGGCTGAAGCCGCCGTCGCGGAAGTGGCGCGCCGCTCGCCCGACGAGGCCGAGCGGCTGCGGCAGGCGCTGGCGCAGCTCGCCCAGGCGCGCGCGAGCGGGGCCGCTGAGCCCGCGGCGGCGAACCCGCACGAAGGCATGGCGATGCCCGGGGCTGCGCCCGAGACGGCGAACCCTCACGAAGGCGATGCGATACCCGGGGCGGCCGCGCCGGCTCCGGCGGTGACAGCGACCACGGCGGGTACGGCGCCGAAGGGCGGTCCCGCCGGGGTCTTCGGCTGGATCGAAGTGGACGCGTCGGTGGCCGCGCGCATCCGCCCCGGCACGGTGATCTTCCTGACGGTGCGTGAGGCGGGCGTCGCGCAGGGCCCGCCGGTGGCGGCCAAGCGCCTGGAGAGCGGCGCCTTTCCGCTCCAGTTCGAGCTCGGGAGCGCGGACTCGATGATGGGTCAGCCACTGCCCGCGCGCATGCGGATCGACGTGCGCGCGGACTCCGACGGCGATCCCATGACGCGTCCGGCCACGGACCCCGCGGGCCACGCCGACGGCGTCGAGCTCGGCCGTACGGGAGTCCGGATCGCGCTGAAGTAGGCCGGCCCGGCCGAGGTGGAACGATGTGTGCCGGCGTGGTGAGGCGCCGCTCGGCGACGGGCTGCGGTAGTAAGATGACGGCGGCCATGGCGGCAAAAGCAAGCGGTTCGACTCCCGGAGTGGATCTCGATGAGGCGCTTCGGGAGATGGTCGATCGGATTGTGAGAGGGTTCTCCCCCCGGAAGATCATCCTCTTCGGGTCGAGGGCACGAGGGACGGCCACTGCCGAGAGCGACGTGGACCTTCTCGTCGTGACCGACCGGCCGGGCTCGCGGCGGCAGCAGGCCGTCGCGATCGATCTGGCGCTCGCCGACATCCGAGTGGCCAAGGACGTCCTGGTGGTCGGGACGGAGGAACTCGAGCGGGAACGCGACGTCGTGGGGACGATCGCGTACCCGGCATGGCGCGAGGGCATAGTGCTGTATGACCGCGCGGCCTGAGGCTCTCCGCGTCGCGCGTCGCTGGATCACGAAAGCAGACGAGACCTGGCGGCCGCCGAGCGTCTGCTCTCATTCGACGATTCCCTGGCGGCGGTGGTCTGCTTCCACAGCCAGCAGGCCGTCGAGAAGCTGCTCAAGGCGCTTCTCGTCTTCGCCGGCGTGCCGTTCGCACGGACGCACGACGTCATCCAGCTGGTCCAGCTGTTGCCTGGCGACCTGGCCCTGGCCATCGCCATCGAGGACCTGGCGCCGCTCAACCGGTACGCGGTCGAGGCTCGTTATCCGATCGGCGAGGAGCCGCTCACTGGCGACGAGGCTCGAGCGGCGATCGCAGTCTCCCGACGCGTGCGCGCGCTCGTTGTCCCGGCCGTCGCCGCCATCGGGCCTTCGACCTGAGCCGAAGCTGCGTCAGCGCTCGGCGAGGGCCGTGAGCGAGACCGTGCCGCTCGTGCGGCCGTCGCCGGTGACGATGCGACGCAAGTAGCCCGCCTGGCCGAGGTGGAAGCCGAGATGCACCGAGAGGTGCATCAGGAACAAGCCGCAGGGCAGCTGCAGGTTGGCGACCGGCTGCGGGTAGGGCTTGTCGAGCGTCTCCCGGGGAAGCCGCGCAAGCGTTTCGGTGACCACCGTGGCCGTCTCGTGAAGCTCGCGTGCGAGGTCCTCGCGGCGGCCGGCGCGGCTCGCGAACTCCGCGTCGCGGTTCCTCACGTAGCCAGTGCCGCCGAGCACGGCACCCACGAAGTGCTTCAGGTTGCCGCACACGTGCAGCGCCAGGTTCCCGGCCGAGTTGGTGACCCCGGGCAGCGTCCGGAAGAGACTCTCGTCGTCCGGGAACATCTCGACCTCACGCGCGAACGTCTCGAGCTCGCGAACCAGCAACCGCCTGACATCGTCGATCACGGCTGCGATTCTGGCCGGCTACGACTGGAGTGGTCAAACCTCACGGACGCTGGAGCTCGTGGAAGGCGGCGCTCCTCGCGCCTCGTGATTCATTTGACTGTAATGACAGATTACTTTAGAATATTTCTTATGCAGACGACGCTGCGCATCGACGACGCGACCTACCGGGAAGCCAAGGCGGAAGCAGCCCGACTGGGGCTGACCCTCACGCGCTTCATCGAGGAAGCCCTCCGCCAGCGCATTGCCAGCAACCGCCCGGGCGCCGCCGCCCGACAGCGACAGATCGAGGAGCGCGACCGGCTCATGGAGTCGCTCTTGCTGCGGACCGCTCGCTTCCGCGTGGGTCGCAAGTCCACGCGGGAGGAGATGAATGAACGGTAGCGTCTTCCTCGACACCAACGTCCTTGTTTACGCGATCGAAACCGGAGGTCCGCGTCCGGAGAAGTCGGCAGCCGCTCTGGCGCTCGCCCGTCGCGAGGACGTCTGCCTGTCCACGCAGGTTCTGGGGGAGTTCTACCGCGCCGTCACCAGCCGGCGCCGGGCCGAGCCGCTGACCCACGACGAGGCCGTCGCCTGGGTCCAGCTCTGGAAACGCCACGACGTGCATGACATTACCGTGCCCCATGTCGACCTGGCCCTCGAGCTCAGCGGGCGGTATCAGGTCAGCTACTACGATGCCCTCGTCGTGGCGGCCGCGCATCTCGCCGGATGTGCGGTGGTCTTCTCCGAAGACCTGAACGCCGGGCAGGAATACGGC
>CAZVOI010000762.1:0-1530 GCA_964628275.1 uncultured Acidobacteriota bacterium | reverse complement strand
CTCCCAGACCGCGAACTGGGAGCGCGACCAGGGCTTCACCGTCTTCCAGAACATGCTCCAGGCCCACCCGGAGATCGACGCTGTCTTCGCCTGCAACGACATGATGGCGCTCGGGGCGGTCGAAGCGATCGCGAGCGCCGGGCGGACGGGCACGATCCGGGTGATCGGCTTCGACGCCGTCGACGACGCGCGAAAAGCGATCGAGGCCGGCAGCATGGACGCGTCGATCGCGCAGTTCCCTTCGGAGATGGGCCGCCTGGCGGTGGAGACCGCGGTCCGGCTGCTCCACGGGGAGCAGGTGCCCAAGGACCAGCGGACGAAGATCGGCCTCGTCACCCGGGCCGTGAAATAGAGACGATTCCTCGTCGTTCCCAGGTTCGGGACGGCGGTTGTGGCCCAGGCGCCTACCTCAGCATGCGCTCGCGGACGACGCCGAGCAGCTCGTGGTAGCCGCCGATGAACTGATTCAGCGTGTGGACGGACGCCCCGTAGCGCACGAACTCCTCCGGGGCGAGGCCGTTCTCGTCGTAGGCGCGCCGGAAGTCCTTGAACTTGGCGTGAAGCGCCTCTACGATCTGCGGGTCGACCGGGCGGTCGAGCGTCTCCGCAACTTCGATGTCCGAGGCCTCGAACTGCTTCCACCACGCGTACGGCATCGAGAGCACGACGCCCGGCCCGACGAGCTCAGACCAGTGCAGGTGGTGGCGATAGGCGGCGGCGAGCAGCGAGCTGCGGTAGCCGCGCAGCTTGAAGATGCCGTGCGCCTTCTTGAAGACGGCGATCCCGGCCCAGTGCAGGTAGCCGGGGTCGATGCTGACGTTCTCCTTGGTGAGCGCGCGCTGCAGCAGGTCGTCGAGGCGTCCCACCATCAGCGTCACGTACGGATGCAGCCGCTGCATGTCCAGCCCGGCCGCCTTCGCACGATCCAGGGCTCCTTCGAAGGCCTGGGCAACGTAGAGCGCCTGCGGCAGCGTGAAGCTCACGGTCGCGTTGACGTTGATGCCGGAGGCGACGAGCTCGACGCCCGCCGCGATCCCCTCCGGGGTGGCGGGGACCTTGATCGCGATGTTCGGAGCGAGCGCGGCCAAGGTTCGCCCATGCTCCAGCATCCGCGCGGTGCTGCGGTAGAACTTGGGGTTGACCTGGATGGAGAGAAAGCCCTTGCGGCCTCCCGTCTCCTTGCAGACGGGCTCGAGCAGCGCGGCCGCCCGCCGGCCGATCGTCTCGATCAGGCGCCAGGCGATCTCGTCCTCCGTCGCCTCGCGCATCGACACCACGAGCTCGTCGATCACCGGTGTCCAGCTGCCGGGATCGGCCTTCACCACCGTGCAGACGATCACGGGATTCGAGGTCGCCCCGACCGCGCCGTTCTGGACCGCCTCGCTGAGCTCGTTGAGCGCGCAGGAGTCGTTCCAGAAGTCGGCCCCCCGCTCGAGCGTCAGCCGCATCTTGGTCGCGGGATTCATGCCGCGAGCCCCAGGAGGAACTGCAAGCTGCGGGCCACGTCCTCGACCGGGCCGGCCCCGGCCG
>CAZVOI010000761.1:0-4599 GCA_964628275.1 uncultured Acidobacteriota bacterium | reverse complement strand
AGATGTTGTAGGTGTTGACGTAGCCCGGGTCGGCCATCATCGAGCCGCCCCCGCCGTAGCCGTAGTAGCCCGAGAACGAACTGTAGTAGCCGCCCCAATAGGTGGCCGGGCTGGAGGTGATCTCCTGGTGCTTGCCGCCGACCCTCATCACCACGGCGCCGGCGAAGCCCGCCGCGATCACGCGCGCCTTCACCGCCTCCTTGTCCTTCATCTCCGCCTCGGGGATCACCGAGTAGCCGGGGATGCCCGCGACGCCTCGCTGGTTCAGCTCGTAAGCCAGCGCGACCTCGGCGCCGCGCCGCGACGCCTCCTGTTCCAAGATCACGAGCGCGAGCACCTTCTTGCCTTTGAAGTTGAGCGGCCCAGCGTTGGGGTCCTTCCAGGTCGACTTGAAGCTGGTGGACGCGGAGATGGTGAGGAACAGCAGGCCCGCCATCACCAGGGTATTGCGGCGTTCGGTCATGTCTCTTCTCCTAGCTGCCGAAGACGAATCCCAACAGGAACGTCAAACGCGAATAGCGGACGTCCACGGCAGGCGATCCCGTCACCGAGGGGATGCTCGCCGGCAACTGCAGATTCAGCGTCTGCGTCTTCCCTCCGAAGGCCCAGCCGGCGCCAAGCGTGAAGCGGTTGCTGCCCATTCGGAACGCGGTTCCTGCGGTCAGGTGGTTGAGGTTCCAGTCCGACGCTCCGATGCTGAGGTCGCGATCGGTCGGGGCCGCCGACACGTCGGTGTGGAAGGCCCCGTAGACGCTCAGCTCCCGACTGAACTCGTGCTCCACACCCAGGCCAGCATTGAAGACCGCCTCGAGCCGCTGAACCAGCAGCGGGTCGTAGATCGGACCGCTTGGGTTGGACGCGAAGGACTTGGGATCCAGCACCGTAAACTGCGGGACCGGAGCGTACCACTCGGCCGAAACGTGGAGCCGAGTCGCGCGCCGCCGCCACGAGCCTCCGAGTGCGATCGCCCAGGACGACTTGTAGTCGGCCTTCAATGCATCTTCCGACGCAGCCGCCACCAGCGTGTCCGTCTTTCCGTCGGCGTTGGCGTCGACCCCGCTCACCGAGCGCGTGAAGCCCGTCTTCCCACTGCCGAAGACCGCCAGGCTCGGCGTCGTCACCGTCAGGCCCGCCTGCCAGTCCTTCCAATCCTTCGCCAGCCCGAGCTTGGCCAGGGTGCGGGAATGGCTGTAGTAGAAGTCGCTGATCGTGATGCCGGTGACGCCGGCGCCGCTCGGCGAGGTGGCCTGCAGGTTCGTCTCGGAGCGCGTCTGCTGACTGCGGTAGGCGCCGTACCAGGTAAGACCGATGCCGGTCGTCTTGCCGAGGGCGTGCGAGTACGTCAGACCGCCCCAGTCCTCGCTCATCCTCTGGTCGAAGAGGCTCTCCGCCGAGCCGCTGTAGGCGCCCCCGACCTGGACGTTTAGACGCTGGTCGAGTCGAGTATTGAACTTTTGCCGGGTCAGGTACGACCATGCGAAGCGGCCGTTGTTGCCGCCCCATCCCTTCGGCAGGTTGCCGGCGATCAGCGACGGCGCGGCGCCGATCGACGACGACGAAACGTCGAACAGTTGCACGCCGCTGGCTGGTCGGAGCGATACCTTCTCGATCTGAACCGACTCGGTGGAGAGCAGGAAGCTGGGATCGTCGCTGAGGATCAGACCGCCGGGGTTGTAGAAGGTGGCGGAGAGGTCCCGCGTGCTCCCCACCACGTTGCCGCCGAGAAGCGTGGCGACAGGGCCGTACTGGATGTTCCAGTAGTGCGTGTCCTGCGCGCGCGCCACGCCCGGAAGAGCCGCGAGGCTGACGGCCAGCGCGAGACGTCGCAGCCTCAGGGAAAACACGGTCGAGCTCCTCTCGGTGAGCTACTTCGCCAGCGGTATCGCCGTCGACAGCGCCAGGTTCATCAGCATCTCGATGCGGCTCTCGACCTGGTAGTAGCGCGCCACGCGCTTCGCCGGCAACGCCTTCTGAAGGTCCTGCAGGAACTGCCTCCGGGCATCGGTGACCTTGTCCTCGATCATCATGCTGCGGGTCACCAGCTCTTTCGCCTTGGCGTCCGAGAGGTTCTCGTAGCCGGCCGCGAAGTCCTTGATCAGCGCCACCTTCTCGTCACCGATCGCCTTGCGCTTCAGGTCGTAGGCCTTGTAGAGCGGCCAGAACGCCGCAGCCTCGTCGGCCGTGAAGCTCATGTTGGCGTTGATCAGATCGTTGCGGTCGGCCGATGCGTCCTTGCGCAACTGCGAAATCGCCGATTCGACTTTCGGATCGGCGGGCGCCTGAGCCGCCGCCATTCCGCAGGGAAGCGTCAAGAAAAGGGCGGCGAGAGTCAGCTTTCGAATCATTCGTTTTCTCCTCTGTTCATTATGTTGGTTTCGTGCGTCAGTTGGCAGGGGCCGACTCCCGCAGCTTCCAGCCGCGTGCGGCGAGTTCCTTGGCGGCGGTCGCCGAAGCTCGGCCCGAGAGCCAGATCTCGCGCTTGACCGCCTTCAGCGTCGGGTCGCTGGCGAACTGGTCGATCTCGGGCGTCCACGTGACGTAGTCGAGGGCGCCGGGAACGACGAGCGTCCCCGACTTGGTACGGCCCACGAAGATGCGCTGGCGGGCCTGGAGCGAAGCCAGTGGCTCGACCGCCTGGTACTGGGCCAAGAGCAGCGCGGTGCGCCGGTAGAAGCGCGCGTCCTCTTCGGAATCGGTCTGACTGGCGGCCAGGGCGACGGCGTCGGCGACACCGGTGACTCCCGGCATCGCCTCGAGTGCTGCGACCATCTGCGTCTGGAGCGAAGGCGTGAAAAAGCGATTCTTGAGGAACGCCTTGCGGGTCTCCGGCGGCACGCCCATCTTGGCGAGCTTGCCGTCGTTGAGAGCGGCCAGCTCCTGTGGCGGCAGGCTCCAGGCGAGATCGTTGGCGCGCGTCACCATGCCGAGGCCAGGAATCGGCGCTGCGACCACGTTCATCGCAAACCCTCCGGCGTAGGCCGCCCAGGCGATGTCGTCCAGCTTCTTGCTCAAGACGGCGTTGCTGGTGTAGGGATCGATCCCCAGCTTCTGCGACCATTGCCGCTTGACCTTGCTGACGCCGGCGGCGTCCTTGGCGACGTCGTCTGCCTCCTTCTTGGCGCCCGTCGTGTCCTTGTCGTTGCCAGTGGCTGCGTCCTTGGCGCCCTCGGCGCCCGCCTTGGCCTTCTTGCTGGCGCCCTTGAAGAAGCGCCCCACGCCCTCGGGCACTCCCTTCGCCGTCTCTACCGGGTTGGCGACGACGTTGCCCACGGCTGCCGCTTTCTTCTTCGCGCTCGCGCCGAACGCCTGGGCGAAGGCGTCGGTCTTGCTCACGTCCTCCAATTTGATGAGGGCCGCGACCTCTCGAATCCGCACCTCGAGCAGCTCCCGGCTCGCGACATCGAAGCTCCCGAAGTCGGATTGAAGCGTGAAACCCGTCATGTAGCCGTCGCACTTGACCGCCTCGGCGACCTTGAAACGAGGGCCGGAGAGCTGTTCTTTCGCGAGCAGATCCGCGGCCTTCAGCGTGGGCGCGGGCTCGTGACTGGCGGCTGCCCAGCCGAGAGGTCCAGCCACGAGAACGACCGCGAGGACTGCAGATGAACGCACGCGCATGAGATTCCCTCTTCTTCTTCTGCTGCTGGCCTTGGAGCGAGACGTGTCGGGCTTCATGGTGCAGCCACGCTTCGGATCTCCCGCAGCCAATAGGCCCTTGGGTTGAGATCGGCGGCCAGAGCGACCGCCGCGCGGCCGAACTCGCTCTCGCGGAACTGCTCGAACGATCGGCGGTCGCTCCACTCGGTCAAGGTGACCAGATGCTGACCGTCTTCGCTCGAGAATACCCGCGCGCGCAAGAAGCCCGGCAGCAGCCGGATCTTCTCTTGGGCGATCTTGCCCAGATTGTCCGCCTGCCGTGCCTGGGCCTCGGCCGTGGTCGGATAAACGACTAGAGCCATGAACGGCTCCACCATCTCCATGCGTGTCTCCTCGATTCGCGCGATCGGCGACTCGCTTGGTCCTACTCGACGGGTTTCGCCGGGACCATGCCCTGGACCGCCGCCATCTTCCAGCCCGCGTCTCGCTTCACCCACACGATCAGCGAGTTCGTGATGCCTCGGCCGGCCGCCGCCTGCGCTGAAGCGCCGCTTCGGAACAGGAACAGGTCCGATTGAACGGCGACGCCGGGCTTCAAGACTCGGATCCCCTCGGCGGTGGTGGAGAACAGCGTGCCCTTGAGCGGCCCGCCCAGGGCCTGGACGAGCGCCGCTTGAATCGCCGGCCGGCCGCTGGCGGTCTGTCCGGAGATCGTGGTCAGCGTCGCCTTCTCGTCGAAGAACGCCGCCACCACGGCTGGGTCGCCCGTCTTCCAGGCCTCGCCGAACTGGGAGAGCGTGGCCACGATCTCTTTCGTTTCGGGCTCCTGCGCTCTGATCGGGCCAGCCATCGCGACGAGCATGCTGGCCGCCAGGACGAACTTATTGCGCATGGGGGTCATTCTCCGATCTCGATTCTGTTCGCAATCTCAACGACTCGAGTTCAACGCCACGTAGACGCGCGCCTGAGTTCCGCTGATGGACATTCCTCGAGCACGGCGAGCGA
>CAZVOI010000760.1:0-13245 GCA_964628275.1 uncultured Acidobacteriota bacterium | reverse complement strand
GCCTCGCGGGCGAGTCGCGCACCTTCGCGGTTCACCT
Source organism: uncultured Acidobacteriota bacterium (assembly GCA_964628275.1). GTDB lineage: Bacteria > Acidobacteriota > Vicinamibacteria > Fen-336 > Fen-336 > CAZVOI01. Next base: position 13,208 of record CAZVOI010000760.1, on the reverse strand, counting down.
TCACGACCTGCCCGTCGAGCCCGTGCGGCCCGAGCTTGAACCGGTGCGCGCCGAACGTGTTCGTCTCGACCACCTCGGCCCCGGCCTCGATGTAGTCGGCGTGCACGCTCGTCACGAGCGCCCCATTCGACAGGTTCAGCTCGTCGAAACACCGATTGATGAAGACGCCCCGCGCATACAGCATCGTCCCCATCGCGCCATCGCCCACGACGACACCTTCGGCGATCCGCTCCAGGAACGGCTTCACGCCGGCAGCCTGCGCTTTCGCGGTCATCTCGGATGAAAGTCTAGCAAACGGGTCGAATCACACCGGGCCGCATGACACAGGAGCCACAAGGCAGCGCATCGTGGACGCCAACAGAATCTATATAGATGTATAGTTATATAGGTCGCGTAGCCGGGAAGGGGTCGGATGGCTGGACTGCGAATCATCACCCTGCTCATGCCATTGCCCACGTACTACAACGCGGATGCTCAGGGCTTCCGAAAACCGATCGAGAAACGGAAATTCACTCGGACCGCAATGGAGATCAGCAAGCACTTCGACGCCGGGGCCGAACTGCAAGTCTTTCGGCGCGACAAGCCGCAGGGCTTTTGGTGGGATCGGGGGCTCCTCGCCAAGGATGTCCTGGCCTACATCTCAGCGGACCTCCCAGACACTGAGGAGACCCGCGAATGGATGAAGGCGTATGCGAGGACCAAGCTCCTCACCCGCTTTCAGCAGGACGCGATCTACCTCCGGTGGCTTTCCGTGGAGACCGAACTCGTGCGACCGCTGGAACGGGTGACCCGAAGCGAGGAGGAGTGAGATGCCGCGAGGAAAGCTGACGACGCCGGTTAGCCTGCTGACCATGATCGAGAGCGAGCAGCATGAGGCACTACGCCTGATCGCCTTCAACCAGCGACGCTCCGTCGCCGAGCTGGTCCGGGAAGGAATCGCTGAGGTCCTGAAGAAGCACGCCAGGGCTCGGCGGCCGGCGCGAGTGCACGTGGTGAAGGAGGAGCGGGTCCGAGCTGCTGCAGGGCGGTAGAGGCTTATCGCCGTCCAGCCGAATAGGTGACCGTGTCGATCACCGCAATGGGACCTCTAGGGTGCCACCACACGGAACGGCCTGGCCGCGTCGCCGAGCATTTTATCTCCGGTTCGAATCACCGCACGCAGGATGTAGTTTCCCGGCGCGAGGCGGTCGCCTGGAATCAAGGCCTGCGCCACGCGGCGGCCCTCGGTCGGTGTGAGGCCGATCGGCGCGCGCACCGTCTTCACGAGGGCCGAGGTGTCGGCGCGAATCACGTCGATCCATACGTCCAAACCGTCGAGACTCGCGGCGCTCTTCGCGTAGAGCTCGAGGTGGCTGCCGAGAGCGCCGCCGGCGAGACTCAGCGTGGCCTCGGGCGCCGGCCGGAACGACTGGCCTTCCTCGGGCGCCGCGCCCACCAGCAGGTCGCTCCATTCGACGCCTTCGGCCTCGTGGAGCGCCGCCGAAACCGGGTGCTCGACGCTGCCCGCGCGCGAGCGGCTGTCGCGCGCCCCAACTCGCAGCGTGTAGAGCCCCGGCTCGACCGCGAAGCTCGCGAAGCCGGCCCGAGAGGCGGCGTCGCCTTGCTGAGGCTGCTGCATGCCGGCGGTGACGGTCTTGCCCTGGGCGTCGATCAGGAGGTAGCCGAGGGAGACGTCGTTCGACGCGCGCTGGCCCGCGACGTCGGTTTCCACCATCAGGCGGATCTTGCCGGTGGCGACGTCCTTCAGGGACCAGGACGCGGTGCGCATCGGCAGCTCCGTCGCGATCAGCGGCGACCGCACGAGCGCGGCGATCGCAGCCTTCGCGTCGACCACGACTCCCGGCTTCGGAAACACCACGTCGCGCCCCACGCGAACCGTGAGCCCCTTGCGCTTCACTTTCACCGAGACCGCGTGACTCTTGCCGTCGCGGTCCTTGTTTTCCGGCTCGAACCCGATCTGGTAGTGGCCGCTGATCTCGCGGGCGATCCGCTCGAAGGCGTTCTCGGGCGCGCCGCGCAGAACCGCGCCCCGGGCGCCGTCGGCCAGGTAGTCGAGCGCGCGCGAGTGGAGGTCGTGATCCTCGAGAACGCGCTGCGCCGAGATGTCGCTTTCCGCGGAGACGCCGGACCCGGCATCGATCAACACCACGAAGAACGCCACGCGAGCCAGGCGGGCGGCCTCCCCCAGGCGCTGGAGCTCGTTGCCGACTCCGGCGCGCGTCCCCGTTCCCGGCACGCCCAACCCTTGCGTGATCAGCACCATCACCTTGGGGCCTTCGACCGGGCGCAACCCCTCGAACGCGCCGCGCAGCATGCCGATCGAGCGCGACGACTGCATCTGGTAGTCGGAATGAACCATGCGCGCCTCCGACTCGAGCTCGTCCGGGCACAACCGGTCGCCGGGGGGGCACAGCCGGGCGACCAGCTCCTGCCAACGCCTCGGGTCCTCGTTCTCCACGAACGAGAGCGATTCGCTGAGCGAGAGCCGCTTGCCCTGGAAGCGCGCGCGGCCGACCACTTTCTTGAGCGCCTCGCGCGCGCGGGCGTGGTCGGTCGTGAACTCCTCGCGCGGCTCGGGACCGGGTATCGACAAGAACCCCACCCGGTCGGTGGTGCCGAGCCGGTCGATCAGCTTCTCTCCCGCGCGCGCCGCGTGGCGGCCGCCTCCCGCCGCGATGTTGCCCTCGTCGACCGCGAGCAACACCAGCCGGCCCGGCACGATTCCCTCGTTGGTGCTGTAGTGCGTCGGCGCAACCGGAGCCTGTTCCGCGAGCTGGCGGGTTCGCGACAGGAACTCGGCGCTCACAACGCGGCGCGGCTTGCCGCCTATCTTCACCTCGAAGTCCGCGGCGCTCAGGTCGCCGGCAGGGCGGCCGTTGTCGTCGACCACGTTGACGTCGATCGAGACGAGATCGACGCCGGCCGGGAAGACGGGCGTGCCCTGCTTCTGAGGCGGCTCGGGGGACGGCGCCTGCGCCATCGAAAGCGTCAGGAGGAAAGAGAGCGCGAGCCGCATGCGATGGGCCTCTGCCAGCGGCCGAAGCCGATTCTACGCGCGCCCTTGCGGGAACACGGCCTCAGCGCTTCTCGAGCGGATAACTCCACTGCGCCAGATACCCCTCGGGCACCGGATGGCCCGCGATGCCGTACTCCGCCGGCCACTCGGGCGGGCAGTGGTACGTGCCGAACAGGCGATCGATCCAGGGCAGGTGGACCGCGAAGTTCTTGTCGACCGGCGCCGTGGCGTGATGCCAGTGGTGGAAACGCGGCACCACGACCAGGTCTTCGAGCGGGCCGAAGCGGAAGCGCACATTGGCATGGATGAAGACGGCGTGGAACGAGACGAACACGAGGTACGCGTAGACCGCGGGCGTCGCGAAGCCGAGCACGTGAAGCGGCACGAACGAGAGGCCGCGCGTCACCACGATGTCCACGATGTGAAGCCGCGAACCGGCGAGCCAATCCATGGCGCGGCTCGAGTGGTGCACCGCGTGGAACGACCACAGCCACGGGACGCGATGGAAAAGCCGGTGGACCAGATATTCGGTCAAGTCCGCCGCGACGACGACCTCCACGAACTGCAGAACGAGCGGCTGGCGCGCGATGGCGAGCTGAATCTCGGGCCGTGCCGCCCATTGGAAAAGCGTGTGTGCGGGCGTCAGCGTGAGGAAGGTGGACGCCTGAACCAGCAGATGGCTCGAAAAGAAGTACAGCGTGTCCGTCGTCCAGCCTGGCCGGAACGTGCCCTGAGCCGGCCACCGCGGGAAGAGCCGCTCCATCGGCACGAAGATGACGGCGAGCAGCAGCAGGTTGAGCACGAACCAGTCGAGCCCGAAGGCCGGGCCGGCGGCTACCGCGCCCTGGACCGGAACCTCCGAGCCCCCGAGCAGTGACGAAGCGAGCGCCAGCGCCATGCCGGTGAAGCCGAGCACCTTGCGGCGGCGCAGCGACGCGCTGATCAGGCCGAGCAGGAACGCGAGGCCGATCGCGCCCTGAATCGCCGCCCGCACCAGCCCCATCGGATAGACGGCGCGCAGCTCGGCCGTCGTCAGCAGCTCGGGGAAGTGAAGACAGAAAACCGCGAACAGACCCGAGAGGCCCAGGGCCACCGACACGCAGCCCGAGAGCCAGCCCGACCCGAGGCTCTCGGGCTCGTCGTCCCCGAACGCGCGCTTGAAGAAGGAGTCGAGCGACAGGCTACTTGGGCGCCGGCAGCAGAAGAGCGCTCGCGGTCATCGGTTCACTCCTTGGTTCCAGGCTTCAGGAAACTCGCGAAATTCAGGCGCACCTCGCCGTCCGGCCCCTGCAACGCGACGCGCACCAGCGCGGACGGCGGCGCGTCGCGGCACGCTGCATACAGCTCTTCGAGGCTCTTCACGCGCACCTCGCTCTCGGTGGTCTCGCGGCCCTTCGTCCGCGAGACCGTGATCTTCGTGAGCAGTCGCGGCATATATCGGGATCAGACCTTGGCGAGCGCCGCGTCGGCGTCGGCGATCAGATCCTCGGCGTCCTCGACGCCGAGCGAGATCCGGACGCTGCCGGGGTCCACGCCGGCTTCGGCGAGCTCCGCGGGCGTGAAACCCGCGTGCGAGGTGTGGAGCGGGAGCGACACCAGCGTCTCGACGCCGCCCAGGCTCGCGGCGCGCGCCATCAGCGAGAGCCCGTCGTAGAAACGCTCGGCGGCGGGCAGTCCTCCCGGCAACACGAACGAGAGCATGCCTCCCGGCGCAGACATCTGCCGTGCCGCGATCGTGTAGCTCGGATGGGAGCTCAAACCGGGATAGATGACGCGCGACACCTTGGGATGCGCTTCGAGGTGCTTCGCGAGAGCCAGCGCGTTCTCGCACATCCGCGGCACGCGCAGGTGCACGGTCTTCAGACCGCGCAGCGCCAGGAACGCCGCGTGCGGGTCCATGCAGCCGCCCAGCACTTTCATCGCGTCGCGCACCTCGCCGATGATCGCTTTCGAGCCGACGAGAGCGCCGCCGATGATGTCACTGTGGCCGGAGAGCGCCTTGGTCAGGCTGTGCATCACCAGATCGGCGCCGAGCGAGAGCGGCTGCTGCAGCACCGGCGTCGCGAAGGTGCTGTCGATCATCACCAGCATGCCGCGCACGTGAGCCGCGCGAGCCACGGCCGCGATGTCCACCACCTCGACGCTCGGGTTGGTCGGCGTCTCGAACACGACCAGCTTGCTCTTGTCGCTCGCCAGCACGTCGATTCGCGCCAGATCCTTGGCCGGCAGGATTCGGAAGCCGAACCCGAGGCGCGCGAGCCAATGCCGGACCAGCTTGGTGGTCCCGCCGTAGAGCGATGCGCTGGCGAGGATCTCGTCGCCCGGCTTCAAGAGCGCGAGCAGCGCGGTCGTGGACGCGGCCATGCCGGACCCGAGCACCAGCGCGTCCGCGCCGCCCTCGAGCGCCGCCAGCGCCTCCTCGAGCGCGCGCAGCGTGGGGTTCTCGTAGCGTGTGTAGAGGTGCAGGCCCGAGCCGCCCTCGAGGTAACGCCGCATCTCGGCGGAAGACTCGAAGACGAAGGTCGAGGTCTGCGCGATTGGTGTGGTGAGCGAACCCGGCCTGGGATCGCCAGCACCGTGGACCGCGAGCGTGCCGGGGCCACGCTGCTTCCGGCCCACACTCACAACGACACCGATTGGGTCGCCTCGACGTCGCCCGCCAGGGCTGTCGCTTCGGGCGCGGCGCCACCGATCACGGGCTCGACGAACAGACGGTAGGCGTCGCGATATCCCTGCTCCACGAGGTCCTCCAAGGTCTGCTGGACCTCGGTAGCCGGGTCCAGGGCGCCGTCCAGCTCCAGCGGACCCAGCGCCCGTGCCGACGGGCGCACCACGTAGAGCGCGAACTCGCGGTGCTCGCGGCCGGTCTCGGGGTCCTGCCAGGCACGGCTGCCGTCATCCTTCTGGTGGCCGAGCGTCTGCACCATCCGGTTGACGCGCAGCGCCGCTTCCAGGTCGGCTTCGAGGGCTTGCCGCTCGAGCGCGGCGATTGTGGCGTCGGCCAGCGCGCGCGGGCCGCGGCGGCGCTGCTGGAGACCCGACCGCTCTGGGCTGCCCGACACCAGGATCACCTGCTCCGCGCCCGCGTCGAGCGCCTCGCGCAGTCCCGAACCTCCGACCAGGCTGGCGTCGGTCAAGCGATGCGTCTCGCCCGGAAACGGCCCGCCGCGCGGGAACCCGACGCGCCGCGGGGGCAGGATCATCGGCGGCAACAGCCCGGTCGCGACCGCGTCGAACAAGAGGGCAGCGTGGTCGGCCCCGCGCAGGTCGATCGCCTCCGGCGGAGCCGCCTCCGGCTTCCAGCGGTCCTTCGCGCGGGCCGCGGCGAAGCTCAGGCGGGCCGGCTCCTGGAGCAGGGAGAAGGCCAACGCGCGCCCGGTCTCCATGTCGCAGGCCCGCACGATCAGCTCGCGAAAACCCGGTTGCCCGAGGTTTTCGAGCAGCAGCGCAACGTGCTTGCGCGACAGTTCGATCGGCGAAGGCACCGAGTTCGAGAGCGCAGTGCCACGCGCGACCTCCCACAGCGAGCGGACGAGTCGCGCCATGCCGGCGCTCGGGTCGAGCACGGCTTCGAAGAGCTCGCCGGCGCGCCGCCGGTCACTCAAGAAGACGCGACCGGCCGCTACGAACACGGTCACCGACAACGCGAACACCGGCGCCGCCAGGGCGGCGAGAAACGGCGCGCGCAACAAGAACGGCGCGCCGCCGACACCCGCCAGCGCCCTGGCAGGCGCGCCCGGCGCCGCCAGATCCACGATCAACGCGAGCGGGAACAAGAGCCCCGCGACAACCGCCAGCAGCAGCGGCAGCGCGAACACCACCAGCGCGGCGCCCAGCAACACGAAGACGACGCGCAGCGCCGTGCGCACGCGATACAGGGACGACCAGCCGAGCCCGCTCCAGAACCCGTCCGGGCCGTAGAGCTTGGCCCCGCCGGCGACGCTCGCGAACGCCGCCGCCAGGGCGCCCACGCCCGACCCCACCACCAGGTCGACCTTCACGCCGCTCTCGTCGATCGCCTTGAGCGCGCCCGCATGGTAGGCGCCTGTCGAACCGCTGCCGGTGAACACGAGCGCGGTGCGACGCTTCGGCGAGTACTCCCTCATGTGCCGCGGAGCTTTACGTTACCACGCGGACCGGCGAGACTTTCGCCGAATGCCCGTGTTGCGTGTGGCGGCGCTCGTGTTCCTCTCCGGCGCCTGCGCGCTCACCTACCAGATCGTCTGGCTGCGCGAGTTCCGGCTGATCTTCGGCGCCAGCACAGCGGCGTCGGCGGCCGTGCTCGCGATCTTCGTAGGGCGTGCCTGGTCGGCATGGCCTTCTTCCTGATGGAGCTCGTGTGGTACCGGATGCTGGCGCCGCTCCTCGGAGGCAGCGTCTTCAGCTTTGGCCTGATCCTGTCGCTGGCGCTCCTGGGCGGCTCGGGTGCTACGAAGCGCTGCGCGATCCGCGTGCCGCGGCGGCGAGAGCAGACCTGGCCGCGTTCGCGAGCGCCGAGCCCGAGAGGCTCTCGCTGTCGGGCGCCACCAGGTAGGCGCCCTGTCGCTTGCCGCGAAGCCAGGACGAGAGCCATGGCGTGTCGTCAGTGACGCCTTCCGGAAGCGTGAAGCGCAAGGCTTCCAGGCCGCGATCGAGGTCGGCTTCGCGGACGGTCCGGAGCTCGTGGTCGATCACGCTGCCGTCGCGAATCGGGAAGACCTGGACCGCGTCGGCGGCCCGTTCCACGACGACGGCGCGGTAAGCGGCACGCGCCACCCATGCGGGCACGTCCAGGGACGCCACACCGGCGCGGATCGCCGGCGAAGCCAGCGAACGCGCGACCTCGTCGGCGATCGCCCGGTAGCGATCCTCCGAAACGCGCTCGAGACACGGCGCGGCACAGCTCCGCACCTGGGCGTACACACAACCGAGACCGAGCGGCAGCGCCGGATCGGGCTCGAAGACGAAGTCGCAGGGGCGAAGCCCGAAGCGCTTGTCGAGCCCGTCACGGGCCTTTGCCGCCGCGCGGCGGTCGGCGAACGGTCCGAAAAGACTCGAAAGCTCGCCCGAGCGATCGCTCACGGTCAAACGCGGGAAACGCTCCGCGAACGAGAGTCGCAAGTAGCCGGGAGGCTTGAGGTCGCGCCGTTTCGCGAGCGGCACGTGCCGCCCGATCAGGCGCTCGTAGACGAGCCGCTGCTCGAAACCGCTGGCGGTGACACAGAAGCGCAGCACGCGTGCGACCTCGCGCAGGTTGATGCGCGGGCGTACGCCCGGCTTGCTCGCGAGCAGGCCGAGCTGTCCGGCGCTCCAGCGCCGGACGTTGGCGGGGCTCGCGATGACCAGGCTCTTCTGGTCTTGCGCGAGGAGCTGCGCGACTCCGGGGGCTTTGGGCAGCGCGGCGAGCGCCGGCGTTAGGTCGCCCTCCGGCGGAAGACGGATCTCCGCGAAGCTACGCGGCGCCAGCTTTGTCGTGGACCGTGAGGAGCTTCATGATCTCGAGCTCGCGCGTGCCGGATGGGGCCTGGAGCTCGACAACATCGCCCTCCTCCTGGCCGAGCAGACAGCGGCCGATCGGCGACGACGGCGAGATGCGGCCGACGCTGGGGTCCGCCTCTTCCGGCGTGACGATCTCGTAGACGACGGTCTCGCGGCTCGAGGTGTCCTTGGCCGTCACGGTCGACCCGAGTCCGACCTTGCCGCGCGGGATCTTGTCGAGGTTGACCATCGAGAGCGCCGCCACGCGCGTCTGGAGCTGGGAGATGCGCGCCTGCAAGAAGCTCTGGCGCTCCTTGGCCGCCTTGTACTCGGCGTTCTCGCGCAGGTCACCATGCTCGCGCGCCTTCAGGATCTCTTTCGGCAGCGTGACCTTGAGCTCATGGTCGAGCGTCATCATCTCTTCTTCGAGGCGGCGTTTGATCTCGTCGACCATGGGGATCTTTATTGTTGCGAGGGCCGCGATAGTAACATGCGCTCTCTCCGATGAAGCCGCGCGAGGTCGTGCGCAGCCGCGCCAATCCGGCCTACCAGCAGCTCCTCTCGGCCAGAGAACGCGCCCGGGACGGCCGCGGCCAGCTGCTTCTGGAAGGACCGAAGCTGGTGGGCGAAGCGATCGCGGCGGGCCTGGCGCTCGAGCTCTTGGCGCTCTCGGAACGCGCCAGCGAAACGCCGCTGGGACGCGAGCTGGGCGCGGCCGGCGTCGAATCGCGTGTCTTCTCCGAGGCGCTGCATGGCTCGCTGTCCGAGGTGGAGACGAGCCAAGGCGTGCTCGCGATCGCCAAGGCCCCGCGGTTCAGCGAAGCGGAGGTGCTCCGCGGCATTCCGCTGTTGCTGATCGCGTGCGAGATACAAAACCCGGGCAATCTCGGCGGCCTGCTGCGCACCGCTGAGGCGGCGGGGGCCACCGGAGCCCTGCTCACCAAGGGCAGCGCCGATCCGTTCGCCTGGAAGAGCCTGCGCGGGTCGATGGGCAGCGCCTTGCGCCTGCCGCATCTGACGGGGCTGACGGCAGACGAGGTCCTCGTCATGCTGCGCGAGCGCCGGGTTCGTCTGGCCGCGGCGGACCCGCGCGCCGCCCTGCGCTACGACGCCGCCGACCTGCGCGCGCCGCTCGCGATCGCGGTCGGCAACGAGGGCGCGGGCCTGCCCGAGGCTCTGGCTCGAGCGGCCGAAGTACGAGTCGCAATTCCGTTGCGTGCGCCGGTCGAGAGCCTGAACGTCGGCGTCGCGGCGGGCGTGCTGTTCTTCGAGGCAGCGCGGCAGCGGGAGGCCGCCTCGTGAAGTCGGATCGCCGCGGCGGCTCGCTCTTCCCCGAGCCCGAGGTTCGACCGGACGCGCCGCTCGCCGAGCGGATGCGCCCCAAAACCCTCGACGAGCTGCTGGGTCAGGAGGAGCTGCTCGGTCCCGGAAAGCCGCTGCGGCGCGCGCTCGAGTCGGGCCAGCTTGCCTCGCTGATCCTGTGGGGCCCGCCGGGATCCGGTAAAACGACGCTGGCCCAGGTGATCCGCGGTCTGGTGCGCGCGCATTTCGAGGCGATGAGCGCGGTGCTGTCCGGCGTCAAGGAGCTGCGCGAGGCGCTCAGCGCCGCCGAAGCGCGCCGCGTCCGCGAGAGCCGCCGCACGATTCTGTTCATCGACGAGATCCATCGCTACAACAAGGCGCAGCAGGACGCGCTCTTGGCGCACGTCGAGTCGGGCGACGTGCTCTTGATCGGCGCCACCACCGAGAACCCGAGCTTCGAAGTGAACGCCGCGCTCTTGTCGCGTTGCCGCGTCGTGGTGCTGAAGCCGCTGGCGGCGGGACACGTGGTCGCCGTGCTGCGGCGAGCGCTGGCCGACGAAGCTCGAGGCCTCGGGCCGCTTCGGGCCGCCGTCAGCGACGACGCGCTGGCTTTCCTGGCCGAGGCCTCGGATGGCGACGCTCGCACCGCGCTGAACGTGCTGGAGCTGGCGGTCACCACGACACCCGCCGCGGCGGACGGCTTGCGTTCGCTGGACCTGCCCGCGATGCGCGAGGCCTTCGCGCGCAAGGCGCTGCTCTACGACAAGGCGGGCGAAGAACACTTCAACATCATCAGCGCGCTCCACAAGTCGATCCGCAACTCCGACGCCGACGCCGGCCTCTACTGGCTCGCGCGCATGCTCGAGGCGGGCGAAGACCCTCTGTACGTGGCGCGGCGCCTGGTGCGCTTCGCCTCGGAAGACGTGGGCCTGGCCGATCCGCAAGCCTTGACGCTGGCGATGGCGGCGCAGCAAGCGGTTCATTTCGTCGGGATGCCCGAGGCGGCGCTCGCGCTCGCCCAGCTCGTCACCTATCTATCGGCGGCGCCGAAGAGCAACGCGATCTACCTTGCGTACGGCGCGGCCGCGCGAGAGGCCCTGATGACCCGCGCCGAGCCCGTCCCGCTCTGGATCCGCAACGCGCCGACCCGGTTGATGAAGGATCTCGGTTACGGCAAGGAGTACAAATACGCACACGACGAGGCCGACGCCGTGGCGGGCATGGACTGCCTGCCGGAGCGGCTGGCCGGACGGCGCTACTACGAGCCGACCGAGCGCGGCGCCGAGCGCGAGATTGCCGCGCGGCTAGTGACGGCGCGCCAGCTCCGGGAGAGCAAGAAGCCGGGGTGATATATTGCTGTCCCGTTCCTGCCCATGGCCGAAAGAAAGAGAATCCTCGCCGTCGACGACGACGCTCCGGCTCTCTCGGCGTTGAAGCAAACCCTGACGCAGCGCGGCTACGAGGTCCTGACGGCCGCCAGCGGCGAGGAAGCCTTGCAGGTGGCCCAGAAAGAGACGATCGATCTCTTCATCCTCGATGTCAGCATGCCCGGCTTGTCCGGCTTCGACGTCTGCAAGGAGATCCGTAGGGACGCCCGCACCATCAACACCCCGGTGATCTTCTTGACGGCCAAAGGCCTGATCGGCGACATGATGGAGGGCCAGAAGGCCGGCAGCGACCTCTACCTGGTGAAGCCGGTGCTCGCCGCGAAGATCCTGAACATGGTGGGCATGTTCCTGTCCTCCGAGACGCCGCTCTTCAAGAAGATCAAGCCCGCGCCGGCCGGCTAGCCGCTAAGACTTCCCCGCCTCGATGCAGAAGATGGTCTTTTCGCCGCGGATGTAGAGGCGACCCTTGGCGATGGCGGGCGAGGCGGCCAGCGGCTCGCCCATCGGGTTCGTCTTCAGGATCTCGAACGCCGGTCCGGCTTTCAGCACGAACGCGTCGCCGTCCATGCTGACGATCAGCAGCTTGCCGTCGTAGGCGACCGGCGATGCCATGAATGACGCGCCGACGGGCGGGCGGGCGCCTTCGTACTTGACCTCGCCGGTCTTGGCGTCGATGCAGGTCAAGAGGCCCTTGTCGGTCATCAGATAGACGAAGCCGGCGTAGAAGATCGGCGACGGCACGTAGGCGGTGCCCTTGGTGTATTTCCAGAGCACCTTCTTGGAATCGGTGACGTCGCCGGAACCGCCGGGCTCGACCGCGATCGCGATCTTGGCGGGATACCCGGACGACACGACCACGATGCCGTCGCCCGCCACCGGCGAGGGCACAGCGTTGCTCTCGAGGCCCTTCATCCGCCACAGCTCCTTGCCGGTGACAGGGTCGTAGGCGATCACGTTCTCGGCGCCGGCGGTGATCAGCTCGTCGCGCGCGCCGGCCCTCACCAGGATCGGCGTGGCCCAGCTCACCTGCACCTTGCGCGGCACGCGCCAGGCTTGCTGGCCTGTCTTCTTGTGGAACGCGGCGACGTAGGACTTCTCACCGCCGTCTTCATCGCAGAGCGTGATCACGAGGTCGCCGTGCAGAAGCGGCGAGATGCCGTACCCGACGCCCATCGTGGCAATGCCGCCGAGGTCGGCCTTCCACAACGGGTTGCCGTCGAAGTCGTAGGCGTAGAGACCCTCGGCGCCGAAAGACACGTAGACGGCTTTGCCGTCGGTGACCGGCGTGGGCGCCGCGTACGAGCCGCGCTTGTGACGGGAGTCATAGGGCGTGCCCTCCCAGGCGGTCCGTTCCCAGACGAGCTTGCCCGTCTCGCTGTCGAGCGCGATCACCTTGAACGCGTGCTTCCGGTCCGCGTCGACGCCGTCGGGGTGGACGAACTCCTTGCCTTCGTCCATGTGCTTCACGGCCTTGGCGCCCGGCACGACCTCACCCGCGATCGCCGTCGTCAAGAACACGCGATTACCCCACACCACCGGTGACGAGAAGCCGCGGCCGGGGACGTCGGCCTTCCAGCGCACGTTCTCGGTCGCGCTCCAGCCCAGCGGCAGCCGCGTCTCGTTCGAGACGCCTTGGCCGGTCGCACCGCGCCACGCCGGCCAGTAGGCCTCGGTCTTGGGATCGGCGAGGACGCGTCCGGCGAAACCGGTCGTCACGAACGCGCACAGGATCAGCTTTCTCAAATCCAACCTCCGGGAAGCGCGTCGATTATCGTTCGCGCTATGCGCGCGGACAACAGCTTTCGCGCGCCGTCCAAGAACCTGTACGGATGTTCGTGACGGTCTCTCTCGACTAGAAGATGTACCGCAGCAGCGCCTGGATCTGGCGCGGGTTGTAGGCCGTCGCGGTGCCGACGATCTGGCCGAAGCTGACGCTGTTGAAATCCGACGTCGGGAAACCGAACTGAGCCCGGTTGAAAGCGTTGTACAGCTCGAGCTTGGCCATCAGACGGCCCTTGGGCAGCTTGAACGTCTTGAACAGACCG
>CAZVOI010000759.1:0-10719 GCA_964628275.1 uncultured Acidobacteriota bacterium | reverse complement strand
CGTCACCGAAGCGTTGGTGCCTTCGGCGCGGACCCGCTCGCCGCCGCGCACCGTGATCGCGCCGCTCACGCTCTCGACCTCGACTTCGGTCGGTGAGCCGGCCACCTGGATGCTGCCCGAGACGCTCTCCGCCTTGACGCGCCCCGAGACCTCCGAGACGTCGATCGAGGCCGAGTACGACTGCACCTGGATCCGGCTCCTGGCCGGGACGCGAATCTCCAGATCCGAGACGACGCCGTTCGGGTTGCCCTGGACGTCGACCGAGATCTGCGAGCGTCGCGGGCGGCTCGCGAAGCTCAGGCCTTCCGCCCGGCGACCGAGCGTGCCGATCACCTGGATCTCGTCGCGGTTCCATCCGATGACGCGGATCGATCCCGCCGCGTTCTCGATGTCGACCAGGCCGTCGGGCGCGGCCGGATGCCGCTCCTCGACGCGGGACTGGCCGGACGCCGGGGCCGTGAGAACCACGGCCAGAAGGCCGATGCATGTTCGCTTCATCGTCGTTCCTCTACAGCTTGCTGAGACGCGCGATCCGGCGCAGCGTCTCCAGCTTGCGTTTGTGGGTTCCCGTGAGCAGCTCGCGCAGCTCGCCGTTCTCCGGATCGGCTTTCAAGGCGACGCGCAGGTTGTGGAGCGCGTCGTCGATCACCTTCACGTTCAGCTCGACCGCCGCGATCGTCTCGGGCGAAAGCGCGTCGTGCCGGGCCTCGATCGCCGTCAGCAGGTCGCGCGTGGCGCGGGCATACTCGCGCTCCGACTCGTAGAGGTCGGGCGGATCGCTCGCCGCGACCAGCACCGCGAAGCCGGCGCTGGCCACCCGCGCCTCGCGCGCGCCGGCGTCTCGCGAGGTGGCGACGCGCCAGGTCACCGCCGAAGACAGCGCCACCAGCGCCGCCGCCGCTGCCGCCAGCGGAACCGCCGAGCGCACGAAGCGCCTTGGGAACGCGACCACGCGCGGCGCGATGCCGCCCGCCACCGCCGGCCATAGGTCGGCGCGCGGAGCGATCTCGCGCGGTAGCGCGGCCGCCTGAGCCACCAGCGAACGGAGAGCGAGTTCCTCGCCTCGGCACGCCGCGCAGTCGGCCAGATGCGTAAGGACCGCGCTGCGCTCGGCGGCCGCGAGCTCGCCGTCGACGAACGCGTCCAACAGATCCTTCAGCGTGTCGCAAGTCATGATTGGAGCGCCTCCCGCAGCAGCCGGCGCGCCCGATGGAGCTGCGCCTTCGAGGTCCCGACCGCGACCCCGATCAGGGTTCCGATCTCCTCGTGCTTGTAGCCGTACACGTCGTGCAACACGAACACCTGGCGAGCGCCCTGCGGCAGCTCCGCCATCGCGCGTTCGAGATCGACGCCGAGCCCGGGCGCCGCCTCGGGCGCTCCGCCGTCGAACGCGCTCAGGTCCTCGACCGGCATCACGCGCGCCTCGCGCCGGCCCCTGGCGCGCTTCTCCGAGTAGGCCGCGTTGATGGTCAGCGGGTGCATCCACGACGAGAACGCGCTGTCGCCGCGAAACGAGGGCAGCTTCTGCCAGGCGCGGATGAACGCTTCCTGGGTCAGCTCCTCCGCATCGCTCGCGTTGCCGGTGAGTCGATAGGCCAGTGCGTACACGCGTCTCACGTTCTCCTTGTAGAGCTCCTCGAAGGCGGAGCGGTCCCCGCCCTGCGCCGCGCGGACGACGGCTCGCTCGCGCTGCCGTTTGTCGTCGTCGATTGCGAAGCTGATGGCGTCTCCGTGGATCTGTGTCGCGGCGCTCGCCACCCAGAAGCCCTTCTCGCATATTGAGATGCCGCCCGGCCAGCCGGGGTTTGAAGCAGATTCAACTGTAAGGCCGGCCACGGCGTCTAAAGCGCTCGAAGGAAACGAGATGGTGCGACTCACAGTGAAGAGTCGCTGTTCCTTGTGGCCGTTGGCAGAGACTGGAGCGGCCTGTTAAACTACCCCATTTGGAGGCAGTAAACGATGAAGGTCCGTATCGTGCAATCACTCGCAACGACGGCTCTGCTTGGGCTTCTGTTCAGCTCATGTGGAAGCGACGCACCCGCTCAGCCGACGACGGTCGCGACTCCGACACCGACACCGCCGCCGACGACCACGACGCTCGGGAGCGGCAAGCCGCCAGTCCGGGTGGTGGCGGCCCTGTTTGGCTACACGCGAAAAGAAGGCAGCAACCAGGGCCGATTCAACATCCCCCCGACGCCGTCGACGTTCCAGGTCGCGGATGCCATCGACATCGGCTGCACACCCCGGGACGAGGACAACCGCGAGACCCGGAACCATCCCGACTTCGTCGAGTGGAACTCGTCGTCGGGCGGCGAGGGTGTGCTGATCGACAAGTACGACTACGTATGGAACGAGGGCAACCGCTGGGCAGACCAGGTGGAAATCCGCTACCTCTCGCGGACGGGTTTCATCGACGTGACCTGTCGCATTCCAGGGACCGACATCGTGTCGAACTTGATCCGCATCCAGGTCTACGGCGGGATCCGCTAACCATCGTCCGGGGCCACGCCCGATACCTAACGCGGCCGCAGCCCAGGAACCCCGGCTAGACTCGCGCCGGGGGCGAGCATGAGCGAGGACGGGAAGACCTCAGCGACGAACGGCCCGCTCCAGTTCGAGCGAGCCGAGCTTCCAAGCGCGCCGGCGGCATGCACGCAGTGCCAGCAACCGATCGGTAGCACGTACTACGAAGCCAACGGCAACGTCGTCTGCGTTCGGTGCCAGATCGCGTTGCGATCGCAGCAGAGCGGCGGCTCGGAGAGCGCACGCCTGCTTCGTGCCGCTCTCTTCGGGTCGTCGTCGGCGGCGCTCGGTTCGGCGCTCTACTACGGGGTGCGGGCGCTCACCGGCTACGAGTTCGGGTTGATCGCGATCGTGGTTGGCCTGATGGTCGGCGGCGCCGTGCGTGCCGGGTCGAACGGCCGAGGCGGTTGGTTGTATCAGTCGCTCGCGGTGTTCTTGACCTACGGCTCGATCGCGAGCACCTACGTTCCCGACATCGTGAAGGAGATCCGGAGCCAGGGCAAGAAGAACGAGGCCACCGCCGCCGCCGGGACGGCCACGCCTGCCGCGCCGAGCCCGCTCGATCCGCAACCCGCAGCCGCGACGTCGGCCGCCGAGAACGCCGGTGGCGGCGGCGTTTCCGGGCTCCTGCTGTCGGTCGTCCTGTTGTTCGCGATGGCGTTCGCGGCGCCGTTCCTGGCTGGCTTCCAGAACATCATGGGGCTGATCATCATCGGGATCGGCTTGTACGAAGCCTGGAAGATGAACCGGCGCGTCGAGATCAGCTTGGGCGGCCCGTATCGCGTCGCCCGCGGCGCGCCGCCGGCGGTGCCTTGAGCACGGCTCCGATCGTCCGAACCTGCGCGAACTGTGGCAGCGAGCTGGGCACGACGCTGCTCAGCTGCCCAGCGTGCCATCAGCTCGTGCATGGCGCGGCGCTGAAAGAGCTCGCGGCCGCCGCCGAAGCCGCCACAATCGCCGGCCGCGCCAGCGATGCGCTTCAGGCCTGGCGCCGCGCCCTCGAGCTGCTGCCGCCGGATTCCCGCCAGAGCCAGGCGATCTCGGAACGGATCGCCTCGCTGAGCGGGGGCCTCGACGCGTCACAGTTGCCGCAGACGGCCCCGCCGCCTGGATCCGGCTACGCGCGCTTTCTCGCCCCGCTCGGAGTCCTGGGCCTGCTGCTCTGGAAGTTCAAGTTCCTGGTGGTGTTCGCGCTCACCAAGGCCAAGCTGCTGCTGCTGGGCCTCACCAAGGCGAGCACGTTCTTTTCGATGCTGCTCTCCTTCGGCGTGTACTGGACCGCCTGGGGCTGGCGGTTCGCGCTCGGCTTCCTGGCCGCGATGTACGTCCACGAGATGGGTCACGTCGCCGCGCTCCATCGCCTGGGAATTCGCGCCAGCGCGCCGATGTTCGTCCCGGGCCTCGGCGCGTTCGTTCGAATGGATCAGTATCCGCAGAACCCTCGTGAAGACGCGCGCGTCGGGCTGGCGGGTCCGATCTGGGGCCTGGGCGCCGCTCTGGTCGCGTTCGCCATCCACCTCGCCACCGCCGCGCCGATCTGGGCCGCGATCACGCGGACCGCCGCCTTTCTCAACCTCTTCAACCTGCTCCCGGTCTGGCAGCTCGACGGGGGTCGCGGCTATCGCGCGTTGTCACGATCGCAACGCGGGTTGTTGGCCGGCCTGATCTTCGTCATGTGGGTCACCACGCACGAGGGGATGCTGGTCCTGCTGCTGCTGGTGGCCGTCGGCCGGCTGTTCGGGTCGGGGGCCCCCGCGGAAGGCGACGCGCCGGCGTTCGTGCAGTTCGTGGTGCTGATCGTGGCGCTCTCCGCGCTGTGTAAGGTGCCGGTGCCGGGGCACGGACTGCTGCCCTAAGCTCTCCGCGAGGTGAGTCGATGACCCGACAACTCTTGCTGCTGGCGCTGGCGTCCGCGGCGTTCCCACTGCGAGCGCAGCAGCCCGGCGCTGCGGACGCGCTGAGCCAGGCGGTGCGCCGCGACACGCGCGCCTGGCGCGAGGCGAACGAGCGGGCGATCGTCGGGGAGTTCGTCGAGCTGCTCGCGATCCCGAATCTGGCCAGCGACGCGGTCAACATCAGGAAGAACGCCGAGCGGGTGGCTGCGATGCTCGAACGGCGCGGGATCGCGACGCGGCTTCTCGACGGCCTTGGCGGGCCACCGGTCGTCTACGGCGAACGGCGCGCGCCTGGCGCCACCAAGACGGTGATCATCTACGCGCACTACGACGGCCAACCGGTGGATCCGGCGCAGTGGAAGGACGGACCCTGGACGCCGACGCTCTACGACAAGGCGCTCGACTCGGGCGGCCAGCGGATCGCGCTCGAGAGCGTGACCGGGCGCTTCGATCCGGAGTGGCGGCTCTACGGTCGCTCCACCAGCGACGACAAGGTTCCGGCGATCGCGCTGGCGGCGGCGCTCGACGCGCTGCGCGTCCAGAAGCGGGAGCTCTCGGTGAACCTGAAGGTCTTCTTCGAAGGAGAAGAGGAGGCCGGCTCGCCGCATCTGCGCGCGGTGCTCGAGAAGAACAAGGCGCTGCTGGCGTCCGACCTGTGGCTGCTCTGCGACGGGCCGGTGCATCAGACGCGCCGGCCGCAGGTCTACTTCGGGGCGCGCGGCGTGACCGGAGTCGAGATCACGGTCTACGGGCCGAAGCGCACGCTGCACTCCGGCCACTACGGGAACTGGGCGCCGAACCCGGCCACGCTCGCCGGGCACCTGGTCGCGTCGCTGCGCGACGCCGACGGCCGGATCCTGGTCGACGGTTACTACGACGACGTCCGTCCGCCGAGCGAGGCCGAGCGAAAGGCGCTCGTCTCGGTTCCTGACAACGATGCCGAGCTGCGCGCTGAGCTGGGATTGGGCGCCACTGAAGCCGGCGGCGCGAAGCTCGCCGAGCGGATCCTGTTGCCGGCGCTCAACCTGCGCGGCATCTCGAGCGGCTACGTCGGCGACCGCGCGGCGAACGCCATCGCCACCGAGGCGCGCGTCTCGATCGACTTTCGGCTGGTGCCGAACCAGACGCCCGAGAAGGTGCGCGCGCTCGTCGATCGCCACCTCCAGAAGCAGGGGTTCCACGTAGTCGAGAACGTCCCGAGCGATGAGGTCCGGCGCCAACACGCAAGGGTCGCGCGCGTGCGCTGGGAAGCGGGCGGCTACCCGGCCTCGCGGACCGAGATCGCCGCGCCGATCTCGCAGGCCTTCCTGCGCACCATGGACGCCGCGTTCGGCCAGAAGGTGGTCGCGATGCCGACGCTCGGCGGCAGCATCCCGATGAACCTCTTCGAAGAGGTCCTGAAGACGCCGATCGTCGGCCTGCCGCTGGCGAACCACGACAACAACCAGCACGCCGCCAATGAGAACCTGCGCCTCCAGAACCTGTGGGACGGCATCGAGGCCTACGCGGGCCTGCTGGTGCGGCTCGGTTTGGAGCTTCGCTAGAGACTACTTCTCTGCCTCGGCGGCGAAGCGTTCGTAGACCTTCCGCGCTTCGGCGAACTGCGCGAACACGTGGTCCTTCTCCTGCTGGGAGCGCCAGCCCGGGTGCGCCTCGGCCAGCGCGCGTAGCCGGTCGATCCACTTCATGGCGTACTCGGCCGAGGCCCTGTCGCGAACCGGCTGGCCGCCGACCGAGATCCAGACCGGGTTGGTGAACGCCTGCGCGAAGCCGGTGTCCAGCGGGAAGCGCTCGGAGGGCTTGCCCTCAGCGCGCAGCAGGATCCATCCGCTCTTGTCGATCGGGATCTCGGCCTTCAGGTACGCGCTCTTGCGGTCCGCGTCGAGCGGCACCTCGCGCAGCGTCTCGCCGCGCCCGACCAGCCACACTCTCTCGAGCGGCACGATCGACTGCACGATCGCCTCGACGTTGACGTTCCGTCCGCCGGGCGGCAGCCGGATGTCCTCGCCCGGCTTCTTGCCGTTCACGGTGAGCTGCACGATCGGCCCGCTGGTGACGAAAGCGGAGCCTTTCCGCAGGTTCTCGAACCACGAGCCGGCCTCGAGGCCGCGGTCGCACGAGAAGACGTAGGTGCGCTGCGAGCCGATCAGCTTCCAGGCGTGGAGATTGCTGATCGAGTCCTCACCGCCCACGGCGGCGATCCGCAGGCCGTTGTTCAGCACCGCGTACCACGGTATGAAGCCGGCGCGTCCCGAGCTGGACCACTCGAGCGCGTCCACGGTTCCGAGCGCCGCGTCCACCATGAACCCTTTCGCGCCGCCCAGGTTCTGCGCGAGCGGATCCGCGTCGCCCGGGAAGGGGTGCACGTAGCCGGTGGTGGCTCCCTGCTGCTTGGCGAGCCGCAGCATGTCGGTGTTGCTCGGGTACAGGCTCTCGAGCGCCGTGCCCTCGTAGCCGTTCACGAACGGCGAGAGCAGGTGGTCGCGCAGGCCCATCATGAACACGTGCCCGTAGAACGGCGGGCGGTATTCTTCGCCGACCATCAACAAGCGTTCCTTCGTGGAGAGTGGGTGGGGTCCACCGCCCGGGACGAAGTACTGGTGGTCGAGCACGCGGTTGTCCTTGTTGGCGACCTGCTCGTTGATCACGTCCAGGTCCTCGGCGTCGGCCATGAACATCAGGTTGGAAAGGGTGTTCCTGAGGTTGCCCGCGTAGTTCATGTGGACGTGGGTCGAGCCGCTGTGCCAGCAGCGCGCGGTCATGTCGGTGAGCCGTTTCAAGGAGAGCGTGACGGTCGCCGTCTTGCCCGCTTCGATGGTCGTCTCCGCATGGGCGGGAACGCGCTCCAGACCCTTGGTCGCATCGAGCGTGACCCTTCCAGCCGGAAGCTCCAGCGTGGCCTCCCCCTTCGAGTGAAAGATGCGATCCCCGGCGCCCGACACGCGGGCGTAGGCGTCCGCCGGCGCGTACGCCTTGCCGTCGGAAGCCGTCAGGAAAACGCGCGCGGCCGTGGCGGCGTTCTTGTCTTCGTCGAGCGTCTTCACCAGGAGCCGGCCCATCGGTCGCTTGTAGCGTCTCTCGACGATCGGGAGCTTCGTCTCCTTGCCGCCCCAGGTCTCGAGCAGCACGAGCTGCGGCAGACCGCCCTCGTTGGAGACGTAGACGACACGCTGGCCGTCACGCGAGAGGCGCGGGTGGAAGGCGTCGTGCTGGAAGAAGGTCAGCTTGTACGGCTCCCCACCCGAGGTGGGTTGGAGCCACAGGTTGTTCCATTGGTCGGCGGCGCCGCGCGTCGACGAGTAGATGAAGAAGCGGCCGTCGGGCGACACGTCGGGCTGCACGCGGTAGAGCGTCTGCTCGGCCAGAACAGCCTGCGCCTGATCGATTCCGTTTGACTGCGCCGGCACCCGCAGCACGTTGCCCGAACCGAGCGCCACGCCGCGGTTCGAGACGAGCAGCAGCTCCTTGCCGTCGGCAAGCCATGCCGGCTGGAGGTGCATGTCCCACTCGCCGAAGTAGAGCCGCTCGCGGCCAAAGCTGTGGTCTCGCGTCACGGCGATCTCATCGCCGACGAGCGAGCCGTTCTCGAAGCGGCGCAGGAACACGTTGAAATAGCCGTTGGGCCGCGCCGCGACGTAGGCGAGGAAACGACCGTCGGGCGAAAAGCGTGGGTCGGTGGTGACGCCGGCGTCCGACGTCAGCGGTCGAGTGACTCCGGTCGCGACCTCGAGGATCTCGAGACCGACCGAACCGGAGGCATCGTCGGCCGTCACCACGATCCACCTAGCATCGGGGGACCAGTCGGAGGCGCCATAGTACTTCGCACCGACCGCCTGCTCGGTCGCGATGCCCGTGGCCGGATCGACCGTCCACAAGGATCCCGCCATGCTGAACGCGATCCGCTTCCCGTCGGGCGACCAGCTCGGCGCCCACGGCGTGCTGCTCGGCGCGGGCGGCAGGTAGTAGTTGTGCATGTAGCCGCCGCCGTGCTTCGCGGCGGGGTAGGCGCGCGCCTGCTGTGCGTGACCGGACGCCGCGACGAGAGCGAGCAGGAATGCCGGAACCAGTCGCTGGTTGTTTTTCACTGGATATACCCCAGGCTTCTCAATTCCTCGAGAACGTCCTTGTCGAAAGCGCTCTCGGCGGGACGCGAGCGCGGCCGGCGTCCATAGCCGTCCACGAAACGGATCGGATGCGCCTTGCGAAAGCCTGGGTCCAGAGCCTGCTCGATCACCTTTCCCGCCAGCTCGCGGCTCGCCGGCAGGCCCAGAAGGTGGAGAGTAGTCGGCGCAATGTCTCGCTCCGAAACGATCGGCAGCTCCTGCGCGACGACCGGCCCGCCGGCGATCAACAGGAGACCGGCGGCATTCTTGTCGGAGCGACGCGCGAAGCGCCCCGGATCGCCGACGAGCACCAGCATCTGGGTCGGACCGACGCCTTCGGCGAGTCGTCCCAGCCGCTCGTCCAGGAAGCGATAGTATCCGCGCACGGATTCGAGCCGCGCGTCCAGATCGGCCACGTTGGCGCTCGTGTCCGCGAGCGTCTGCACGGTAAACACGTCGAGACCGTTCAGGTAGATCGCCTCGAGGTCCGGCGGCGCGTCCCGCGACAATTCCCGAAGCGCCCGGGAATTGAAGAGGTCGAGCTGTTGCGGCCGCGTCGTCGCCCCGGCGGTGCCAAGAGAGCGAAGCTCGAGGAACGCCGCCTCGGGATGAACGTCGCCCTCGTTCGCTCCCGACTTCTCGAGCTTCAAGAAGGCGCGATCGCTGACGAGGAAGCCGTTCACAGGGTCCGCGGGCCACGTCGCCCACCAGTTCACGACGCCAACACGCAGACCCTTCTCGGAAGCCACGTTCCAGAACGTCTTGGCGCCTCGCAAGGGGGCGCTCGGCGGCGCCTGCCGCGTCAGCCGAACCAACTCGGTCGCACGGGCGAACGCCGTGGTGAGCCGACCCGCCTCCAGCGGAACCGCCGCCGTCATGCCGGGCAGCCGCCGCATGCCCGCCGACCGGATCCCGTGCGCCTCGGGCCCGCGGCCCGTCGCGATCGTCGTCCACACGATCGCCGGCACCTGCTCGGGCTCGGCGCGGAGCGTCGCGCGGGCGCCGCGCTCGAGCAGCGCCGCCAGATGCGGCGCCTCGCCGCGCGCGATCATCTGCTCCGCCATCCGGCGCTCGAACCCGTCGATGCCAACCAACCGCACACGCAGCCCGGTCGGTACCACCGCGAAGTCCGGTGTCGCCGTCGCACGCGCCTCGAGCTGCCGCGCCATCGCGAGACTGCCCACGAGAACCGTAGCGCAGAGCAAGAAGAGCGGCAGCACGTGCCGGCGCGAGAGCGCGGCCTCCGGCACGCGATCGACCGCGCCGGCCGCCGAGAGCACCGCAACCGAAGCCAGCGCGCCGAAGCGACCCAGCAGGCCGCTGACGGCCGCCCCGATCAGAAGGAAGATCGCTTGCGTCGCGGGGGCCGCGACGGCGCCGTGCGAGCGCCACCAGAAGACCAGGTAGAGCGCGCCCGAGCCCGCGAGCGCCGCCGACACGATGCGCGGAAGCAGCGTCGAGCTCCGCCCCAGAGCACCTCGCGCGAGCGTGGGCGTCAGCAGGCCGAGCAGTAGCGTGACGAGCGTCGTAATCGCGAAGGCGATCGCCCCCAGATAGACGAAGAGCAGGGCCAGATCGCTGGCGTCGATGGATCCTTGAGGCTCGAGGCTGACGGCCAAGAGGGTCAGCGCGATCCCGAAGACGCCACCGCCGGCTACGCCCGTGCGCCACGCCACGCGCCACGCGGCCGTCCGCGACGAGCTCGCCCGCGCGCCGCCGAGCACGAAACGGTCGATCCTGCTCTCGAAGTAGCCGAGCCGGCGCAGCTCTTCCCGGACGCTCTCGACGCTGGCCGCGGGAGGGCGCTCGCTAGTCATGGATGGGTCGATGGTAAGCCCGGCCCCTCCGCACGCCAGCGCTCGATCCGCCGCGAGCGCGCCGCCACAGAGCCCCGTTTACCTGGTGATCGTCTTGATCTCGACGCTGGGCCGCGCCGGGTTGACGTAGGCCGTGATCGCGCTCTCGTGGCCTGCCGCTGAAACAGCCGCCACGCCGAAGACGTAGTCGTCGATCGAGATGCCCGTCAGCAGCGCTTCGGTGACGTTGCCGACCGCGAGCTCGCGCTGCCAATCCGCGGACCAGGCATCGCGCCAGAAGATTCGGTAGCCTGCGGCGCCGGTCGAGGCCTTCCAGCGCAGCCGGGCGTCGTAGCCCGAGGGTTGGCGGCCGAGCTGCGGCCGGCCCTGATCGTCGGTCAC
>CAZVOI010000758.1:0-4710 GCA_964628275.1 uncultured Acidobacteriota bacterium | reverse complement strand
GATCCTGTGGGGCCATTGACTTGCGACCATGGGGGTGGTACTCAACCTGCTCAAGCCTGTGCCTCGAGGCCTCCTCGCCGCCGTCTTGCTGCTCTTCCCCCTCGCCGGCTGCCAGGGATTCGCCCGGGCGGATCCTCTCGGTTGGTTCCTGGTGCAGAAGGGCCCCTACCAGCTCCTGTACGCGCCCGATCGGAAGCTCGATCGGGTCCTCTACGACCGCGACGCGGACGGGCGAGCCGACATGGTGGTGCGGTTCGGCCCGAACGCGAAGCCGAGCGCCGCGGAGATCGACGCGGATCTGGACGGCACCGTGGAGCGCTGGGAATACTTCGACACTCACGGCCAACTCGTCAAGGTCGGACGTGCGCGTCGCCAGCCGGGGACGCCCGACGAGTGGGAGGTCTACGGGCCGGAGAACGAGGTCACCCGCCGCGAGTTCGACGAAGACGGACACGGCACGCCGGACCGCACCGAGTACCTGTCTCGAGGACGCGTCTACCTGGAGGAGCTGGACACGGATCGGAGCGGCAAACCCGACCGCCGGCTCGTGCGCGGAGCCGACGGCGAGATCCTGAGGATCGAAGTGGACAAGAATGAAGACGGTTTCTGGGAGGCCGCCATCCCAGTTCGCCGCTGATCAGCCGCGCGCTTCCTCGTTGGCCGTGAGCGAACGGACGTGACGGTCTTGCGCTCGGGAGGCTAGGAGCGGCATCGCGCGGGCTCAGCAGCCGGTCAGACGCCCCACTCGTAGGTCGTCACGGCTTCGTCAGCGGAGGGTTCGGCGTGGCGCAGCCAACCCAGATGCCGGTGAACCAGCGCCGTCAGCTCGGCGGTGGTGGCGCTGCCGCCGATGTCGGGCGTCTTGGCCTCACGCAGCGCGCCCGCCACCGCCGCTTCGAGCAGCCGCGCCTGGTCTGGCCGCTTCAGCGCGTACTCCAGCATCATCGCGATCGACAAGAGCGCGCCGGTCGGGTTGACGATGCCGCGTCCGGCGAGCGCGGGCGCCGAGCCGTGGACCGGTTCGAAGAGCGGCGTGCCTTCGCCGAGCGAGGCCGAGGGCAAGAGGCCGATCGAGCCGACCACCGCCGCGGCCTCGTCCGACAGGATGTCGCCGAACAGGTTGTCGGCCAGGATCACGTCGAAGCGCTGCGGCGACTGGAGCATCTCGAAGCTCATCGCATCGACGTAGCGGTGCTCCAGGTCGATCTCGGGGTATTGCTTCGCGAGCTTGGTCACGGTCTCGCGCCACAGCCGCGACGAGGCCAGCACGTTCGCCTTGTCGACTGACGTCACGCGGCGGCGGCGGCGGCGCGCTTCGCGGAACGCCACGTGCGCCACGCGCTCCGTCTGCGCGACCGTCTGGCGCCAGGTGTCGAACGCCTCGCTGCCGTCGGCGCTGGTGCCGCGCGGCTCTCCGAAGTACACGCCGCCGGCCAGGTCGCGGACGATCAGCAGGTTGGCGTGGCGGACGAGGCCGTCGCGGAGCGGCGTCTCGAGGCCCATGAAGCGCGCCGGCCGCAGGTTGGCGTAGAGACCCAGGCCCTGGCGCAGACGCAGCAAGCCCGCTTCGGGCCGCACGGCGCCACTCTCCCATTTGGGCCCGCCGACCGCGCCCAACAGGACGGCCTGGCTCTGTCGGCAGAGCGCCAGCGTCTCGGGTGGCAACGGATCGCCTTTGGCGTCGATGGCCGCGCCGCCGATCGGCGCCTCCTCGATCCGGACAGGGTGAATGGCTCCCAGCACGCCCAGCGCCGCCTCGATCACCTCGGGGCCGACGCCGTCGCCGCGCAGCACTGCAACCGTGGGAACCATGGCCTCTACCCTTCCATTCTCTTCTCGTATTCACCGATCGCGGCGGCGTGCGCGAGCAGGAACGTCAGCTCGTCGACGCCTTCCATCAGACAATAACGAGCGAACGGCTCGAGCGGGAAGCTCGCCTCGCCGCCGCCGGGCAGCGACACGGTCAGCTTCTCGAGATCGATCGCGACCTTCTCGGCCGGCGCGGCACACAGCCGCGCATGACTGGCCGCGTCGACCACGATCGGAAGCAGGCCATTCTTGATCGCGTTGCGCTTGAAGATGTCGGCGATCTCGGTCGAGATCACGGCGCGGAAGCCGTGGTCGGCGAGCGCCCACACCGCGTGCTCGCGCGAGCTGCCGCATCCGAAGTTGCGGCCAGCCACCAGGATCCGGGCGCCCAACGCCTCCTCCTGGTTGAGCGCGAAATCAGGTTTCGCCCGCCAATCGGCGAACAGCATTTCGCCGAGCCCTTGCTGCGTCGTGACCGTCAGGAAACGGCCCGGGTAGATCTGGTCGGTGTCGATGTTCTCGGTCGGCAGCACGACCGTCTTCGACTCGAGCCGGCGCAGCTTCTCGTTCATTGCAAGTACTCCCGCGCGTCGGCGATGCGACCCGCCACCGCCGAGGCGGCGGCCGTCAGCGGGCTGGCCAGGAACGTGCGCCCGCCGCTGCCCTGGCGCCCTTCGAAGTTGCGGTTGCTGGTGGAGACCGAGTACTGGCCGGGCAAGAGCGTGTCGCCGTTCATGGCGATGCACATCGAACAGCCGGCTTCGCGCCAGTCGGCGCCGGCCTCCTTGAAGATGCGGTCGAGGCCTTCGGCTTCGGCCTGCTTCTTGACCTGTTGCGAACCGGGCACGACCAGGGTCCGCACGCTCGGCGACACCTTGCGCCCGCGCATCACGCTCGCGGCCAGGCGCAAGTCGGAGATCCGCGAGTTGGTGCAGCTCCCGATGAAGACCACCTGAATCGCGCGACCGAGCAGCGGCTCGCCGGGCTTCAGGTCCATGTAGCGCAGCGCCTTTTCGATCGAGGCGTTGCCGCTCGGGTCGGGCACGACGCCCCGCACCGGGACGCCCATGCCGGGGCTGGTTCCATACGTGACCATCGGTTCGAGGCTCGCCGCGTCGAGGCTCACCTGACGATCGAAGCGCGCGCCGTCGTCGGTGGCGAGCAAGCGCCAGCGCGAGACGGCTTCGTCCCAGTCCTGGTCCTTCGGAGAGAACGGCCGGCCGTGCAGATACTCGAAGCTGACGTCGTCCGGCGCGACCATGCCGGTGCGTCCACCCGCTTCGATCGACATGTTGCCGAGTGTCATCCGCTCTTCCATGGTGAGCGCGCGAATGCCGCTGCCGCGGTACTCGATCGCGTGGCCGCTGGCGCCGCCGACGCCGATCTTCGCGATCACGCCGAGGATCAGGTCCTTGGCCGTGACGCCCTTGCCGAGCCGGCCTTCGACGTGGATCGACATCGAGCGCGGCTTCTCGAGCAGCAGGCACTGCGAGGCCAGCACGTGCCCGACCTCGCTCGTCCCGATGCCGAACGCCAGCGCGCCGAAGGCGCCGTGAGTGCTGGTGTGGCTGTCGCCGCAGACGATCGTCTGGCCCGGCTGGGTCAGCCCCAGCTCCGGGCCGATCACGTGGACGATGCCCTGGCGCTCGTTGCCCAGACCGTAGAGCGTGATGCCGAAATCGGCGCAATTCTTCTCGAGCGCCGCGACCTGCTTCGCGGCCTGCGGGTCGCGAATCACGATGCGCTCCCCGACCCGTTCGAAATCGGTGGGCGTCGCGTGATCCGTCGTCGCGAAGGTGCGGTCCGGCCGCCGCACCGAGAGTCCGCGCTCGCGCAGCGACTGGAACGCCTGCGGTGTCGTCACTTCGTGGATCAGGTGCAGATCGATGTAGATGACAGCAGGCGTGTCCGCCGTCGCGGCGCGCACCACGTGCGCGTCCCACAGCTTCTCGAGCAGCGTGCGCGGCTCGGTCAAGCCGCCGCCTCGTGGGCGCGACGCGCAGCGCCCACCGCCGACAGATAGGCCTTGAGCGTCGCTTCGACCGAGTCGTTGGCGGCCGCCTGCCCGGTCGTCTCCTGGTCGGCGTGGCGAACTCGAACCGTCACCTCGGCCAGCGCGTCCTTGCCGCTGGTGACCGCGCGCGTGTGCAAGTCGAGCAACGTCAGGTCGAGGCCGAGCGCGGCGTCGATCGCCTTGAGCGCGGCGTCGAGCGTGCCGTTGCCGACGGCCGACGCCGAGCGCCGGTGACCGTCGAACTCGATCTCCACGGCGGCCGTCGGCAGGATCTCGTTGCCCGCCAGGATCTGGTAGCGGACCAGCCGCGGCCGGCGTTCGACGGCATGGTCGACCAGCGCCAGCAGGTCGTCGTCGTAGACGAACTTCTTGCGATCCGCCAGTTCCTTCACGTGCGTCGTCACGTCGTCGAGTTGCTCGGGCCGGAGCGCTATGCCGAGCGCGCGCAGCCGCGAGTCGACCGCGTGCTTGCCGGAGTGCTTGCCGAGCACCAGCAGCGTCTCGCGCACGCCCACGCTGGCGGGCGTCATGATCTCGTAGCACAGCGGGTTGGCCAGGATGCCGTGCTGGTGGATGCCGGCTTCGTGGGCGAAGGCATTCCGGCCCACGACCGCCTTGTTGGGCTGCGGCCAGATGCCGGTGGCCGCCGACAACACCGCGCTGGTCGGCGCCAGCAGCTCGGTCTTGACGCCGGTCTCGAAGCCCAGCGTCTCGCGCCGGACCTTCAGCGCCATCACGATCTCTTCGAGCGCGGTGTTGCCGGCGCGCTCGCCGATGCCGTTGATGGTGCACTCGACCTGACGAGCGCCCGCGACGACCGCCGCGATCGAGTTGGCGACCGCCAGGCCCAGGTCGTTGTGGCAATGCACCGAGATCACGGCGGTCGG
>CAZVOI010000757.1:0-10091 GCA_964628275.1 uncultured Acidobacteriota bacterium | reverse complement strand
GAGCGGATCCTGTTGATGAGCAACCAGTACCCGAAGGCGAATGCCGCGATCAGCTCGAACTCGGGCGTGCCCGACTACTTCGACCGGCGCCAGCAGACGAACGCCTACGAGGAACAGGCGCTCTTCAATCGCACCAGCGTGAGCATCGGCCAGGATGGCCTGCCCACGCGAGTCCGGGCCATGAACGCGACACCGTCCTTCTTCCGGCTGCTGCGGGTTCCGGCGGCGCTCGGCCGGACCTTCAGCGACGATGAGGGCGAGGTCGGCCAGGAGCAGAAGGTCGTCCTGAGCGACACGCTCTGGCGCAGCCAGTTCGGCAGCGACCCGGCGGTCGTGGGCCGCGACCTGCGCCTCGACGGCCAACCCTACGGCGTCGTCGGCGTGATGCCGAAGAGCATCGAGGCGCTGTCCCCCGGCGTGCTGCTGTGGCGGCCGCTCGCGTTCACGCCCCAGCAGAAGTCCGATCAGAACCGGCACAGCAACAACTACTGGAACGTCGGCCGGCTGAAACCCGGCGCCACGCTCGAGCAGGCCCAGGCCCAGGTGAACTCCCTGAACGCCGCCAACCTCGAGCGCTTCCCGCAGTACAAGGAGCTCATGCTCAACGCCGGCTTTCGCACCTCCGTGGAGCGACTCCAGGACCACCTGGTTCGCGAGGTGAAGCCAACGCTGTATCTGCTCTGGGGCGGCGCGCTGTTCGTGCTGCTGATCGCCAGCGTCAACGTGGCGAACCTGGTGCTGGTGCGCGCGCGTCTGCGCGGCAAGGAGCGGGCGACGCGGCTCGCGCTCGGAGCGGCTCGCGGGCAGGTGGCGCGGCAGCTCGTGGCCGAGCATGTGATGTTGACGCTGGCCGCAGCGGCTCTCGGACTGGCTGTTGGCGCGGCGGCGCTCCGCGCCCTGAGCGCCTTCAACCTCCAAGACATGCCCTTCGGCGCCGAGATCCGGCTCGACGCGACCGCAGCGCTCTTTGCCCTGGCCCTGGCGCTCGGCATCGGCATGGCGATGGGACTGCTTCCGGCGGCGACCAGCCTCGGTGCGAACCTCACCTCGGTGCTCCGCGAAGAAGGCCGCGCCGTCTCCGGCGGCCGGAAGGCGCGTCTGCTGCGGCGCACGCTGGTCGTGGCCCAGGTCGGCTTCACGTTCGTGCTGCTGGTGGGCGCCGGGCTCTTGTTCGCGAGCTTCCGCAAGGTCCTGGAGATCGATCCCGGGTTCGTGGCAGACCGCGTGGCGACGGCGTCCGTGCTGCTGCCGCGCACCCGCTACGCGGACGACGAGGCGCTGCGCAGCTTCACCGACGAGTCGCTGCGCCGAGTCCGCGCGCTGCCAGGCGTGAAGGCCGCGGGCGCCACCGACACGATTCCATTCGGCGGCGGCAACAGCGACAGCGTGATCCTCGCCGAGGGTTACCAGATGAAGCCGGGCGAGTCCGTCATCTCACCCAACGCGGTGGACGCGACGCCGGGCTACTTCGAAGCGATTGGCGCCAAGCTGGTGCGCGGCCGCTTCTTCGAGGAGGCCGACCGGACCGGGGCGCGGCCGGTGCTGATCATCGACGAGAAGCTGGCGAGGCGCTTCTGGCCGAACCAGGACCCGATCGGACGCCGCATGTACCGGCCGACCGACATCAACGACCTGCTTGCGGTGAACGGGAAGACGGTGTTCCTGAGCGTCGTCGGTGTGATCGCGGACATGAAGCTCCACGGCCTCGCCGAGAGCAGCAAGAGCGTCGGAACCTATTTCTACCCGATGGCCCAGGACACATCCCGACTCGTGACCTACGCCATCAAGACCACGGGTAGCACCGATCCGATACCAGCCGCGCTGCGGCAGGCGATCGCCTCGCTGGATCCGGAGCTGCCGGTCTTCGACGTGCAGACGATGGAGCTGCGCATGCAGAAGTCGCTCCTCAACCGGCGCTCGCCGGCGATGCTGGCGCTCGCCTTCGGCGTCGTCGCCTTGCTGCTGTCGGCGGTCGGCCTCTACGGCGTTCTCGCGTATCTGGTGACGCAACGCACCCGTGAGATTGGGATTCGGATGGCCCTGGGCAGCACGCCCAAGGCCATCTTCGATCTGGTGCTGGGCGAGGGTGTGCGGCTCGTGGCCGCCGGTTTGGTGCTCGGCGGGATAGGCGGTTTCGCCCTGAAGAGCAGTCTCGAGAGCCAGCTCTTCGGAGTCCGGGCGACCGACCCGCTGGTGGTCGGCGCGACGGCGAGCGTGCTGCTGGCGGTGGCGCTGGCGGCCTGCGTCCTGCCGGCGCGGCGTGCGACGCGGATCGACCCGAGTATCGTCCTGACCCAATAGCGCCGAAATCACCGCCCTGTGATCGTGCCCATACCTCTTGGCGAGAAGTCTGGCTAAACTCCACCCAGCGTGCTGAGGGTCATCATCTGTTCTGACAGGGATCTGTCCTCGGAGCTCAAGCCGACGGTCGTCGGCCGCGGTGGCATCGATCGCTTCCAGTTGACTCAGTTGGAGGAGATCCGCCGGCTCTCGGCCGCGGTCTCCCCGCAAGCCATCCTGGTCGACCGCGACCTGCCCGAGGCCCAGAGTCTGATCGAGGCGCTGCGGCTCGAGCCCACCACCCGCCACCGTTCGATCGCCGTGCTCGCCCGCGGAGCGGCTCGACCGCTCGAGGCGGAGCTGATCACCAGCGGCGCAAACGCGATCCTGCGCCTGCCACCGGATAGCCAGTGGGACGCGCGGCTCACGCGCCTGCTCGACATCGCCAGCCGGCAGGACACTCGGCTGGACGTGCAGTTTGCCGTGGAGGCTCACTCGAGCGCCGCCGAAGCGGATGGCGACTCGTCAGCACAGGCGCTGAACATCAGCCCCACGGGCATGCGCCTGCAGACGACGCTGCCACTCCAGGTCGGCCTGGAGATCGTATTTCGCTTCGAGCTTCCGGGCGGCGAGGAAGTCGCGGGTCCCGGGCGGATCACGCGGCGAGCCGGCCCCAAGGCTTTCGGGGTCGCGTTCGGGAGCCTGGACGCCGCGAGCCAGCTAGCGATCCGCAACTACGTCCGCTCGATCCGGCTCGATCAGGAGACCGCCCGGTAGCCGCGGTCGCCCTTCTGCTAACCTACCTCGGGCCCGTAGTTCAGTTGGTTAGAACGGCCGGCTCATAACCGGCTAGTCGAAGGTTCGAGTCCTTCCGGGCCCACCACGAATCCGATCGGTTCGGCGCCGCCGCGGTCGTTCGGCAACGCGCGGCCGCGGCGGCAACACCTTCACGGCGGCGAAAAGCCCGCTCGACATCCAGTCGCGGAACCAGCGGAAGAGCTGCGCTTTGCGCGGCCGCGCGCGCTGATTCTTGGCCCGGAGCAACGCAGCTCTTACCGCCGCGCCCAGCGCGGCGCCGCCCACGAGATCACGCAACAGCTCGGAACCGGCCGGCTCCAGCGAGAGCCGGTAGACGCTGTAATCGCGGCGGTAGATCGCGAGCTGCGAGGGCTGCTTCTTCGGCCGAGGTGGCCGCTTCCCGTCTTTGACAGCCTGGACCACGTCGTTGACGTTGTACTGAAGCGACACGAGCCTGAGCGCTGCGATTGGCCGGAGCACCGCGCGCTCCCATTCCTCCGGCCGCACCGCGCTGACCCGCGTCGCAGAGACCGGCTTCGTCTCTGGGGCGTCGAAGACATCGCTGGTCGAGAGTTCGAGACGCGCCAGCTCGGCCAGAAAGTCGCGGTTGCGACGGCTGCGGTCGTTCTTCAAGAAATCGGGCAGGTGATCTCCGAGGCTGTTCAGCGAGTGCGAGCGCGATGGGTAGATCTGAACGTAGTCGCGGGCCAGGTGGAAGAAGTCCGCTTCGCCGAGGAGCGCCCTGAGCGTCGGATAGTCAGCGGCCAGGGCCTCTTCCATCCGCAGCAGGTACATGCCCTGATACACGGCGACGCGCTCCGCCGGCGCGAGCGTCCTCGAAGGAAGAATCACGTCCCGGATCCGCCGCGCGGGCCATTCGGCAGCCGCCAGAGGCGAGGAGAGCGCTTCGCCAATCGATCCCGGGTGCACTACCACCGACTGCATCCAGCGTTGCATGCGATCGAGCGGGAGGGTCGCGGTCTTCAAGCGATGAATCGTACCGCGGTTCGCGCCGCCTGCGCTTTCCGGGCCTCCGCCAGCAACACGTCGAGCGCCGGGATCTCCTCGTCCCATTCGTAGAGCGTCGCGGTGGCTCCGGTGCGTGCGTAAGCCCGCCGATACAGCTCCCAGACCTCCGGCAGCGCATGGTCACTGTGCGTGTCGATGATGTGCGTGCCCTTGTGGGTGTGCCCGGCCACGTGGTACTGGACGACGCGCTCGGCGGGAACCGCGTCGACGTACACGCGAGGATCGAAGCCGTGGTTGAACGCGCTCACGTAGACGTTGTTGACGTCGAGCAGCAGCGCACAGTCGGCGTCCTCGGCGAGCCGCTTCAGGAACACCCATTCGCTCATCGTCGAGTGCTTGAACTCGATATAGGAAGACGGATTCTCCAGAACCAGCGGTCGTTCCAGGAGATCCGAAACCAGCCGCACCCGCTTCACGGTGTGTGCGAGCGCTTCTTCGGTATACGGCATCGGCAAGAGATCATGCGTGTTTCGACCGAGAACTCCGGTCCAGCACAGGTGGTCGGAGACCCAGTGCGCGCGCACGCGCTTGGCGAGCGTCTTGAGCTTGGCCAGGTGACCCAGGTTCAGGGGGTCCGTGCTCCCGATCGACATCGAGACGCCATGCAGCACGATTGGATACCGCTCGGCGATCTGGTCGAGAACGTAGAGCGGCCGGCCGCCCGTGTCCATGAAGTTCTCGGACAGGGCCTCGAACCAATCGACTTTGGGATGCCGGGCAAGGATCTCGCCGAAGTGGACGCTACGCAGGCCGACGCCGATGCCGAGGTCCTTGAAGCCCCAGCGGTTGCCATGCACCGCGCGTTTACTGGAAGTCGTCATCGTCGATTCGAACACAACGGAGGCCACGGCACGCCGTGGCCTCCTCCCGTCAAACGACGTTGGCTCGAATCAGAAGCCTTTGCAGCCCGACTTGCCGCTGCACGAACCCTTTTCCTTCTTTTCCATGGCCTTCACCGGAACCGCGCAGCCGCCCTTGCCTTTGCAGGAGTTCTTGCCCGCGCAACCGGCATCGCCGGTCTTGCAACCGCCCATGCCCTTGCAGGTGTTCTTGCCCGAGCAGGTGTGCTTGGCCGCGGCAGCCGCGCAGCCACCCTTGCCCTTGCAGGAGTTCTTGCCCGCGCAGCCGGCATCGCCGGTCTTGCACGCGCCTGTGCCTTTACAGGAGTTGAGCCCCTTACAGATGTGCTTGTCGGCCTTGGCGTCAGCCTTTTTGTCCTGCGCGGAAAGCTGCGAGCCGGCCAGCATCCCGGCCGCCACCGCGCCCATGATCTTCGAGAATTCGCGACGATCCATCATATTTCTCTCCTTAGGGTGAGACCTGAGATCTTATTCGAGGTGGCGAAAGCTTACGCCCCTCCCGAACACTTCTGTCAAGGGCGAAACCGCCACCTCCAGATCGGTTCCAGAGCCATCGTCTAATCGAAGCGACGCGGGTCCTGTGACTCATTGGATGGCCGTGCCTCTATCCACAAACGCCGGTGCCGGAGGGTTTCTTCCCGGAGCGCCAGCTGCTGCAGCCGATCCGCGACCCGACCGAGCACGCCGCGCCCGCCTGGTGACGATCTTCGACCTCCGCGGCCTGGCCGCGGGAAGCGGGTCTTATGGTTCGGCCGCGAGATTCCGTTCCAGGGTCTGAAGCCAGGTCCGCTCGTGGGCTGCGAGCGCCTCCTCTCGGGATCGGGCGAGCGGGAGCAGGCTTAGCGCTTTGGGTTTGTCTCCGACCTCGATGTACGCCGCGAGCAGATAGGGATAGGGCAGCGCCCACTCGGGCGATCTGGAGATCGCCCTCTCGAACGCCGCCATAGCGCGCAGCATCGCCGCTCTCTGCTTGGAGCGGAAGGCGTCGGCGCCAGCCACGAAGTCGCGAAAAGCCTCCGGCGTCGGTCGCGCGCCGCTCTTGCCCTTGACCGAGATCGGCAACGGACCGTCGGCGATCGCCGCCGCTTGCAAGTCCGCGGCGTCGAAGAGCGCGTCCTCCCCCGACACCTGATGCACGGCGCTGATGCGGCTCTGCCGCGCCTCGTGCCACGCTTCGACGACCAGCTCGACACTGTCGGTCCCGATCCGAAACAGCCCGGTCACGAGCACGCTGGCGGGCAAGCGGCCGCGGAGCCGCAAGCTCTCTTTCTGCGGGTCGAGGTGTTCCGATTCCGGTTCGGTCCAAGCGCCGTCCACGGCGTCGCGTCGTGCCACAGCCACGCCGCGCTCCGCGAGCGTCTGGATCAGCAGTTCCTGGAAACCGGCGCGCCAGAAGTCGATGTCCTTGCGATCCGTCTCATTCCGGAACGGCAGCACGACGATGCTTTCGTCCACGGCGCGAGCCGGGACCGCCCATGCGCCGGCCAGGAGCGCGGCGAGCGCGCTTTTGACCACACAGCATTGGAGCGCGTTTCCAGGGCTTTGTGTCAAGGCTTCGCGTCCGGTTTCCAATTGAGGATCACGGTGATGGCGCGGGGCGATTCGTCCTTTACGGGTATGTTGAACAGGAACCGCTGGCCATCTTTGGAGACGGCGTACTGGGTGCGGTCCACAGCCTGGGCGGTGCGGACGGGCGGGGCCTGGAACAGAGCACGGGCTCCGCGAACTCCGAGACCGCTCGGCTCGGCGCTCAGTTCCACCTCCATGAAGCTCCCCTCGCGGGAGAGATAGAAGAGCGAACTCCCA
Organism: uncultured Acidobacteriota bacterium; assembly: GCA_964628275.1. Lineage (GTDB taxonomy): Bacteria > Acidobacteriota > Vicinamibacteria > Fen-336 > Fen-336 > CAZVOI01. The sequence continues at coordinate 3,318 of CAZVOI010000757.1, read as the reverse complement.
TCCGCACGCCAGACGGGCTGATTGCCGCCGTTCGGGGAGATCCGGACTTTCCTTCCTGGGTTCGGAAACGACTGGATGTAGACCTCGCTGCTGCCGGTTTCTGTGGAGGAATAGCCGAGCCAGGCCCCGTTCGGCGACAGCCGTCCCTCCTGGTCCAGGAAGGGTGTGCGGAGGTAGAGCGCGGGAGCGCTGCCATCGGTTCGGACCATGCTGATGTCTCGTGTGTCTCGGTTCTCGGTAAAGACGATCACGCTTTCGTCTCGGGACCAGGCTGTCGGCCACTTGGCTCCCGCTCCGACTTTGATCTCCCGGACCGGGCCCCCGTCAATGGGCAGGATGTGGAATTGATCGCTGAAGTCGGTGACCAGGAGCCGCTTCGAGTCGGCCGACCACAGGGGAAGGCCGGTCCAGCCCTTGTAGGTGGTGAAACGCGACCGCGTTCCCGTTGCTACATCGATGAGCCACACCGAAACCCGGCCTCCCTTCGACTCATGCATTTCGACTGCGACCTGACGGCCGTCCGGCGAGAGGGCGATGCCTTGATGTTCGGCCGGCTCACCCAGAGTCCCGAGGGTGCGCCCCGCCCGATCGAGCCAGGTGAGTTGGGTGAGGTCTATGAGACTGTGGTCCCAGTAGGCGATCACGCCGGACGGAGAAACCGCGAACGCGAACCCGGTGGCCGTGTCGCCGCTCCATCCGATGTTGTCGGCGACCTTCAGCGCCTCGCCGCCTGTAGCCAGGCGATCGACGTCGAAGGGCTGAGCGAAGAGGTCTCCGTCCCGGACGAAGAACAGGTGGCCCTTTGCGTAGGCCGCTTTCGACCCGACCGGGAGGATCTCTTTGACCTCGTTCGAACCGAGTGCGCCCACCACGATCGAATCGCCCCGGCTGAAAAGGAAGTGGCGCCCGTCGGGAAGGAAGTGAGCGTACGCCCGGCGCTCCATCAGGTTCGGCGGATCGCCCGGGAGCGCAAGCCGCGTCGCGGGCCCTCCGCCCGCCGTGCTTCGATGGATAGGCACGAATGAGGTCGGTGTGAACAGGATGTCACCGCCCGCATTCCACGTGCCGCCCCGGCCCGCGGGCGCATCGGCCAGGATTTCCGGCGAGCCGCCGGAGACGGAGACTTTCTTCAGCTTGCCGTGAGCGAAGAAAGCGATCCACCGGCCGTCCGGGGACCAGAACGGCTGCATTGCGTCGTCGCTCCCCAGGATCTCGCGCAGGGTGGGCGATCCTAGATCGCGCAGCCACAGAACCGGCGTCCCCGAACGCCCCGGTGCGGCGAACACTAGAGTCCGCCCATCGGGAGAGAGCGCCGGGTCGACCCTGTCTCTGAAGCCGCTCGGCGGGGGCAGGACCGACAGCCAGGTGAGAGCGGACTCGGCGGGAGGGCCGGCCTTCAGGCTTCGGCCCGCGAGCACGCCCAGGGCCACAGAGACGGCGCCCACCAGGATCGCCGCGGGCAGAACACGTCGTCGTGGCACGGCGAGTGACTCCGGAGCCTCGGCCGCGGCTAGCGCGAATCTCGCTTCACCGATATCGCGCAGGCGTTGACGCGGATCGCGGGCGAGGCAACGCTTCAGGAGCTGAGTCACGCCGAGCGGCGTCTCGGCCGGCAGGCTTGGCCACGGGACTTCCTCTCGCAGGACCGCCGCCAGGGTGTCGCTCACCGTTTCGCCGGCGAAGAGACGCTTGCCGGTCAACATCTCGAACAGCACCACGCCGAACGACCAGATGTCGGCGCGTTTGTCGACGGCCTTGCCGCGCGCCTGCTCCGGGCTCATGTACGCCGCGGTGCCGAGGATCAGGCCCGCCTCCGTGGCGTGGCGCGACATCGTGGGCGAATGCGAGAGCTGCGAGCTCGCGCCGCCGCGCTCTCCCTCGAGGGCCTTGGCCAGGCCGAAATCGAGGACCTTGACCTTGCCTTCGGGCGTGACCTTGATGTTCGCGGGCTTGAGATCGCGATGCACGATGCCATGCTCGTGAGCTTCTTCGAGCGCCTCGGCGACCTGCTTCGCGATCGCGAGGGCTTCATCGACGGGGATGGCGCCGCCGAGCAGGCGTTGCGCAAGATCGTCGCCCGCCACGAGCTCCATCACCAGCGCCACGACCGCCGCCTGTCCCGAGTCTGCTCGTGCTGAGCCGGGCGAAGCGGCGCTCTCCTCGAGGCCGTAGATGGCGGCGATGTTGGGGTGATTCAGCGTGGCGAGGATCTGGGCCTCGCGGCGGAAGCGGCCTACCCGCTCGGAATCCTGGGCCAGGGCCGCCGGCAGGACCTTGATCGCGACGTCGCGGTTCAGCTTCGTATCCCGCGCGCCAAACACTTCGCCCATCCCGCCCGCGCCGATGGCGCTCGTGATCTCGTAGGCTCCGAGGCGCGCGCCGGGCGCGAGTGTCATGGCGCCCGGAGTGTAGCCTGCACGATTCACGAGGCGGATTCCGCGATCGCGGGACCGGTCAGCCCGATCGCGTGATGCCAGCGTCCGGGATCGGCCGATTCGTAGGGCGGGTTCCTCGATGCCATCTCGCGATCCCCTAGACTCCAGCACGAGATGCCGCTGCTGATCGGAACGCGCCTCGGTCCCTACGAAATCGCCGCGGCGATCGGCGCGGGCGGGATGGGAGAGGTCTTTCGCGCCCGGGACACCAAGCTCGACCGTGGGGTGGCCATCAAGGTACTGCCCTCCGAGTGGGCCCAGGACCGCGAACGCCTGGCTCGTTTCGAACGCGAGGCGAAGCTGCTCGCGTCGCTGAATCATTCCAGCATCGCGCACGTCTACGGGTTCGAGAGCGCGACGCTTCCCGACGGCTCGACCGTGCATTTCCTCGCCATGGAGTTGGTCGTAGGGGAAGATCTGGCCGAGCGCCTGAAGCGCGGCGCGATCCCCGCGGACGAATCGATCGCCATCGCCAAGCAGATCGCGGCGGGACTCGAAGAAGCCCACGAGCACGGCATCATCCATCGCGACCTCAAACCCGCGAACGTCAAGGTCACGCCGGATGGCAGAGTGAAGATCCTCGATTTTGGGCTCGCGAAGGCGCTCGAGGGCGACCCCGCCAGTTCGGCGACCCACTCGCAACTGTCGCACTCACCCACCATCTCGCGTCACATGACCGAGGCGGGCATGATCCTCGGCACCGCCGCCTACATGAGCCCCGAACAGGCCCGCGGCAAGGCTGTCGACAAGCGGACGGATATCTGGGCCTTCGGTGTGGTCCTATACGAAATCCTCACCGGACGACGCGCCTTCGCGGGCGGCGATGTGACGGAGGTCCTGGCCGCGGTGATTCGTGACGCGCCCGACATGAGCGCCCTGCCCG
>CAZVOI010000756.1:0-5334 GCA_964628275.1 uncultured Acidobacteriota bacterium | reverse complement strand
CAGAGCCTCTCCCCGGATGGCGTTCGGGCCCGTCAGCGTCCTGGTGGTCGCGCAGCTCCAGGGCGGCGACGAGCACGAGGACTTCTATTGTCCCGACGTGGAGTGGGACTTCGGGGACGGGTCCAAGAGCTCACGCCAAGGAGACTGCGAGCCCTTCGCCGAGGGGATGGCTCTGGAGCGCCAGTTCCTGACGCGCCATGCCTACGGGAGGCCAGGCGACTACGACGTCAAGGTCACGTTCCGCCGCGCCAGCCGCACGCTGGCGATTGCGACCACGCGCGTCACCATCCACGCGGGGCTCGGTTCCGAGTAGCCGAGTGCACCCTCAGCCCAATTGAACCAACCAATCCGTCGGGCGGCATACGGTTAATCATGCATATGTGGTGAAACATTGCGAGGACGAGGGGCCGTCGAGTAGGCCGACTACTCCAGCGCCAGGGGCCGCAGTGGGAACCACTGCCACTGTGGGTAGTCCCCTTGGCCGCCTGCTCGACGCGCCAGACCTTGCGCGAGTTGTTCCTCAGCTGGCGCTCGAGGCGCTGCATCAGATCATCCGGCGTTCCGGGCTCGACGCCTGTGGCGAGATCGTCGCCTTGGCAACGACGCCGTCCACCATAAATATGGTATTATGGGTCGTATGAAGACGACGCTCGAGATCCCGGATCGGATGTTCCGCGAGATCAAGTCCCGTGCCGCCGCGCGTGGCCAGTCGCTCAAGGAGTTCGTGAATTCGGCGCTTCAAGACAAGCTCAGGTCCAAGAAAGGCGCCGCCTCCGGCGATCCCGAGTGGATGAAGGGTTTCGGGAAGCTGCGCCGCTTTCGCTCGGAGACGAAACGCATCCAGGCCCGCATTCACGAGGCCTTCGAGGTCATAGAGCCCGAAGACAGGGTGTGATCCTCGACACCAACGCGTTGTCGGCCTTCGTGGACGGAGACGCGGGGCTCGGCGAGATCCTGCGGCGGGAGCCGCGCGCGGCGATTCCGGTGATCGTGCTGGGCGAGTTCCGGTACGGCATCGCGCAATCCAGGCGGCGCGCCGAGTATGTTGCGTGGCTCGACTCTCACCTCGATCATTTCGACGTCCTCGCGGTCACGCAAGAAACTGCCGAGACGTACGCGGCGTTGCGCGTGGCGCTCAAGCAGTCGGGGCGTCCGATTCCGGCCAACGACGCGTGGATCGCGGCCCTGGCGTTGCAGCATCGCCTGCCCGTGCTCAGCCGCGACGAGCACTTCGACGCGGTGCCGCGACTCGAGCGGCGGAGCTGGTAGCGGCTCGTCGGCGACAGCGAAATGGCTTCGAGCGCGAGCGACATCGTCACGAAGATGCCGTCGGTGGAGGACGGCTGGCAACGCGGCCGTCGGCTCGAAGTCTGCCCTGAACGCCGCTAGAAGCGCAGCCCGAGCTGCAGCGTGTAGACGCCCAGCGTCTGGTGCCGGCCCGAGTGCCACGCGGTGATCGCTCGAGCATCGGCGCGCAGGTCCCCCTTCGGCCCCAACGAGAAACGCAGGCCGCCGCCGCCCACCAGCGCCGGGTCGGTATAGCCCACCGTGCCGGTGAGCCGCGTCTCACCCGTCAGGTCTTCGCTCAGCCGGTCGGAGTAGAACTCCGGCAGCGTCCCGTCGACCCAGACGACGATGCCGGTCCCCGGCTGCGAGCCCGGCTGGACGACCGACGAACGCTCCGGGCTGCGCGCGTCGAAGCGGGCATGGCTGAGGTCGAACGAGCTGCGCATCAGACCGCCCCCGCCACCAGGAACGGCGTCAGCCGCCGGTTCCCGGGAAGCAGATCGAAGGCGAGCGCCGCCGACACGGGAACGGCGGAGATGCCGGGCCCGCGGTCCAGGTAGGCGCCGCTCACCTCGACCGACAACCGTCGCGTCAGCTCGTACGCCAACACGCCGCCGGCGGCGGCCCCCGTCTGGTCGCCGCCCGCGGCTGAGCCCGCGATCATGTACGCGCCGAACCTGGGTTCGGGCTGGGCCGCTGCCGAGAACGACGACAGCGTCAGGGCGATTCCGGCGACGGTTGTGAGACGCATTCGAGCACCTCAGAGGGCGATGCTCAGTGCACGAACCGGGCCTCGCGGCGGCTCGGCCCGATCGGGCGTTTTGGCCGGATTTCGTCCGCCGCGACGCTTTCTCTGCGCGATTCGAGCGCTTTGGGCGCGTTTCTTGCGCCGGCTGGCTTACGCCTTCGGCGCCTTGTTCCCCAGGCCCAGCAGGAACAGCCCGAGAACGCAACCATGAAGCAGACGATGGTGAGCGTCAGGTTGCCGCGGCTGGCCGACATCTGTGTGCGGATCGGCCGAGCGTGCATTCAGGCTGCTCAGCTTGATGTCTGGACCGAGGACGGGCCGCACACACGCGAGAAGCTCCGGCAGCACGATGGCGCGGCGGAAGGAGTTGGGACTCTAGCGGTCTTGCGCAGCGCAAGACCGGCTAGTATCGCCCCGTGATCACACAACAGACAAGTGAGCCTGGAGTGACTTCCCCCGACTACTTCGATGCCACCCGGAACGGCAACCTGCCGCCGATGCCGTACCGGGACATGCCCGAACCGCTGTCCCTGAGCAAGGTGCTGGGGCCGAGCGTCATCCTTGCCGGGCTTGGCGTGGGCTCCGGTGAGTACATCATCTGGCCCTTCATGACGGCGACCGTCGGGACCGGGTTTCTCTGGGCCGCGATGCTCAGCGTCACCGTGCAGTACTTCCTCAACATGGAGATCGAGCGCTACACGCTCGCCACCGGCGAGACAGCCGTCTCCGGCTTCGTGCGCTTCTGGAAGCCGTGGGGTGTGCTGTTCTGCCTGTTCACCATCCTGCCGAACATGTGGCCGGGGTGGGCGACGAGCGGCGTGACGATCCTGACGTTCCTGATGGGCGGCGGTGACGTGCCGCTCATCACAATCGGGATTCTCGTTGCCTCAGGTATCGCGCTGACCACGTCTCCCATCGTTTACCAGACGCTGGAGCGCGCACAGTTCTTCAAGGTCGGCCTGACGCTCGTCTTTCTCGCCGTCGCGATCGTCGCCGCAATCAGCCCGTCGGCGTGGGCCGATCTGCCGCAGGCGATCACGAACTTCGGCCGGCTTCCCGACTCGAACGTGATTCCGATCTCGCTCATCCTTAGCGGGCTGGTCTTCGCCGGGGCGGGTGGAGTCAACAACCTGGCGCAAAGCAACTGGATTCGCGACAAGGGTTTCGGGATGGGCGTCTACATCCCGCGCATCGTCTCACCGATCACCGGTGAAGAGGCGGCGGCCCCGGCGACTGGCTCGATGGTGCGTCAGGATGCCGAGAACCTCAGGCGCTTCCGCGGCTGGTGGATCGTTGCCAACAAGGAACAGCTCGTCTCGTTCTGGTTCATCTGCGTGTTCTCCATCACGGTCTTCTCGACGCTGGCCTACTCCACGGTCTTCGGCCAGAACATCTCTTCGGGACAGGCCAACCTGGCGTTCATCAAGGCCGAAGGCGAGGCGCTCAAGACGATTGTTGCGCCCTGGTTCGGCACGTTCTTCTGGGTCTTCGGTTCGCTCTCGATGATCCTCGTCGCGCTCGGCACGATCGACTACATCTCGCGGATCGTGGCCGACGTCCTCAAGACCGTGTATCTGCAGCATAGCCAGCGATGGACGGAGAGCCGCATCTACTTTCTCGTGGCGTGGGGCACGATCGCGGCCGGGTCAGTGATCCTGCTTTCCGGCTTCAACCAGCCGCTGCTCCTGCTCGTCATCGCCGCCTGCCTCAACGGGATGGTGATGTTCGTCTACTCGATTCTGCTGATTCAGCTGAATCGACGGGGGCTGCCGCCCGCTCTTCGCGTGGGAGGCTTCCGGCTGGGGATGCTGATGTTCGCGACGGTGTTCTACGGGTTCTTCGCAGGCTGGCTCGTGCTCGTGCAGGTGCAGGGGTATCTGGAACGATGAACATGGGTAGGGCGGTTCGCGAAGCCTAGGCGTTTTTCCGCTTCGACTCGGCGCGGTGGCGCAGGATTTCGATCACGGCCGGCAACACCGACACCACGATAATGGCGAAGATCACCAGCGTGAAGTTCTTCTTCACGAACGGCAGGTTGCCGAAGAAGTAGCCGGCGCCGACGCAGATGCCGACCCATAGCACGCCGCCGACCACGTTGTAGGTGATGAAGCGCGCGTAGCTCATCGAGCCGATCCCGGCCACGAACGGCGCGAAGGTGCGCACGATCGGGACGAAGCGGGCGATGATGATCGTCTTGCCGCCGTACTTCTCGTAGAACTCGTGGGTCTTCTTCAGATGATCCGGATTGAAGAAGCGCGAACGCGGGAAATGGAACACCTTCGGGCCCAGGTAGTGGCCGATCGCGTAGTTGACCGTGTCGCCCAGGATCGCCGCGACAGTGAGCAGCACGAACAGGGTCCACGGCTCGAGCGCGCCGAGCGCCGCGAAGCTGCCGGCCGCGAACAACAGCGAATCGCCCGGCAGGATCGGCGTGACGACCAGGCCGGTCTCCAGGAACACGATCGCGAACAGGATCGCGTAGGTCCAGGCGCCGTAGTCGCGAATGATCTCGGCCAGGTGCTTGTCGAGGTGCAGGATGAAGTCGATCAACGTGTAGACGAAATCCATGGTCTCCTTGGATTTGGGGTGTGGCCGACCGACCGGGCGGTCGATCGTATCAAAGCTCCTGCCGCTTCTTGACTTATCGGAGCGCGCCCCGCTACATTGTGCGGCCCCGCGACGGGCATTTTTTCGCGCTTATCGCGCGACCCAGACGATTTCATAGGAGTTCATCGATGGTTTCCATGGTGCTTCCGCTCGTCCTCGCGATCAGCGTGTTTTCGCTGATCGTGGCCGGGCTCCTGGCGAGGCACGTGCTGAGCGCCGATCCGGGCAAGCCCGAGATGCGCGAGATCTCCGACGCGATCCGCGAAGGCGCCGAGGCGTTCCTGTCGCGCCAGTACCGGACGATCGGGGTGCTGTCGGTCGCCGCGGCGGCGACCATCTTCGGCTTCTACTACTACAACCGGAACGTGCCGAACATCGCCGAGATGGGCGCCGGCACGGCCTGGAAGGTGACGCTGTCGTTCTTCACGGGCGCGCTGTGCTCCGCGATCGCCGGCTACATCGGGATGTTCGTGTCGATCCGTGCCAACGTCCGCACCGCGGCGGCGGCGATGACCAGCCTCAACAAGGCGCTGCAGATGGCGCTGCGCGCCGGCGCGGTCAGCGGGCTGTCGGTGGTGTCGATGAGCCTCCTGGGAGTGGGCGGGCTCTTCTATTTCTTCGGCGGGATGCAGGACTACGAGCACGTGCCGCTGCAGATCGTCGGCTTCGGTTTCGGGGCCAGCTTCGTGGCG
>CAZVOI010000755.1:0-1621 GCA_964628275.1 uncultured Acidobacteriota bacterium | reverse complement strand
CTCGGCGCCCCGATCGCGTACAGGTGGCTGGCGGTGCGGATGAAGAGCTGGCCCGAGGCGGCGGCGGGCGAGCTGACCGTGAAGCCGTCGAGCGCGTTTTCGGCGAGGAGCTCGAACGCGGTTCCCGCCTTCACCACGCTCGTGACGCCGTCCTCGCTCGTCAGGTAGAGCTTGCCGTCGGCGACGAGCGGCGAGGAGCTGTAGGTGCCGGCGTGCAGGCGCTCGGGACCGTAGTGGACCTTGCCGGTCGCGAGGTCCAGAGCGTAGAGGACACCGTTGTCCCGGACGACGTAGAGCAGCGTGCCGTCGGTGGCGGGCGTGGGCACGTCGGGTCCGCTGTCGAAGGACCAGACGAGCGCGCTACTCGTCACATCGCCGCTGCCGAAGGCCCGGAGCACCAGCATCGGCTTGACGCGCGTGGGCGCCACGACGAGATCGCCCGCTGCGACCGGCGAGGCCACGATGCGCTGGAACGGATGGTCGGTGGGGTTGAGGCCGTTCGCGCGCCAGAGCTCCTTCCCGCTCGCGGGGTCGTGACCCGTGACGACGTCGCCGCCGCTGACGACGATCTCGACCTTCTGGCCGCGCCGGGCGAGGGTCGGCGTGGTGTAGGCGTCGGGCGACTCGGTGTGCGCCTTCGTCACGCGCTCCACACGGAACCGGGTCTTGCCCGTGGCTGCCTCCACGCCCAGCAGGTACGACGGCTCGTCGGTCTTCATGCCGTGAAGCACCGGCACGTAGAGCAGGCCTTCGTGCAGCAGCGGCGAGCTGCCGTAGCCCCAGTTGGTGCCGAACGGGCCGTACTCCTTTTGCAGGTCGCGCGCCCACAGCTCCTGGCCCTGTGCGTCGAATCCCTTGAGCGCGCCCTGGCCGGTCATGGCGAAGACGCGCTTGCCGTCGGTGACCGGCGAAGGCGTCGACATGTTGTGCTTGCGGTGCGCGTGTCCGGCGGAAGCGCCGAGCGGCTTCTTCCACAGGGCGGCCGACGTCTTGCGGTCGAGACACCACAGCGACACCGTGTCGGCCTCGGCGACGCTCAGATAGATGCGGTCGCCGCTCACGATCGGCGTCGAGCCGCTGCCGCTCGGCAGCGCCAGCTTCCAGGCGAGGCCCTCGCTCATCGACCACTTCACGGGTAAGCCCGTCTCCGGGCTCGTGCCACGCAGCTCCGGCCCGCGCCACTGCGGCCAGTCGGCCGCGAGCAGGGGTGCGGCCACGAGGCAGGCGACACCCAAGGCGAGGAACAGGCGCAGACGCGTCATGGGAACCTCCGGAGCATTCCCACTAGCCTAGACGACAACCGGCTCGCCGGCGAAGCCGGCAAGCGCCTGCTTCAGTTCACGATCGGACCCCGGCGAAGGCCTGACGCAGCACGTCGTAGCTCTTCGGGACCGCGGTCAGCGGGTCTTCCTTGCCTTCCATCTCGAGCGAGACCCAGCCCTTGAAGCCGGCCTTGCTCAGGATGCCCGCGATGCGCGGATAGTCGAGGTCGAGCGTGTACCACTCGCCGCCGCCGTAGTAGGTCTTCGCCTGGACGATCACGGCGTGCGGCGCCAAGAGCTCGAGCCCGGCGTAGGGATCGCCCGCGAAGTTGCCGGTGTCGAGGTTGACGCCGAACCAG
>CAZVOI010000754.1:0-2868 GCA_964628275.1 uncultured Acidobacteriota bacterium | reverse complement strand
TGCACCCCGACGTGCCGGCCACGCGCTCCTCAGTCGAGAACTCGGCCGTGATCGTCGTCCCGGAGAGGACGGGTTGGCCGCTGATGCTGGTGACGCGCCAGGTGGGGCCGGCGAGCGACACGGCGGCTGTCGCCTCCGTAGGCGACGTCGCATTCCCCGAGAAGCAACCCCCGAGACCCATCACCGCCACGACCACGCTCGTTCTACGCCGCCAATCCAGCATCCCGCCATCGTGCGTGACGCGACGGCCAGTGTCCAGCGAGATGGCCGCAAAAAGATGTGCCTGCCGCACCAGGCGCCGCGAACTCGGCGACGCGTTCGTGATCGACCTCGAGACGCGCGCGATCCGCTGAGCTCGGACTTCCTGCTGATCACTGTGCCATCAGGGACGGCGCTACTCCGGCGGGCGCCCGAAGCGATGGGCGAGCCACGTCCCGCAGCAGAGCGGCCACCACGCGCGGGGGCGAGCGGCCCGCGCCGCACCCGCTCGGCGAGCGAGCCGCCCGTCACCAGCCGCATCGCCATCCACGGCGCACCCTGCTCGATCCCAAACGCGTGCACCGGCACGATGTGCGGGTGGTCGAGCCGGCCGGCCACGCGCGCCTCCTGCCGGAAGCGCTCGGCGAACGCTGGATCGTGGAGGAACTCCGCAGGCAGGAGCTTGAGCGCGACGTCCCGTTCGAGCGCGGGATCGCGGGCCCGGTAGACGGACGCCATCCCCCCGCGGCCGAGCGGGCCGAGGATACGGTAGGGACCGAACGCCGACCCGGCGGGAAGCTCCAAGCGCGACTCCAGCGACAGGCCGCAGGCTAGCACGTGCCCGCCGCCGGAAGGCGCTACACTCACCGCCCGGTGAGCAGCACGGCCCATCTCGCCTGGCGAGCCGCCCTGGCCATCGCCCTGATGCTGGGCTTCTACGTCCTCGCCTTGGCCGTCGTCGCCGTCCTGGTCGTCATCCCGGTGATGGTGGCCCGCGTGTCCACCGGCCTCGCCTTCAAGGTCGGCTTGTTCTGCGCCGTCGGCGCGTTCGTCATCCTCAAGTCGATGCTGCCGCGCCGCGACCGCTTCGAGCCCCCCGGGCCGCAGCTCACTCCGGAGACGCAGCCGCGCCTGTTCGCTGAGATCCGCCGCGTGGCCGCCGCCGTCCGGCAGGTGGCGCCCGCCGAGGTCTACCTGGTCCCCGACGTGAACGCCTGGGTCGGCCACCGCGGCGGCTTCATGGGCTTCGGCAGCCGGCGCGTGATGGGCCTGGGCCTGCCCCTGCTACAGGCGCTCAACGTGCCCGAGCTCCGCGGCGTGGTCGCGCACGAGTTCGGCCACTTCCACGGCGGCGACGTAGCGATCGGTCCGTGGATCTACAAGACGAGCGCGGCCCTCGTCCGCACCGTCGAAGACCTGCAGGACCACTCCAAGGCCCTCACCCTGCCCTTCGTCTGGTACGCGAACCTCTTCTTCCGCGTCACCCACGCCGTCTCGCGCCACCAGGAGGTGCTGGCGGACCGCCTGGCCGCGAGTGTCGCCGGCGCCCGCGCCCTCGCGAGCGGCCTGCGCGAGACGCACACCGCGGGCATGGCCTTCGTTCCCTACTGGCACGGCGCGGTCGAGCCGGTGCTCTCGGCGGGCTTCGTCCCGCCGCTCGCTGCCGGATTCGACGCCTTCCTGAAAGACCCGTGGGTTGTCGCGAAGGTGGCGGAGAGCGAGAAGGCAGAAGCCCAGCCCGACGAGCCGGACCCGTATGACACCCACCCGCCGCTCCCCGACCGCCTGGCCGCACTCGGCGTGGACCCGTCGAGCACCGAGCGCGAACCCGGTCCCGCGGCCCTCTCGCTCCTGGACGAGTTGCCCGCCCTCGAGGGCCGGCTGATCGACATCGCGGTGAGGAAGAGCGACCGGTCGGCGCAGGAGACCGGCCTGAGCCTGAACATCGCACCGGACCTGCCGGCCCTGACTCCCCTCGGCTGGGACGAAGTCGGCACCCGGGTGTGGCTGCCGAGCTGGCGAAGACTCGCCCGCGAGGTCCGCAAGGCCCTTCACGGCGTCACGCCCGCGTCGCTCCCGGAGCTCGACTGGGAGTCGATCGGACGCATGGTGACGAGCGCCCCGCCCGACGTCAACCCTGTCGACGTCGCGGACACCGCGGTCGGCGCAGCCCTGGCCCTCGTCCTCTCTCACGCCGGGTTCACCGTCGAGAGCCACCCGGCCTTGCCACCCGCCCTGGTCGGCGTCGGAGAGCGCGTAGAGGTCTTCAGCCTGCGCGAGCGCCTGGCTCAGGGCCCCGAGGCGGTGGAGGCCTGGCGGAGCTTCTGCGCGCGCGCCGGTATCGCCGACGTCGACCTCGGCTCGGCCGGCGACCACAACGGTGAGCTGGTTGCCCAGGAGCGAAAGCCATGAAGCAGTCGTCCTCTCAGCGCCACGGCCCACCCGCCGGCCAGGGCCCGAGGTTCCGCGTCCCTCGCCTCACCTCGTCCAGAATCGGCAGCAGGAAGGCGCGAAGCAACGGGAGGATCTCGCTCGCCGCTGTTGGACTCAGCTGGATCCCCGCGCGGCGCGCGAATGCGCGAATCTGGGCCGCCCTCGACGGATCGTCCCAATAAGCCTCGGTCAGCCCTACCGGCTCGTCTTCGGGGAAAGGAGTCCCGCGCTTGGCGAACGTACGTCGGATCGACTCGCCGAGCACCGCTCCTTCGAATCCCCAGTGCCCTGCCAGGTGATGGACGTCGAAGAAGTGCGGTGGCCAGGCCGCGTCCCCCACACCGATGTCCACCTGCAGCACCATCCTGATGCTCCCGCACGTCGCGAGGAGTCGTGCGCGCGTACCGGCATGCTCGTCCTCCCGTCGGATCGCTTCGAGCCGGATCGAGTCCGGGT
>CAZVOI010000753.1:0-3583 GCA_964628275.1 uncultured Acidobacteriota bacterium | reverse complement strand
CGGGGGCGCGCTCCGTGCACGTCGAGATCGAGGATGGCGGGACGACGCTGGTGCGGGTGCGCGACGACGGGCACGGCATGAACCGCGCCGACGCCGAGCTCGCGCTCGAGCGGCACGCGACGTCGAAGCTGCGGGAGCTCGACGACCTGCAGCGGATCTCCACGCACGGGTTCCGCGGCGAGGCGCTGCCGTCGATCGCGGCCGTGTCGGAGCTCGTGGTGAGGACGCGGGCCGAAGGCGAGACGGCGGGCACCGAGGTGGAGGTCGCCCACGGCCGCCGTCGCCACCTGCGCGACGTGGGCCACCCGCGCGGGACGACGGTCGAGGTGCGCGATCTCTTCGGGACGCTGCCGGCCCGCCGCAAGTTCCTGCGCTCGGCGTCGACCGAGGCCTCGCACGTCGCGGAGGCCGTGACGCTGCTGGCCCTGGCACGGCCGGAGACGGGCTTCTCGCTCCGCTCCGGCGGGCGGACGGTGATCGAGACGCCGCCCGTGGACGGCCTCGCGGCGCGGCTGTTCCAGGTCTTCGGCGCGAAGATGCTGGAGGACCTGGTGCCGGTCGAGGGCGGCTCGGAGTGGGCCACGGTTCGGGGCTTCGTCTCGCGTCCCGACCGCCCGCGGCCGCCGCGGCCCAGCGTGCGGCTCTTCGTCAACCGGCGGGCGGTGCGCGACCGGGCACTTTCAAAGGCGGTGCTGGAGGCGTACCGGGGGGCGGGAGCGGGGGACCGCGGCTTCGAGGCGTTCGTCTTCGTGGAGCTTCCGTCTCACCTCGTGGACGTGAACGTACACCCCGCGAAGACGGAGGTGCGCTTCGCGGACCCGCGCACGGTCTTCTCCGCCGTCGAGCGGACGGTGCGGGATGGGCTGTCTGCGGGGGTGCGCGAGGTGCCGGCGGTCGCGCTCGCGGCAACGTCGGGCGAGGGCGTGGCGGCCCGTGCGGCTGCGGCCACTTCGGTCTTCCTGGCGCGGGGGGAGGCGCCCGAGTCGCGTCGGCTATGGCCCATGCCAGGGGGAGGGGGCGCGTCGCTCGTCGCCGAGGGTGCCCCAGCGCCGCCACTGGACGCTCCCGTGCCCGTCGTGCTCGGCCAGCACCGGCTGATCTATATCGTCGCGAGCGACGGCGAGGAGCTGCTGCTGGTCGATCAGCACACGGCCCACGAGCGGGTCCGCTTCGAGCAGCTCCTCGAACGGGCCGGGCGGCGGCTCGTGGAGTCGCAGGGGCTGCTGTCGCCCGCGGTCGTCGAGCTCGCCCCCGCGCTGCGTCCCGTGCTGGAGGCGCACCTCGAGGCGCTGCGGGAGCTGGGCTTCGACGTCGAGCCCTTCGGCGGTTCGGCCACGCGCTTGCGGGCCGTGCCGGCCGTGCTCGGGACGCGCGACCCGGGGCCGGCGCTCACCACGATCCTGAAGGACCTCGCGGAGCGGGAGGCGGCCGAGTGGGCCGTCGCGGGCACTCGCGACCGGCTGGCCGCGACGATCGCCTGCCACTCCGCGGTGCGGGCCGGGCAGCCGCTGGGCGCCGAGCCGATGAGCGCGATCGTGCGCGATCTCTTCCGCACCACGCACCCGACGCTCTGCCCGCACGGCCGCCCGACGATGGTGCGGGTGCCGCGCGAGGAGCTCAGCCGCTGGTTCGGGCGGACGGGATGGCGGCGGCAGTGAGGGCCGCCTGGCCGCAATGAGCGGGCGCGTAGGTGCGGAAGGCGTCCATCAGCCGGCAGGTGTAGGGGCCCGGCCGGCCGTCGCCGATCGGCGAGTCGTCCACCTGGCGCACCGGCATGACCTCGCGCGTGGTGCTGGTCAGGAACGCCTCGTCGGCGGCGAGCAGGGTGTCGAGCTGGAGTGGCTTCTCGTGGCAAGGGAGCCCGAGACTAGCCAGAAGCTCGATCACGACCGCTCGGGTGATCCCGGGCAGGATGCCCGCGGAGAGCGGGGGAGTCAGGAACGCCCCCTCCACCACGATGAACAGGTTGGTGCTCGCGCCCTCGGTCAGGTAGCCCTCGTGGTTGAGCAGCAGCGGCTCGTCGCAGCCGCGCGCCTGCGCCTCGCGCAGCGCAAGGATGTTGTTGAGCAGGTTGCCCGATTTGATCGCGGGGTCGAGCGCCCGCGGGTGGTTGCGGCGGACGCCGACGGCGGCCACGCGGATGCCCTCTTCGTAGTGACGGGCGGGAGGGGACGCAAGCGGCTTCTGGATCATCACGACGGTCGGGCCCGTGATGCGCGTGAAGTCGTAGGAGCAGTCCCCGACCCCGCGCGAGACGATGATCCGCACGTAGGACTCGCCGCTTCCGGCGCGGGCCAGCAGGGCTTCGACCTGGCCCAGCAGCTCGGTGTCGGTGGCCGTCACCTCGATGCCGAGGCGACCGGCCGAGGCGCGCAGCCTGCGGAAGTGCCGTCCGGGCTCGAAGACGAGCCCGTCGTACGTGCGCATCACCTCGTAGACGCTGTCGCCGAAAGCGAAGCCGTTGTCGAGCACCGAGACGCGTGCCTCCTCGGCGGGCACGATGGTTCCGTTCACGGAGGCGAAGTTCATATGTCTGGAGCTCCCGGGCGAGGGCAGGACGAAGACGAAGCGAGGCTAGCACCCGCGCTCGCGCGGCGTCAACGCGGGGAGGGCGCATGAACACGCTGCGCGCGACCGTGCTCGGGGTGCTGCAGGGGGCGGGCGAGTTCCTGCCGATCAGCAGCTCGGGACACCTGATCGTGGTGCCGTTCCTGCTCGGCTGGCCGGACAGCGGGCTGGCGTTCGACGTGGCGCTGCATCTCGGCACGCTCGCGGCGGTGGCCTTCGCCTTCTGGCGCGATTGGCTGCGGCTGCTGAAGGGCGGCCTGCGCGGCCTCGCCTCCGGCCGTCCGCTCGCCGACCCGGACGCGCGGCTGCTGTTCTACCTCGCGCTCGCCACGGTGCCGGGCGCCGTCGCCGGGCTCTTGCTCGACGACTGGGCCGAGACCGTCTTTCGCTCGCCCGCGCTCGTGTCGGTCATGATGGCGCTGATGGGCGCCGTGCTGTGGCTGGCCGACCGCCGGGCGGGATCGGTGTCCGAAGGCGAGGTCGTGTCCCTGCGCGACGCGTTGCTGATCGGCTTCGCCCAGGCGCTCGCGATCGTGCCCGGCACATCGCGCTCGGGCGCCACGATCAGCATGGCGCTGTTCCTGGGTCACAAGCGCGAGGCCGCAGCCCGCTTCAGCTTCCTGCTCGCGCTGCCGATCACCGCCGGCGCCGCCCTCGTCAAGGTACCCGCACTCGCCAGGAGCGGCGCCGAGATGACACCGGTGCTCGTCGGCATGCTGGCTGCGGCAGTCTCGGGTCTCGTCGCGATCCGGTTCCTGCTGCGGTACGTGCGGACGCGCAGCTACGCGCCGTTCGTTTGGTACCGCCTCGCCTTTGCGGCCTTGGTCCTGGGCGTGCTGTTTCTCCGGTGAGCACAAACTGGGTTAGATTCCTGGTGTGATTCCGGTTCTCACCGCCGACGAGATGCGGCGGGCCGATCGGCACGCGATCGAGCACGTCGGGCTTCCGGGGACGGTCCTGATGGAGAACGCGGGCGCGGTCGTGGCCCGGATCGTCGCCGAGCGCTTCCCGCGAG
>CAZVOI010000752.1:0-1912 GCA_964628275.1 uncultured Acidobacteriota bacterium | reverse complement strand
T
The DNA here is from genome assembly GCA_964628275.1 of uncultured Acidobacteriota bacterium. Taxonomy (GTDB): domain Bacteria; phylum Acidobacteriota; class Vicinamibacteria; order Fen-336; family Fen-336; genus CAZVOI01. The sequence goes on along the minus strand of CAZVOI010000752.1, from coordinate 1,911 downwards.
CCTCCACCCCCCGTCCCTTCATGAAATACATCCGCAACTTCTCGATAATCGCCCACATCGACCACGGCAAGACGACGCTGTCGGACCGCCTGATGGAGCGGACCGGCGCGTTGACCAAGCGCGAGATGACCGAGCAGTTCCTCGATTCGATGGACCTGGAGCGCGAGCGTGGCATCACGATCAAGCAGCACTCGGTGCGCCTCAACTACAAGGCTCAGGACGGCCACGACTACATCCTGAACCTGATCGACACGCCCGGCCACGTCGACTTCACCTACGAGGTCAGCCGTTCGCTCGCAGCCTGCCAGGGCGCGCTGCTCGTCGTAGACGCGAGCCAGGGTGTCGAAGCGCAGACGCTCGCCAACGCGCACCTGGCCGCGGACGCCCAGCTCGAGATCGTGCCAGTGCTGAACAAGATCGACCTGCCCGGCGCCGAACCCGACAAGGCCAGGGAGCAGATCGAGCAGGTGATCGGCATCGACGCAGCGCACGCGATCCTGGCGTCGGCGAAGCAAGGTATCGGCATCGACGAGATCCTGGAAGCAATCGTGACGCGGATGCCTCCGCCGACCGGCAACCCGGATGGCCCGCTGCGCGCGCTGGTCTTCGACTCCTGGTTCGACCAGTACCGCGGGGTCGTGATCCTGGTGCACGTGAAGGACGGCCGGCTCGAGCCGAAGATGAAGGTCAAGCTGATGCAGTCGGGCGGCTTGTACGAGATCGAGCAGCTCGGCGTGTTCACGCCGAAGCCCGTTCCAGTCGAGTCGCTCTCGGCCGGCGAGGTCGGCTTCGTGGTCGCGGGAATCAAGAAGGTCTCCGACGTCGCGATCGGCGACACGCTCACCGACGCCAAGAACCCGGCGCCCGAGGCGTTGCCGGGCTTCAAAGAGATCAAGCCGATGGTGTTCGCGGGGCTCTACCCCGTGGACGCCGACCAGTACGCCGAGCTGCGCGACGCGCTCGAGAAGCTGCGCCTCAACGACTCGTCCTTCTTCTACGAGCCCGAAACGTCGATGGCGCTCGGTTTCGGGTTCCGCTGCGGCTTCCTGGGCCTCCTGCACATGGAGATCGTCACCGAGCGGCTCGAGCGCGAGTTCACGCTGGAGCTGATCATCACGGCGCCGTCGGTGCGCTACCGCGTCAAGAAGACGAACGGCGAGACGATCGAGGTCGATTCACCCGCCCGCCTGCCCGACCCGGGTTCGATCGAAACCATCGAAGAGCCGATCATCACCGCGACGATCCTGACCAAGGAGGAACACGTCGGCGGGATCTTGAAGCTGTGCCAGGACAAGCGCGGCATCCAGAAGGGCCTCAACTACATCACCACCACGCGCGTGATGATCGTGTACGAGCTGCCGCTGAACGAGATCCTGCTCGACTTCTACGATCGGCTGAAGTCGGCCTCGAAGGGCTACGCCTCGCTCGACTACCAGTTCAGCGGCTATTGGGTTTCGCCGCTCGTGAAGCTCGACATCCTGGTGAACGGCGACCCGGTCGACGCGCTGTCGCTGATCGTCCACAAGGAGACCTCCTACGAGCGCGGCAAGTCGCTCGTCGAGAAGATGCGCAAGATCATCCCGCGTCAGATGTTCGAGGTCGCGATCCAGGCCGCGATTGGCTCGCGCGTGATCGCCCGCGAGAGCGTCAAGGCGCTGCGCAAGAACGTGATCGCCAAGTGCTACGGCGGCGACATCTCCCGCAAGCGCAAACTCCTCGAGAAGCAGAAGGAAGGCAAGAAGCGCATGAAGCGCGTCGGCACCGTCGACATCCCGCAGGAAGCCTTCCTGGCGGTGCTGCGGGTGGACGACTAAGGCTGGTCATCGGCGATTGAAGAGCCGTTTCGACCGGGATACCCTCACCCGTTGAAGGAGTATCTCGTTTCTCGCCAGATCGCCTCAGAGGGAAGAA
>CAZVOI010000751.1:0-2018 GCA_964628275.1 uncultured Acidobacteriota bacterium | reverse complement strand
GCCTTCGTACGCGAGCATGAAGAAGGTCTTGTCGCGGCCGTTGTACACGCCCGGGATCGCGAGCGGGCCGTCGAGCTCGGCCCCGAACTGCTTGCGATTCCGCGGGTTCTTCGGGTTCGCCGGGTTCTCGAAGTAGCCGCGCTCGTCGAGCGACTCGTCCTCGAAGAAGCTGAAGAGCGAGCCGTGGAGGGCGTTGGTGCCGCTCTTGGTGACCACGTTGATGTGGACGCCCAGGTAGGCGCCGTACTCGGCCGAGGTGCTGCCGGTCTGGACCTGGACCTCGTTCACGGCCTCGGCGATCGGGCGCATGCTGGTCATCGCCAACAGGTTGGACGAGGCGTTGATGCCGTCGAGCGACAGGCTGTTCTGGATGTGGCGCTGCCCCGCGCCATGAAAGGCCAGGCCGATGTCCTGGGTGAGCCCGGCCAGGACGCCCGGCGTCGTGCTCGCCAGGGTCCAGACGTTGCGCTGCCGGACCGGCAGCTCGACGATCGCGCGCTCGCCGACCGTCGCCGAGATCGTGGCACGGTCGGTGTCGAGCGACTGCACCTGGGCGTCGACGCTGATGGCCTCCGTGAGGGCGCCAACCTGCAGCGTGGCATTCGTGCGCACCACCCGGTTGGTAGAAAGCTCGACGCCCGTGGTCCGGAACGTGCTGAAGCCGGCGAGCGAGATCGTGATCTCGTACTTGCCGGCTCGCGGAAACTGGATGTTGTAGTAGCCCTCTGCGTTGGTGGTCGCTTCGTAGGTGTCCTTGGTGCCGAGGTTGACCGCGACCACCTGCGCGCCGGGCGCCGCGAGACCGGCCGCGTCGGTCACAGTGCCGACCAGCGCGGTTTGAGACGCGAGCTGCGCCCAGCCGTTGGTCGCGATCGACAGGCCTAGGATCAGGGACATCGACACTCGACGGATCATCTTCACACCCTCGCTTCCTGGTACGGTCTCTTCGGTTCGAGGCTCCGGGCTCGAGCCGACACCCCGCGGCGTCACGTCACGGACAGGGAAAGTGTTGGCTGCTTATAGTTGCGTCTGCCGGTTAAGTCAAACTACTCTGAGCCCGCACCAATCGTGAAAACAGGTGGGGGGGTAGCCCGATGAGCAGCCGAAGACGTTTCCTCGAGACCCTCTCGGCGGTGCCGCTCGTGGGAGGCTTCAGCGCGGCGGGCGCCGCACCGGCCGTGGCGGCCCAGGCCCGAGGGCGCGGAAAGGACTACTTCCGGGAGCTGGGCGTTCGCCCCTTCATCAACGCGGCGGGGACCTATACCGCCATGACCGCCTCGCTCATGCCGCCCGAAGTGATGGAGGCGATCCAATACGCCTCCAAGCACTTCGTGATGCTCGACGAGCTCCACGACAAGGTGGGCGAGCGGATCGCAACGCTCGTCCGGAGCGAAGCGGCCATGGTCACGTCCGGCGCCGCTTCGGCCCTGACCCTGGGCACGGCGGCGGTCCTCACGGGCAAGGACCCGCAGAAGATCGTCGATCTTCCCGACCTCGCCGGCATGAAGAGCGAGGTCATCATCCAGAAAGCTCACCGTTTCGGTTACGAGCATGCCGTTCGCAACTGCGGGGTGCGGCTGGTGGAGGTGGAGACTCCGGAAGAGCTGGAGCGCGCGATAGGCGAGAAGACGGCGATGCTGTTCTTCTACAACGCCGCGACGCCTGAAGGCCAGATCCGGGACGAGGAGTTCGTCCGGCTGGGCCAGAAACACGCCATCCCCACCTTCAACGACGCGGCCGCCGACGTGCCGCCGGTCGAGAACTTCTGGAAGTACACCGGCATGGGCTTCGACCTGGTGGCGATCTCGGGCGGCAAGGGCATCCGCGGGCCGCAGAGCGCGGGTCTCCTGCTGGGCCGCAAGCACCTGATCGAGGCTGCCCGTCTCAACGCGCCCCCCAACGGCAACACGGTGGGCCGGGGCCTGAAGGTGAACAAGGAGGAGATGCTCGGCATGCTGGTGGCGCTGGAGCTATTCCTGAGCAAGGACCACGCGCTCGAGAACCGCGAGTTCGAGAGG
>CAZVOI010000750.1:0-2816 GCA_964628275.1 uncultured Acidobacteriota bacterium | reverse complement strand
CCAGAACGGCCGACAACGCCATGGACACGGCAGGCTTCATAGGATCTCCTCTGGAACGCCGCGATTCTAGAGGATCGCGGGCCGGAGGTAGGCTCTCCAAGGCATGCCCGAAGGCGACACGATCCGGCGTACGGCCGAGATGCTGAATACGGCGCTCGCCGGCCGGTCCGTCAGCGCTTTCGAGTCGGCGATCGACGCGCTGGCGCGCCGCGTTTCGACCGGTGGCATCGTCGGCCAGCGCCTCTTGGGCGTCGAAGCGAGAGGCAAGCATCTGCTGATGCGCTTCGAGAGTGGCGCGACGCTGCACACCCACATGGGCATGCGCGGCTCGTGGCACCTGTATCGCACCTCCACGCGCTGGCGCAAGCCGCGCACGCGTGCGCGGATCGTGATCACTGCGAACGACGTCGTCGCCGTGTGCTTCTCGCCGATGTCGGCCGAGCTGCTGACGCCGCACGAGCTGCGCAAGAGCATGCGGCTGACCCGCCTCGGCCCCGACGCGCTGGCCGACGGGTTCGACGTAGCGGAAGCGGCGGGGCGGCTGCGCGACCGCGGCGAGCAAGAGATCGGTGTCGCGATTCTGGATCAGAAAGCGCTCGCCGGCGTCGGCAACGTCTACAAGTCGGAGGTCTTGTTCCTGACCGGCACCAACCCGTTCGCGCGCGTCGAGTCGCTCGCCGACCGGACGATCCAGCGCATCGTGGCGACCGCAGCCCAGCAGCTGAAGCGCAACCTCGGGCGCAGCGAGCGGCGCACCACCTCGTCGCTCACGCCGGGCGCGCTCAACGTTTACGGCCGCGGCGGCGAGCCGTGCCGCCGTTGCGGCGAGACGGTTCGGCGCGCGTATCAGGGCCTGCAGCGGCGCTCGACCTACTGGTGCCCGCGCTGCCAGCCGGCGTCGCTCGAGCCGCAACCACCGCCCGTCTCGGCGTGAAGCGATGAAGCAGGCGCTGCTGGCCGGGGCGCTCGTGTTCGCGATCTTGGCGCCTTGGCCACGGCCCTCGGTCGCGCTGCGTGAGGCGTGTAATCTCGAGGAGGCCGGCCGCTTCGCGGTGCAGTGCGATCTGGACCAAGCCGCCCGCAGCAGCGGCCGTGAGTGGCTGCGGCGAAGCCTGGCTGTCTATGAAGATGGCATCCGGTTGCGGCAGGCAGATCGCGCCGCCGACGTGAAGCGGGAGAACCCGGGGTCGTTCCACACCTCGGGCCGCGTGCTCACGCTCGGGTCCCTCGACCGCAGCGACCCCCGCAGCAACGCGCGAGCCTACCTGGTGCGCGCGGCCGAGTTCGACCCGCTCGGCCTCGCCGCCAGCCGCCGCGAGTGGGCGATCGCGGTGGCGGTTGCGTTGCTGCTCGTTTGCTTCGTTCGCCGCCGCTTCGACACGCTGCTGCTGGTGGCCTCGACGTGCTCGATCGCGGGGCTGCTGGTTCAGCTCGCCGCTGTCTTGAGCGAATCGCCGGTCCACGTCGACGCGGGCTACGCGATCCCCGCCGCCGAGGCGATCGCGCGCGGTGCGCGCCCGTACACGACCTTGCTCTTCAACTACACGCCGCTCGGCGTCTACGAGTTCGCCGCCTGGAGTCGCGCCTGGCCCGCCGCGGATCCGCCGCCCTACGCGTGGTATCTCGGCCTGGTCGTGCTGAACGAGGCTGCCTGCGCGGGTCTCGTGTTCCTGCTGGCGCGAGCCGCGGGCGTCGCACGCGGCCTGGCGGCGCTGACCGCGCTCGGCTTTCTCTCGATGACGCTCTGGTTCGACGGCGGTCGCATCCTGTTCGAACCGCTGTACCTCTTGCCAGTGCTGGGGGCCGCGTTGCTCGTCTCACGCGAAGCGACGGCGAGAAGTGTCGCGGGAGCCGGCGCGCTCTCAGCGGTGGCTCTCCTGATCAAGCAGTACGGCGGCTTCGCGCTGGCCGGGGCGGTCTTCTCGCTGCTCGTCTCCGAGCGCGACCGAGTTCGACGAATCGCCACGCTGGTCGCCGGCTTCACGCTGACGCTGGTCAGCCTGCTCGCATTGCTCTACGCCGCCGGCCTCGATGCTCAGGGGTTTCTCGCTCAAGCCATCGGTCCCAACTACCCGCGCCGCTTCGAGACCGGCTGGCTGCAACTCTTCTTGCGCCAGTGCGCGGTGGCGCTGCCGGCGCTTGCGGTGCCGTTCCTGCCCGGCGCGTGGTCTCGCCCGGCGGTGCGCGTGAGCGTCTGCTTCCTGGTGGCGTCGTGCGGGCCTTTCTACTTCCGGCAGCACCAGTACTACTTCCTGAACGTGTGCCCCTGGCTGTTCCTGCTGTTCGCGCTGGGCGCGACGCACGCCGCCGAGCGCTGGCCCGCCAAGCGCGGCCTGATCACGCTCGCCGCCGCGCTGCTGCTCGTGTCGATGCCGATCCGAGGCGCGGCCACCCAGGCCGCGTGGCTCCACAACGAGACGCGATCCGAGCAGCTCCGGCGCGCCCGCCTGATGAACGACGCCTGGCCCGCCGGCCTGCGCACGCTGATGCTGGCCTACCCGGGGTTCTCGCAGATGACTCACTACCCATCCCCCGACGAGGCGGCGATCGGCTACCGGTTCCCGCACGAAGTCACGGCGGAGCAGCTCCGACTGGGCTTCGAGAAAGCCGCCGGCGCCTGGATCGACCCGAGAGGCATGTACGCGCGCGGCGCCGATCGCACGCTACGCGCGGCGGGCGGCTCGCTGGAGACCGAGCTCGAACGGAACGGCTTCGAGAAACGCCTGGTAGTCGAAGAGCGCTTCGAACTCTGGGTGAAAGTGGCGCAGCGCGACGGGAAGTAGATCATTGAATTCTGAGCGGTGGGTGCTCAGAAT
>CAZVOI010000749.1:0-1756 GCA_964628275.1 uncultured Acidobacteriota bacterium | reverse complement strand
GACGCGGCGGCGACCGCCGAGCACGCCGCTGACCTGCAGGGCGCACGCCAGGTCAACGCGGTGCTGGGCCTCGTGGGTGCGCCGATCGTGTTCATGGGCCTGGCCGGCTGGGCCGTCATGAGCTGGCGCCGGTTTGGCAAGGACCCGATCTATCTGGATGACGCATCGATCCTGATGCCCGCACCCCCGCCGGACCTGACCGCCGCGTCCGGGGCGATGATCCTCGACGGTGGCACCTCGCGCCGGGCCTTGACCACGGCGATGCTCGATCTCGCCAGTCGTGGCCTGATCGCTTTCCGCGAGGATAGCGGGATCTTGGGATTCGGCAAGAAGGTCGGGATCGACGTGGCACCGGCACCCGGTGACCCCGAGCTGGAGGCGCAGCGAGCCCGAAATTCGCGCCGACCAGCGGGACCGGCCGAGACGATCGCCCTGTTCCACCTGCAACTCCTCGGTGCGTTCGGCAGCGGCTACATCGAGCCCAACGAGCTACCCAAATTCGGCGCAAACGTCGCGGCGTTCGACGCGGCGCTTGAGGGCCACGTCGTGGCCCGCGGCTGGTTCAAGGAGAAGCCCAGCAAGGTCACGGCACGGTGGATGCGCGTGGGGGTCCTGGCCCTCGTCGGCGGCATCCTCACGGTCGTCGGCGGTTTCACCGTCCCGATCTTCGGCCTGGTGTTGATCGGTGGAGCGGCAATCGCCGGCGGGGTCGTCGTGATGGCGGTTGCCCGAGGGATGCCGGCGGTCACCATGCCGGGAGCCATGATCCGGGCGATGCTCGCCGCCTATCGCCGGACGCTCCAGAAGACGATGGCGCAGTCGCGGTCCATGCAGCAGGTGGTAGAGGAGGCCGGGCTCGACTGGCTGGATACCCCGGATCAAGCGGTGGTCTGGGGTACGGCCCTCGGCCTCCAGGACGAGATTGAGCAGGTCCTGGCGCGCAGCCTTGAGGACATCGAGCACGGCGTGGCCGGCGGCTCGATGCCGTACTTCCCGGCCTGGTACCAGGGCTCGGGCGGGGCTCCGATGACGGGTGCCGACGGGAGCGGCGGTGGCCTCTTCTCGAATTCGGGCGTGCCCGATCTCGGCGGGATGATGTCGGCGCTCGGGACCATCGGCAACTCGCCGTCGTCATCGGGGAGCGGCGGCGGTGGCGGTTTCTCGGGCGGCTCGTCGGGCGGCGGAGGCGGCGGCTCCGGCGGCGGGTTCTAGGTCCGGGCTCCAACGCGGCTTCGGCCCGGCTCCGGCGGCTCCGGCCCGGCTCCGGCGGCTCCGGCGGCTCCGGCGGCGATCGATAGCGTTCCCAGGGTGCCTCCCAGTCGCGGCTGGGACCCGAGGATGCTCGTCCAGCCCGCATCGATGCTCAAATCGCGACTCGTACGCGCGCTTTGGCCATGTGGACACTTGATATGTGGCGCTCAGTCGTTGGCGTCGACTGCCAGTCGCGCTACATCCGCACGCCCGCGCTCCCGGTACGCGCTCCCGCCTCGACCCCGAACTGGGCGAGGCATGCGTCCAGCCCCTTGATCTCAACGGCAGGGCGGGGCTGTGAGCGCCAACCTTCCACGGTCATTCTGAACCGCTGGGTCTCGCGCGCGACACCCTCAGGAGCCAGGCTGCCCCGTCCGTTCTCCTCGTAGCCGACCTTGCGTGAGACACGGTTGGAGGCAGCGTTGCCGAGGAACGCCGCACTCTCGGCCACCCGGGCGCCAAGACCCTCGAAGGCGAAGGCCAGGATCGCCAGGCGCATCTCCGT
>CAZVOI010000748.1:0-3053 GCA_964628275.1 uncultured Acidobacteriota bacterium | reverse complement strand
CATGCGTCTATCTCCGCGAGACGGGTTCGGACCTGGCCGCGATCTGGACCGATGGTTCGGGACAGCCAGGGCTCACCTTCGATTCCGCTTGGCTCCCAAGTCCCGGATGGCCACGGCAAGGCCTCTTCAGTCTGAGGGCGGGCGATGGCAGTGCCCATCTCACGTTCGCAGGCGGAGAGTCCTTGGCGGCTCAGGCGGCGGGCCGCAAGTTATACGCCACGCCGGGCTCGTCACTTCCGCCAGTGGATGCCCTGTTCCTCCTCGGGCCTGAGCACGTTCAAGCGTGGCTATGTGAACTCGGTTGGCCACCTGAAGCCGGCTACAACGATAACTTTCCGCAGCGCGCGATCGTTGAGGAGTACGAGGAGCGCTACCAGCAAGAGCTGCCTTTCTACTCTGGAGGTGCTCACGCAGTGCTGGGTGGTTGGCACTTCACCTGGCCCGAAGACGACTGGCGCGACCTTGTATCCTGTCAGTTGTTGGCATGGACATTCGCAGGTGGCGAACCTTGGCTGGAAGGATGGGCAGGTGATGGCCGCTTCTGGGCGAAGACGCGCATCACTTAACGCGCCGTCGAACAAGGCGCTGCAGCCGACCGGCCGCGCGGGCCGCTAAACTTATTCGTTCGCCGGACTTGTCGTCGGCTTAAGGGAGGTGATCGTGTCTGTTTCCGAGCGTGTCAGCCGTTCGAATCTGCGTCAGGGGGCCGTCTATATGATCGTAGGGCTCGTGTGGGGGATGGCCGTGCCGGAAACACCGTTTCCCCGTCTCGCCCTCAACGCGCACATTCAACTGACGGGGCATGGCGTGATGTTTCTCGTCGCCGGCTTGGTAGTCCGGCAGCTTGGGTTGGGGCATGGTCGCGCGTCGCGACTGATTCTTGTTGGCGGGCCGTGGCTGACCTGGCCGGTCATGCTGAGCGAGATGGCCAACGCGTGGTGGGGCACACGGCGTATTCTGCCGATCGCCGCTCAGCAAGCTGGAGCTACCGGCGCCGCGCAGTGGCAGGAGGCCATCGTGTCAGGGGCCCACTTGATCGGAGCACTCGTCATCCTCGTGTATTGGGGCACCATTCTGCGTGGGCTGTTCGGCAGGCCGAAGGCCCCAGGTCTTGAGCAATAGGAGCCGGCGAACAGGCCTACGCAGAAGCTGACGAAGCGCGAGTTCCTCTTCGTGGGCGCGCCTTCGCGCCAGCGTTATTGAGTCGCGCTTCGCAGCTGATCCTTGGTGTTCGACCGCCGGCGCAACGCAGCGGCATCACGGCTCCCCGACAATCTCGTTGAGGCCCTCGATCACACGCAGCATCTCGAGGTGGGATGCTTTTCCGATCCGTTTTCCAATGCGCTCGTTGGCGAGGGTACGGATCTGACTGATCTTTATCCACGAACGCTTCGGCAGTCCCGTGGCCTTGCTTTCCATGGTGAGCGGGAACCCTGCGCGTGGCTGGCGGCTGGTCAGCGCTACCGCGATGACGGTTCCCGAGCGGTCGTTGAAGATATCCTGGCTGAGTATGAGTACAGGCCTGAGCCCGGCTTGTTCATGGCCGCGTGTGGGGTTCAAGTCAGCCCAGCGAATCTCGCCCCTCAGTATTCGGGCCACGTGTCCGTGCTCCCGACCAGGCCTTCTTCAGCCAGAGCCCGCTCCTCAGAGGGGACGAGCCTGGCACACTCGCGGGCCAGTCGCGTTTGTGCAAGCCGCTGCAGCTTTTCCGACACCGCCACCTCGATTGCCTGGCTGCGGTTTGCGAAGCGATGTTCCTTGACCAGGTTGTCGAGTTCGCCAACCAGATTGCTATCGAGCGTGACGGCGAGCTTTGTTTTTGGCATGGCGCTCTCGGTATGACGAAGTATCATACGGGGGTTTCGCAGCCCTATCCGTGTGTTGGGCCGACGCTTCCAGCTTGCCCGGCTGAATGATCTTCGGCTATGAGTCCAATCCTGCGATTCTCGGGGGCTGTGAAGCGGGAGCCGGCGATCGACTCATGGCTGAACGGACAGCCGGAGGGCCTGCGTTCGATTGCGCGCCCGTGGTTCGAGCGGATGAGGGAATGCGGCGCCGATGTCCGAGAGCTGATGCACGACGGGTGTCCGACAGCGTGCGTCGCAGACGCGGCTTTCGGGTACGTCAATACCTTCAAGGCCCACGCCAACGTGGGGTTCTTCCGTGGTGCGGCGTTGCAGGATCCCCTCGGCCTGCTCGAGGGAACTGGAAAGTTCGGGCGCCATGTGAAGCTGAAGCCTGGCGCCCCCCTCGATTCGCTGGCACTGGAGGCCCTCATCACCGCTGCGTATCTGGATATCAAGGCGCGTCTGCGGCTCGAAGGAGTCGTCCGATGAGCCTTGGCGAAGGCGTCCTGTACGCGTTGACTTTCGCGCACGGCCTGGCGACCGCCTACATTGCCTACACGGTAGCCTTCGGGTCTCTGGCGGTCCGCTGGGCGGACCAACGGTTCTCGCACAGATTCGCCGCCGGCCCGCCGCCCTGGAAGCCGCCCGCTCACGGCTGGGGTAGCGTGGTCTACGAGCTGAAGCTGTGGGGCCGTTGCCTCCTTGCGGGGTGCATCATCGTCGTATTGGTGACCGTCGTGATGGCGCTCGTGGACGATCCAGCCAGGACCGAAGCACTCGAGCAGTGGCTCAGGATGCCCGTGGGAACGGCTGCCATCTGGTTTGTCCTTGGGCCTCTGTGGAGCCTCGTCTTCTTCCGGCGCGAGCCGGCAAAGGAGGAAGTCGGATCGCCGGTGTGATGCGGGCGCGTCCCGGGCGATGACCTATCGAGTGCTGGCGGACCTGATCGTCGGTGTTCACGTCCTCTTCATCTTGTACGTCGTGTTTGGAGGCCTGCTGATCTGGCGCTCCCGCAGGCTCGCGATTCCGCACCTGGCCTGCGTCGCCTGGGGCCTCTACATCGAGCTCGCGCCAGACACCGTGTGCCCCTTGACGCCCTTGGAGAATCGTCTGTTGAGACTGGCCGGCGAAGCGGGATACTCGAATGGATTCGTGGAGCACTATCTGCTTCCGATCCTGTATCCCGCGAATCTGACCCCCGAGATC
>CAZVOI010000747.1:0-1701 GCA_964628275.1 uncultured Acidobacteriota bacterium | reverse complement strand
GTACCAGGCCACCACCACCCCGTCGGCGGCGTCGGCATGCTGGAGGTAGGGCCCGCGCGTCATCAGCCCCTGCTGGGCGGGCGGGGTCGCGGGTGTCGTCGGCGCCGAGCCGCCCCCGCAGCCGGCGAGAGCGAGTGGAATGAGCGCCGCCAGCCAACGGCGTGGCCGGGAGCCGCGGCCCGCGCGCACGGCGCTAGCGCTGGGCGTTGACGTCGTGCTCGCGCGCCGCGATGACGCCGCGCAGGCCGTCGACCGCGGCCTCGAACTCGCCGTTCGAGAACGGCTTGCGCACGTCCGCGACCGCGGCGGCCCGGATCTGCTGATAGGCCGTCTCGAGCTGGGGCGTGAGCCAGCGCGGGTTGACGTAATTGGTGGTGGCGCGCACCACCGCGTCGGCGTACACCTGACGCTTGGCCGGGTCGGCGGTGAGCCGCGCGGTGAGCACGTCCCGGTCGAGGTTGCGGTAGAGCGGCCAGGCGCCGCTCGTGAAGGTGTTGTCCTTGTCCCAGGGGATGAACACGAAACGGTTCTTCTGGCCGTACTCGTAAAGGTAGAAGTTGTTGAGGCTCTGGTCGCCGACGACGCCGTCGCTCTCGGCGAGCGCGTTCTCGGTCGCGACGTGTGTCAGGAAGCGATCGACATCGATGCGCGAGCCGATCGCGGCCGCAAAGCCCGCGCTCGGCAGCTCGTTGATCGCCTGGATGAAAGCCACGAGCCCGGTCGCGACATCGGGCTTGTCCTCGTTCGTTTCCGGCTGGAACGGCAGCGGCACGTACTTCGACTCATCGGAGCCGAGCCAGGAGAAGTCGTAGGCGAAGCGCCACTCGTAGTCGAAGAGGTTGCCGCTCTCCTCGCCGAGGCGGGCCTTCAGGAACGGCTTGCTGATCGGCTCGACGAGCGCGAACAGGCCCCAGTACTCGCCGTTGACGCTGAGCCGGGCGTGCGCGTTGCGGGGCGACGCGATGCCCATCGCCTCGAACACGAGAAACGCAAGCCGCTCGCGCAGCATGCTCGCGTCGGTGGTCAGGTTGTCGATCACGAGCGTCTTGTAGCCGTAGTACTCCTGGGACGGGACGTACTTGTTGAAGTCGATCTTCAGCCCCGGCTTCTCCTCGCTGCGCGAGCCCTCGCCGCGCGAGCGGATCCCGACCTGGGCTACCGCCACACCGTCGACGCTGAAGTTGGCGGCGTAGTACTGGTTGCTCAGGTAGTTCTGGCGCAGAGCTGTCCAGGCTGACGGGTCGAGCTCGAGCCGGGCGTCGTGAAGCAGCGTGGGATCGAAGATCGGGGAGCCGCCGGGCGGAAGCGTCGCGGACGGCGGAGCGCTGGTCGCCGAGGGTCCGGTGGGAGTGCCGCCGCCTCCCCCGCCCCCGCAGCCGACGAGCGCGGCCGCCACGAAAAGACACACGGGCGCGGCCAGTCGATTTACGTGACGCAGCACCTCTCTCCTCACGGCACGTGCACCTGAATGCGGCCCAGCAGCGAGACGTAGTCGCCGCTCTTGCCCGGCTCCGGGGCCCGCAGCGCGTCGTCGTAGCGCTCGACCAGCACGTTGCCCTGGAAGCGCAGGAAGATCGTCGGCCACCAGCTGAGCCCGCCCGTGAAAGTCCGGATCCCGGCGGGACGGATGTTGCCCGCCCGGCTGCCCGCCGACTCGAAGCCCTGGTTGCTCACGTCGTCGAACCACAGCTCCTCGTAGCG
>CAZVOI010000746.1:0-2130 GCA_964628275.1 uncultured Acidobacteriota bacterium | reverse complement strand
CACGTGGTCGTTGTTGTTGCGGGTGGCGAAGCCGGTGTCGATCACCGTCGAGGTGCGGGTCGCCAGATCGAAGCGGTGGAGCCGGCCGCGATTTTAGGAGCGGCCGCTGGTGTTGTAGATGAGCGAGCCGCCGTCGGTCGTCCAGTTGGGGGCCTCGAAGGGCTCCGCGGAGCGCCGCACGACCTGCCGCCGGCCCGTCTCCACGTCCAGGACCTCCAGCACGCTGCCGATGTAGTCGCGGTAGGGAGTGAAGTCGGCCTTGGCCGGACGGATGATCCGAACGTCGCGGAAGATCGCCTGCTCGACGACATCCGGGTTGTGCGAGCAGAGGAAGAGGCCGACGTAGACCTCGTCCCCGAGCGGCAGCTCCTCGAGCACGCTCACGCTGAGCGGCTCGCCGAAGCGGGCGGCGGACATCGTGTAGCGGTTCCCCCGGCGCTCGAGCTGCAGGAAGTCGGCGCCTTTCGTCGCGGACACGATCTGCTCGGTGAGCCCGCCCTTCTCGCGCCGGGACTGCAGCGACGTGAGGCCGTCGCCGTGTACCACCGCGTCGGCATACGGCGAGTCCTCGTCGAGCGACCCCCTGACCAGGAAACCGGCCTTGCGGTGCGGGTCCACACCCTGTCCGACGAACGCGACGCGCACCTGCAGGATGAAGTCGCCGGTGAGCTTGCGCCAGACGTAGTGGAACTCGTCGCGCTTGCCCCACAGGTTCACGCCGGCGGCCGTCAGCACGTACTCCTGCGAGACACCGTTCCAGGTGGCTGATCCTGCCAACTTCGGCGCCCCGACGTCGGCGTGGCCCTCGAACTCGCCGAGGGGGGGCAGGCCTTGAACGGCGCACTGTGGCGGGCACGGCTCCTGGCTCGCCCCCGGGGGCGCCGCAAGGGCGGCAAGCGCCAGGCAGAGTGCCCCTGCGGCGAGGGCGGCACTGCGCTGCTGTCTCGTCACTCGCATGTTTTGGCTCCATTTGGCGCCCGCTCCCGCGCGCCCCGGACGCTGGCTTTGTGGCTGCCTCGCTCGCGGGCGCTGCCTCCGCTCACCCCGAGCCGGCCCATCCTACAGCGGCGCTATACTGCGCGCTTCCCAGCAGCCGCAGCCCCGCAGCGCCGCAGCGCCCGTGGCGTCCCGGCTGCTCGTAGCCAGGAGGCCTCTAATGTCCGACACGCCGCGAGCCGACATCACCCGCCGCCGCTTCCTGGCCCGGACCGGCCAGGGCCTGGCCGCTGCGCAGGCGCTCGGCGCGCTCGCCACGCGCGCCTCGGCACAGCAGGTGCCCGAGCCTCCCGGCCGGAAGCTCGGCTGGGCCATCGTCGGCCTCGGCAGCCTCGCGATCAACCAGATCCTGCCCGCCTTCGCGCGCTCGGAGAAATCCCGCGTCGTCGCGCTCGTGAGCGGACACCCGGACAAGGCGAAGAAGCTCGCGGCCCGCTACGGTGTCGCGGAAAAGAGCCTCTACGACTACCAGGCCTACGACGCGCTGCGCGACAACCCCGAGGTGGACATCGTCTACGTGGTGCTGCCGAACAGCATGCACGCCGAGTACACGATCCGAGCGCTCCACGCCGGCAAACACGTGCTGTGCGAGAAGCCGATGGCCACGACGCCGGCCGATTGCCAGGCGATGATCGACGCGGCGCGCAAAGCCGACCGCAAGCTGATGGTCGCCTACCGCTGCCGCTACGAGCCCTTCAACCAGGAGATGATCCGGATGGCTCGCGAGCAGGAGCTGGGGCCGGTCAAGGTCGTGGTGGCGGACCACGGCTTCAGCATCGGCGACCCGACCCAGTGGCGGCTCAAGCGGGAATTCGCCGGCGGCGGCTCGTTGATGGACATCGGCGTCTACAGCCTCCAGGCGGCACGCTACGTGACGGGCGAGGAACCGGTCGAGATCGCCGCGATGAGCTACACGACTCCGGGCGACGAGCGCTTCAAGGAAGTCGAGGAGACGATCAACTTCCAGCTGCGCTTCCCGAGCGGGGCGCTCGCCAACTGCAGCTCGAGCTACGGCTACGCGGGCCAGAACCGCTACCGCGTGATCGGCACCAAGGGCTGGTCCGAGCTCGAGCCGGCGACGAGCTACACCGGCCTGCGCCTGCGGGTCCGCAGGGGCAACGTGCTGGAGGAGCG
>CAZVOI010000745.1:0-4354 GCA_964628275.1 uncultured Acidobacteriota bacterium | reverse complement strand
CCGTCTCCGCTCGCCTCGAACATGTCGGTCTGGGCGGGAAGCAGCTTCGTCGTCCAACCGGCGGGCGTGCGGAACGTGAACGCTCCGCTCGGATGCGCGTGCTCCTGGGGCAGGCTGGGTTCGGGCGCTTTGCCGGCGAAGGCCGGCAAAGCGACGCAGCAGGCTGCGAAGAGCAGCACGCGTAAGCCGAGTGCGACGGCTTCGAGGACGCCGGCCGCGACCGCGCGCGCCTTGTCGGAGATGCGCGCGGGATCGACCGCGTGCCCGCGCGGGTCCACGTCGCCCAACTTGACCCCGGCATCGACCGCCACGCCGTCGGCGATCAAGCCACGCAGCAGGCCGCTGCTGCCGGCCGCAATCGGGACTCCCGCGATCTCTCCCACCACGTCGCCCTCCACCACCAGGTCGCCGATGCGCGCGCGGCCCTGGAACACACCGGCTTGGGACGCGCGCAGCACGCGCTTCTGCGTCACGCCGAGGACCGGCGCCGGCTGGCCGGAGTCGGCCGAGGCCGAGCCACGGGTGATCACACGTCCGAGGTCGGGCCCGCGCTGCGTCTCGACGACGGCGTGCGCGTCCTCCGGGGCTCGGAAACCGGGGCCGAGCGCCACGACGCAGCGCGCGTCGCTGGGGCGCGTGCCGAGGTTGCGCTTCGCCATGCGTCCGTCCACGACGGCCGCCGGCGCGAGCTCCGCCAACGCTTCTCCCGCGGGATCGATCGCAATCTGGATGACGCCGGGATCCGAGGAGCCGAGATCGCAGCGGTTTACCCGAACCCCGCGGACGCCTTCGACCGTGGCCTCGCCGCTGAACGCCGCGTCCGCGAATGAGACGAGACGCCTCACCGCCAGCGGCTGCGCGCGCTCGAGCACGATCACGCGATGTCCGGTGAGGAACAAGAGGCGAGCCGCTGCCGAGGCCAGCTCGCCGCCGCCGCGCACCACGACCAGAGGGGCACGCAGCGGCTAGCGAGCGGCCGCGCGCGCGACGCTCAGCCGGCCTTTCTTTTCCATCGTCATCGGGCGGACCGCTTCGGCCGGAACACCGCGGCGCACCGCGATCAGCTCGGCCAGGATGCTGACCGCGATCTCGTCGGGGGTTTCGGCGCCGATCTCGACTCCGAGCGGGACGTGGATCTCGGCCAGCAGCTCGCCCGAGACACCGCGCTCGACCAGCTCATTCAGCACGTATACCGCCTTGGGCCGGCTGCCCAGGAGGCCGACGAAGCGCAGACCGCGGCCGAGAACCGACTGCAGCGCGTCGGCATCGCCCTTGTGTCCGCGCGTGACCACGACCGCGTACGACTCCGTGCCGAGCGTCATCTGCCCGGCGGCCTCGAGAAAGCCGACGTTCAGGATGCGATCGGCCTCCGGAAAGCGATCGGGGTTGGCGAACTTCACACGGTCGTCGGCGACCTCGACGCGGAAGCCCACGCCTTTGGCCAGGCGCGCCAGCGGCTGGGCGACGTGACCCGCGCCGAACAGCAACAGCGTCGGCTCCGGCCGGACCGGTTCGATGAACACCTGCATCCTCCCGCCGCAGACGAGGCCGTCTTCGCCCGCCTGATCCGGCGTCAGATCGTACTCGGCCAGCAACGCGCGGCGCTCGGAGATCGCGTGGCGCGCGCGTCGGATCATCTCGGCCTCGACGCAGCCGCCGCCGATCGTGCCGACGATCCGCCCGTCGCCGTAGACGAGCATCTTCGCGCCGGCTTTCTGGGGCGTCGAGCCTTCGGTCGAGATCACGGTCACGAGAGCCGCGGCCTCGGCCTCCGCGACAGCGTCCAGGGCGGCTTGCAATACCTCCCGCATCGGTGCCAAAAAGGATAGCAGAGCGCGCGGCCTCGACGCCGGCTCTGCTATGTTGCGATTCCCAAGGGAGGAAACGTGAAGACCCGTGTCCGAACCGCCGTGTTGTGCCTCGCCGGGGCGTGGCCGCTCGCCACCGCCTCGGGTCAGGAGGCTTCCGGAGAGGCCCGCTTCCTGAGCAACAGCCGCCAGCTCATCTTCGAGGGCAAGCGCAGCGGCGAGGGCTACTTCTCGGCCGACGGCAAGGCGCTCGTCTTCCAGAGCGAGCGCGAGCCGGAGAACCCGTTCTACCAGATCTATCGCCTCGACCTGGAGACCGGCGACTCGAAGCGTGTCTCGCCTGGTTTCGGCAAGACCACCTGCGGCTTCCTGCGCCCGGGCCAGAACGAAGCGCTGTTCGCCTCGACGCACCTCGATCCGGAGGTGCGCGCCAAGCAGCGCGCCGAGCTGGAGTTCCGCGCCTCGGGCAAGCAGCGCCGCTACGCCTGGGACTACGACGAGAACATGGACATGTTCTCGGTGCGCCTGGACGGCGGCTCGCCGAAGCGCCTGACCGACTCGCCCGGCTACGACGCGGAAGGCTCCTACTCGCCGGACGGCACGAAGATCGCGTTCTCTTCGCTGCGCAACGCGTTCCCGCTCGACAAGCTGAGCCCCGAGGATCGCAGGCGCTACGAGGTCGACCCCTCCTACTTCGCGGAGATCTACATCATGAACGCCGACGGCTCCGGCCAGCGGCGGCTCACCAGCGTGCCCGGCTACGACGGCGGGCCGTTCTTCTCGGCCGACGGGACGCGCATCATCTTCCGCCGCTTCGACACTTCGGGAATGAACGCCGACGTCTACACCATGAAGCTCGACGGCTCCGACCTGAAGCGGCTCACCGATTTCGGCGCGCTGTCGTGGGCCCCCTACTTCCATCCTTCCGGCGAGTACGCCATCTTCACCACCAACAAGCAGGGCTTCTCGAACTTCGAGCTGTACCTGGTCGACCGCGAAGGCAGGAAGGAGCCGGTGCGCGTCACGCACACCGACGGCTTCGACGGGCTGGCGGCCTTCACGCCCGACGGCAGCAAGCTCGCCTGGACGTCGGGTCGCACGCCGAAGGGCGAGTCGCAGATCTTCCTGGCCGACTGGAACCACGAAGCGGCCCGAGCGGCGCTGGCGCAGGCGCCCGAGCGGCGCGCCGCCGTCGCCACGGCGAGTTCGGGTGCAGACCCGGTCAGCGCGCTCAAGGAGGCCGTGGGGTTTCTGGCGAGCGACGCCCAGGAAGGCCGCCGCACCGGGACGGAAGGCGCTCGGCGGGCGGCGGACTTCATCGCGTCTCGCTTCAAGGAGCTGGGCCTCCAGCCCGCGGGCGACGCGGGCAGCTTCTTCCAGAGCTTCGAGTTCACCTCGGGGTCGAAGGTCGTTCCGGCCGAAAACCGCCTCGCCGTGACCGCCGCGGGCAAGACCGCGCCGTTCGAAGTCGAGAAGGACTTCCGGCCGCTGTCGTTCTCGGAAAGCGGTGAGGTCGAGGGCGAGGTCGTCTTCGGCGGCTATGGCCTGGTTCTGGCCGGCGCTCCCGGAGTCGGCTACGACTCGTTCGCCGGCGTCGACGTCAAGGACAAGATCGTGCTGGTGCTGCGCTACGTGCCGGAAGGCGTCGCGCCGGCGCGTCGGCAGGAGCTGAACCGCTACGCAGGGCTGCGCTACAAGGCGCTGCTCGCTCGCGAGCGCGGCGCAAAGGCGGTCTTGATGGTGTCGGGCCCCAATTCGCCGCAGCCGGGTCAGCTCGCCGCGCTGTCTTCCGACACCGCTCTCTCCGGATCCGGCATCGTTGCAGCCTCGGTTTCTGAGAAGCTGGCCGACGCCATCTTGCAGGCCACCGGCAAGTCGCTGAAAGACGCCCAGACGGCGCTCGACACCGAGAACCCGCACGCGCCCGGCAGCTTCGCTGCCACCGGCGTTCGCGTCTCGCTGAAGACCGCCGTCGTCCGGACGCGCGCGGCCGACCGCAACGTGGTGGCGTACCTGCCACCCCGCGGCGCGAACCCGCTGAAGGGTGAGGTCCTGATCGGCGCCCACTACGACCACCTGGGCCGCGGCGGCGACGGCTCGCTGGCGGTTCAAGGCGAGGCGGGCGGCATCCACAACGGGGCCGACGACAACGCCTCCGGAGTAGCCGCGGTGTTGCACGTCGCCGCGGCTCTCGCCGCCGAGAGAAAGCAGAACGAGAACGCGTTCGCGCGCGGCGTCCGCGTCGCGCTCTGGTCGGGCGAGGAGTTCGGCCTGCTCGGCTCCTCGCGCTTCGCCGAGAGGCTCAGCCCCGACACCACGATCGCCTACCTGAACTTCGACATGGTCGGGCGCCTGCGCGACAACAAGCTGGTGGTGCAGGGCGTCGCCTCATCCTCCGCCTGGAAGCCGCTGATCGAGAAACGCAACGTAGCCGCCGGCTTCAACTTGACCCTGCAGGACGACCCGTACCTGCCGACCGACACGACCGCGATCTACGCCAAGAAGATCCCGGTCATCAACTTCTTCACCGGCAGCCACGAGAACTA
>CAZVOI010000744.1:0-7002 GCA_964628275.1 uncultured Acidobacteriota bacterium | reverse complement strand
CCGCGGGCGTAGTCCTCGCGATAGATCCAGGCGATCGCCAGGAAGTGTGGGATCTGCCACAGGAACATGATCGCGAACAGCACGTACGCGCCGGGCTCGAGCGCGTTGCGCGCGGCCGCCCAGCCGATCACCGGCGGCAGGGCGCCGGGGAATGCCCCGACGATGGTCGACAGCGACGTCCGCGTCTTGAGCGGCGTGTAAGCGAAGAGGTAGGAGGCCCAGGTGAGCAGGGCCACTGCCATCGCCAGCAAGTTCGTCGTGAGCGCGAGCAGCAGCGCGCCGAGCGCCGTAAGCAGGACACCGAAACCGAGCGCGTCCCCGGGCCGCAGCCGGCCCATCGGCAACGGACGGCCGCGGGTTCTGCGCATCAGCGCATCGACGTCTCGCTCCAGGAGCATGTTCAGCGTCATCGACCCTGAAGCGACCAGCGCCGTGCCCGCGAGCGTCGCCGCGAGGCCGGACAGGGAAACCCCGCCCGGCGAGGCCATCACGAAGCCCACCAGCGCGGTGAACGTGACGAGCAGCGTGATGCGAGGCTTGGTCAGCTCCAGGAAGTCGGAGGCGGCCGAGCGGGTGACGGCGGTAGCGGGTGAAGCCAGGTGTGGTCTAGCCCGTGACCGTGAAGTCCAGCTTGGCGGCGCCGTCCTTGACGGTCACCTTCTGGCTCTGTCCCTTGGCCTTGCCGTGGAAGATCTCGACTTCGTACTCGCCGGCCGGCAGGCCCTTGATCTCGTACGTGCCGTCGGGATTGGTGACCGCGAAGAACGGATGCGCCAGGACCGAGATGTAGGCGCGCATCCACGGATGCACGTCGCAGCCCACCGGAATGCCGACCTCGGCCTTGTCGAAGCTCTTGATGGACTCCATGTTCTGGCGTGGTTGGCCGATGTTGAACTCGGTGTTCTGCTGCGGCTTCGGGTGGATGTTGTGGAGCGTGTCGTCGCTGTTGCGGATCTTGATCGATTGTCCCGCCTGCATCGCCAGCATGTGCGGCGTGTAGTCGCAGCCCTTCTGATCGAGGACGACCGGTTCGGCCGGCGCGGGGTAGCTGCCGGGAACGGTTCCTTTCACGTACACGAGAGCCTCGCCGAGCCCGCCGTCGGTGACGTGGATTGCGTGGCGCTCCAGACCGTCCTTGTGCATGGCGGCGCACTTGGGATCGGCCGACAGCTTCACTTTCTGAGCCGCGGGCGCCGTGCCCTCGAAGGAAACCTTGCCGGCGATCGAACCACCGGCGCCGGCTACGGCGGCTGGAGCCGCTGCGGCGGGTGCGGCGGCCGGCGCTGCCGCCGGCTTGGGGGCTTCTCCGCCACCGCAAGCAGCGGTTGCGAAGACACACGACGTCAGAACGGCAAACACATGGCGAGTCGACATTCGGATCAGCTCCTCGAGAAAAATGGGGAACGGGAAACGAGACCGCTAGGAGTGTAGCGACGCCGGCGGAGCCGCGTCAAGAAAGCGGGCCGATCTTCGGGGTGGGTGTCGGCGTGGGCATCGGACTTGGCCCAGGGCTGGGGCTGGATGCCAAGCCCGACGGCGTCGCCGATGGCGAAGGCGAAGGTTCCGGAGACCGGCCGGTAGCGAAGTCCACCGCGGCGAGCGTGCCCTTGTCACGCAGACCGGCGAACAACCGGGTTCCCAGGACCAGCGGGCCGGTTGCGAACGTCGCGGGGACCTTGAGTCCGCCGAGCGTCTTTCCAGTGCGTCCGTCGAAGCCGACCAGGTCGGTCTCGAGGCAGGCGACGATCACCGCTGAGCCCACGATCAGCGGCCCCGATCGTGGGCGCGAGGGCAACGCGGTGCGCCAGACCATGTTGCCGTTGCGTCGGTGCAGCGCGTAGAGAATGCTCTCGTGGGTCCCAAAGATGACCCAGTCGCCGAGGATCGCGGCGGGGTGGTGAACGTCGGCCCCCAGCTTCCAACGCCAGAGCTTCTTGCCCTTGTCTAGGGATACCGCGTAGAACGCGCGCCGCGTCGTCCCGACCATCACCCGGTCGCGGTCGACGATCGCGGGGGCGAAGAGTTCCCCGCCCGTCGCGAACGTCCACAGCGTCCGACCCGTGGCCACGGCCCGCGCCCTGAGCGTTCCGTCCTTCTCCCCGACCAGAAGCGTGTTCCCGCTGGCGGTGGGTGGCGCGCTGGCCTCGCCGTCGTCCGCCGTCCAAAGCACCCGCCCGGAAGCCATGTCGAGCGCGGCCGCTCCCTTGCCCACGATCAAGACGCTCTCTGCCGCGCGCGCCGCAGGCAGCGTTCCGATGATGCCGGTTTTGGTTCGCCAGCGGGCCTGTCCCGACGTGGTCTCCAGCCGCGACACCGAGCCGTCCTCGCCGCGCACGATGAGGAAGCCGTCACCGGCGAGCAGGCGGCCGGGTTGTGCGACCTCCCACAGCGTGGATCCTTTGTCTGGATCCACGGCGCGCACCCGGCCGTCGCGCGTTCCGACGTAGATCGCATGACCGTCGCTGGCCAACTCGCTCTCCAGCACGCCGCCGATAACCGCCGTCCAGGCGGTCTTCAACGGGAAGATCGGCGGAGAGGCCGGAAGGTGGGCGCTGCACCCCGTGAGCGACGCCGCGAGCGCGGCGACGTGTAACGCTCTCAAGGCGAGCGACTATAGCATCGCCCTAGTACCCGCCCACACCAAGGGGATCGTGCTCTCGGGCGGCCCCGACAGCGCGGCTACAGAACTACGCGGCGGTGATGGCGTGAACCGCGCGCAAACGTGGGCCGATGCTGGCTTTGGCGGTTCTCAGGTCGTAGTCGGCCTGGAGGTTGAGCCAGTATTGCGGCGATTGGTTGAGTGCCCGTCCAAACAGCAGGGCCAGTTCAGCCGTCACCGGACGCACGCCCTTGATCACATGCGAGATTCGCATCGGCGACACTCCTGTGGCGCGCGCGAACGCCGCCTGGGAGAGGCGCAACTCCTCCAGCGTCTCCGCGAGAAATTCGCCCGGATGAATGGCGGGGAAGCCCCTCTTGGCCATGAATGCAGTCTCCTCAGTGGTAGTCCACGATCCCTACGTCGAATGCATCGCCGTTCTTGAAGCTGAAGCACACGCGCCACTGGTCATTGATGCGCATACTCCACTGACCGGCACGATCTCCGTGCAACCGCTCCAGCCGGTTGGAAGGCGGCAGTCGCAAATCATCGATTCGGGCAGCCGCGTTCAGTTGAAGAAGCCGCATGGCTGCCCGCTTTCGAAGCTCCGTCGGCAGACGCCGGGATCCGCCCGCGGTGTAGAAGCGCTCGGTTTCGCGGTCGGCGAAGGTCCGAATCACCAGGGTGAATCATAAACATTCTGTTTATAACCGTCAATCGTGCGGAGACGTGTAACGCTCTCGAGGCGAGCGACCATAGCATCGCTATAATTCCCGCCCCTCGATGCAAAGAGACTCGGTCATCATCCTCGACTTCGGATCCCAGTACACCCAGTTGATCGCGAGGCGTCTTCGCGAGCTGCAGGTCTACTCGGAGATACTTCCTCCCAGCGTCGCGCTCAGCGCGCTCCGCCGGCGCGCGCCCAAGGGGATCGTGCTCTCGGGCGGCCCGGATAGCGTCTACGACAAGCGCGCGCCCAAGTGCGACCCCGATCTCTACGCGATGGGCGTGCCGGTGCTCGCGATCTGCTACGGCATGCAGTTGATGGCGCACCAGCTCGGCGGCCAGGTGCGCAAGCTCGGCCGCGGCGAGTACGGTCACGCTCGCTTCGAGCCACGCGGGGCCAGCGGGCTCCTGCGCTCCCTGCCGGCCTCGCTCTCGGTCTGGATGAGCCATGGCGATTCGATCCAGAAAGCTCCGCCGGGCTTCCACGTGGTCGGCAGCAGCGAGACGAACCCGATCGCGGCGATGGAGTCGGCCGAGAAGCGGCTCTACGGGATCCTGTTCCATCCCGAGGTGAAGCACACAGCCGACGGCACGACGGTGCTGTCGAACTTCCTGGATGTCTGCGGCTGCACACGCGACTGGAACGCCTCTTCGTTCATAGAGGAGTCCGTGGCGCGGATGCGCGAGCAGATCGGCGACGGCCGAGTGATCTGCGCGCTCTCCGGCGGTGTCGACTCGGCGGTGACCGCGCTGCTGGTCCACCGCGCCGTCGGTTCGCGCCTGACCTCGGTATTCGTCGACAACGGCCTGTTGCGCAAGGACGAGGCCAGGCAGGTCCGCCAGCGATTCGCGAAACGGCTCAAGCTGAAGGTCGTTTTCGCCGACGCCACGGATCGCTTCCTGCGCAAGCTGAAGGGGGTGACTGATCCCGAACGGAAGCGCAAGGTGATCGGCCGCGAGTTCATCGAGGTCTTCAAGCGCGCCAAGCGCAAGATCGGCAAGGTCGACTTCCTCGCGCAGGGGACTCTGTACCCGGACGTGATCGAGTCGACGTCGGTCAAGGGGCCGTCGGTGGTGATCAAGAGCCACCACAACGTGGGCGGGCTGCCTAAATCGCTCAAGTTCAAGCTGGTCGAGCCGCTGCGCGAGCTGTTCAAGGACGAGGTGCGAAAGGTCGGGCTGGAGCTGGGGCTCGACGAGGAGTTCGTGTATCGGCAGCCGTTCCCGGGGCCGGGACTCGCGGTGCGCTGCCTGGGCGCGCTGACGCGAGAGCGACTGGACCTGCTGCGCGAGGCCGACCACGTCGTCTCGCAGGAGATCAAGGCCGCCGGGTTGTATCGCTCGGTGTGGCAAAGTTTCGCGGTGTTGCTGCCTGTGAAGAGCGTCGGCGTGATGGGGGACTATCGGACCTACCAGTACACGATCGCGATCCGGGCGGTCGAGTCGGCCGACGGCATGACCGCCGACTGGGCGCGCCTGCCGCACGAGCTGCTGGCCCGGATCTCGACCCGGATCGTGAACGAGGTGCGCGGCATCAACCGCGTGGTCTACGACATCAGCAGCAAGCCTCCTTCGACGATCGAGTGGGAATGAAGGACTTCGTCCACCTGCACCTGCACACCGAGTACTCGCTGCTCGACGGCGCGACCCACCTCGACGAGCTGGTGGATCGCGCCAAGGAGCTGGGGATGCGCGCGGTCGGCATCACCGACCACGGCAACATGTTCGGCGCGGTCGCTTTCCACGACCTGTGCCGCGAGAACGGCTTGAAGCCGATCCTGGGCTGCGAGATCTACGTGGCGCCGGGCAGCCGTTTCGAGAAGACGATGGCGGGGCGCGAGGACCCGTACACCCACCTGACGCTGCTGTCGACGAACGACGCGGGCTACCACAACCTGGTGAAGCTGGTCTCGATGGGCTACACGGAAGGCTTCTACTATCGGCCGCGCATCGACAAGGACATCCTGGCGAAGCACAGCGAAGGGCTGATCGGGCTGTCCGGCTGTCTAGCGGGAGAGGTCGCGGGCTACTTGCAGAACGGCCTCGAAGACGCCGCGTTGCAGTCGGTGGGGCAGTTCTCGGAGATCTTCGGGAAGGACCGCTTCTATCTCGAGCTGATGGACCACGGCATCGAGCTGCAGCATCGAGTCAACCGCGGCCTGTTGAAGCTCCGCGACAAGACCGGACTGCCGCTGGTCGCGACCAACGACTCGCACTACCTGCGCAAGGACGATCACCAGGCGCACGACGTGCTGCTCTGCATCGGCTCGGGCAAGAAGGTCCACGAAACGGAGCGTCTGAAGTTCGACACGCAAGAGTTCTACTTGAAGAGCGGCGACGAGATGGCCGCGTTGTTTCCCGATCACGCTGACGCGCTCGCCTCGACCGTGTCGATCGCCGAGATGTGCGACTTCACGCTCAGGGAAGTCCCGTCGCTGCCGTCGTTCGACGTGCCGCCAGGCTTCACGACCGAGAGCTATTTCGAGAAGGTGACTCGCGACGGCTTCGAGGATCGCAAGAAGCAACTGGGACCACTGGCGGAAGCGGGCCGGCTGCGCTACACGCTCGAGGTCTACGAGCAGCGGCTCGAGAAGGAGATCGGCGTCATCCGCCGCGTCGGCTTCGCCGGCTACCTGCTGATCGTCTGGGATTTCATCCGCTATTCCCGGGAGCGGCGCATCCCGGTCGGTCCCGGGCGCGGCTCGGCTGCGGGCTCGCTGGTCGCTTATTCGCTCCGGATCACCGACATCGACCCGATCGAGCGCGACCTGATCTTCGAGCGTTTCTTGAACGAGGAACGCATCAGCCCACCCGACATCGACATCGACTTCTGTGAAAACCGGCGCGGCGAGGTGATCGAATACGTCACCAAGAAGTACGGCCGCGAGAACGTGGCCCAGATCATCACCTTCGGGACGATGAAGGCGAAGGCGGTGGTGCGCGACGTCGCGCGGGTGATGGACCTGTCGTACGCCGAGGCCGACAGGATCGCGAAGATGATCCCGTTCGACCTCAAGATGACGCTCGACAAGGCGCTCGACGAGTCGCCCGCGCTGAAGGAGGCCTACCAGCGCGAGCCCAAGGTCAAGGAGCTGATCGACATCTCTCGCCGACTCGAGGGCACCACGCGCCACGCCTCGACGCACGCGGCGGGCGTCGTGATCGCGCCGCGGCCGCTCACCGAGTTCGTGCCGCTGTTCAAGGGCACGACGGCCGACATCACGACCCAGTACGACATGAAGGGCGTCGAGCGCATCGGCCTCTTGAAGATGGACTTCCTGGGCTTGCGCACGCTCACGCTGATCGACGACTGCGTGAAGATGATCGAAGCCGGCACCGGGCAGCGCCTCGACCCCGACGCTTTTCCGATCGACGACGCCAAGACCTACGAGCTGTTCACGCAAGGCAAGACCAGCGGCCTGTTCCAGTTCGAGTCGGACGGCATGCGCGACATCCTGCGCCGCTTCAAGCCCGACCAGCTCGAGCATCTGACCGCCTTGAACGCGCTGTATCGGCCCGGCCCGATGCAGATGATCGACGACTTCATCCGCCGCCGCCACGGCCAGACCAAGGTCAGCTACGAGACGCCGGCGCTCGAGCCGATCCTGCAGGGCACCTACGGGATCATGGTCTACCAGGAACAGGTGATGCAGATCGCCTCCGCGCTGGCGGGCTAC
>CAZVOI010000743.1:0-1644 GCA_964628275.1 uncultured Acidobacteriota bacterium | reverse complement strand
TTGACCAGCCGGTACAGGAACTCCTGGCCTTCGTGGAAGGCGGTCACCGACATCCGCTCGTCGCGGCCGTGCGCGCGGATGTCGTCGATGTCCTCGAACAGGCCGTCTACGCCATAGACGTGGATGCCGGCTCCTCGAAGGTAGATGGCGTCGGTGGCGCCGGTGCTCATCACCGGGACGACGGGCACACCCGGCCACATCGCCTGGGTCAGCTTTTCGATCGGTCCCATCACCGCGGGCGTGAGCGGCGAGGGCGGGCTCGGCTTCGCCGGGGCCACGGGTGTGAGCTGGATCTTGTCGTCGGCCAGAACCTGGGCCAGCGCCTTTCGGATGGCGTCCGGCGGCTCATCGGGAAGCATGCGGCAGTTGACGGTGGCGCGCGCCAACTGCGGCAGCGCGTTCTCGGCGTGACCGCCTTCGAGCATCGTGGCCACACAGGTCGTGCGCAAGAGCGCGTTGTAGAGCGGCCGTTGCGAGAGCCGGTCGGCCGCCGCCATGTCGATCGGTTCCTTCAGCACGCCGCGCATCGCGGTCGCGTCTTCGCCGCTCGTGCTCTCGGCGGCGCGCGTGAAGAACGCGCGCGTCACCTCGTTGAGGCGAGGCGGGAAACGATGCACGGCCAGCCGCGTCAGGCCAGCGGCCAGCCGGTAGATCGCGTTCTCGGGAACCGGCCGCGAGCTGTGGCCGCCGGGATTCGTCACCTCGAGGCGAAAGCTCGCGAAGACCTTCTCGCTCGCCTGAACGGTGTTGGCCACGCGCTTGCCGTCTTTCATCTGACCGCCGCCGCCCTCGTTCAGTCCCAGCTCGGCGTCGATCAAGCCGCGATGGTTCTGCATCAGCCACTCGACGCCGTTCGACGCGCCGCCTTCCTCATCGGCGGTGAGCGCGAGGATCAAGTCGCGGTCGGGGCGGAAGCCTTCCTTCAAATAGCGGATCACGTTGGCGGTCCAGATCGCCGCCATCGCCTTGTCGTCGGATGAGCCGCGCCCGTAGAAGTAGCCGCCCGCTTCGCGGAAGACGAACGGATCGAACGACCAGTCCTCGCGCCGCGCCTCGACCACGTCGAGATGGGCGAGCAGCAGCAGCGGGCGCTTCGCGCCGGTGCCGCGCAGTCGCGCGACCAGGTTGCCCTTGCGCGGCGCGGGCGCCAGGACCTGTACGTCCGCGGCCGGAAGTCCCGCGGCCTTGAGTCGGATCGCGATTGCCTCGGCGGCGGCGGTGTTGTCGCCGACTGAGTCGGTGGTATTGATCTCGATGAGCTGCTTGTAGATCTCCACCGCAAGGGCTTTTTCGGGAGCCGGGGTTTGCGCAGCGCCGGGCAGGGCCGCAACCAGGGCGAGGACACCCAGCGAACGGACGGCGCGCATTGTCATTTGCGAGAACGCTACACCCGATACAAGCCCGAGTGTTCGAAATTGGCGACCTCAGCAGATGAAGCCGCCGTCAACCAGCAGAATCGTCCCGGTCGTGAAGGCCGACTCGTCCGAGCCCGACGTCCACTACGACAGAATCGGGATCCAACAGGGGGTTCGTGATGCTGCTCGAGGGCAAGGTCGTGCTGGTGACGGGGGCCGCGCGGGGAATCGGAGAAACGACGGCGCGCGAGTTCTGCAAGGAGGGGGCGAAGGTCGTCCTGAACGATCT
>CAZVOI010000742.1:0-3054 GCA_964628275.1 uncultured Acidobacteriota bacterium | reverse complement strand
GCGGGAGCGCTGCGCTTCGCGGGCGGGCTGAACGCGCTGGCGGCGCTCCTGGTCGGCGCCACGCTGGTCTTCCGCTGGATCCGGCCTCCGCAAGCGGAAGCGGCCGAGAGCGTGGGCGCCGCGCGCCCGGAGTGGAAGCGTCCGGCGTTGGGATGGACGGCGATCTACGCCCTCACCGGATTCATCTCGCTCTCCCTCGAAACGCTGTGGTTCCGCGTGCTCCAGGTGCTGCTGCTCGGGACCACCTTCACGTTTCCGGCATTGCTGGCGCTGTTCCTGTTCGGGCTCGGGAGCGGGGCCTGGGTCGGAGGCTCCGTGGCGGGACGCTTGCGCGACCCCAAGCGCGCGTTCCTGCACATTCAGTTCGCGATCCCGCAGATCGGGCTCTTGGGTCCGATGCTGCTCTTTGCCGCCGTGCACGGCTTCGGTCTCCCGGCTTTCGGAGTGCGCTGGATCATCGCCGCGCTGGTGGTGATGCCGGCCGCCTTCTTGATGGGGGCGGCGTTCCCGATCCTGCAGCACGTGGTCGCGCGCGACGTCGCGACGCTCGGACGAAACACCGGAGCGCTGCTGTTCGCCAACACGCTCGGGGCTTTCGTCGGCGTCACGCTGACCGGCCTCCTGCTTCTCGACCGGCTCGGCACGCCGCGCACGCTGGCGGTGCTCGCGACGCTGGGGTTCGTCTTCGAGATCGCGGCGTGGCTCCGCTCCGACCGCTCCGACCGCAGCGCCTGGCGCGGTCCCGCTTTCTCCGGGCTGGTCGTGGCGGGGCTGCTGGCCTTGCATCCCGACCCGCTGCGTTTCTGGGCCGCGCTCCACGCCGTGCCGGTGAACCAATTTCACGTCAGCGAAGACAGCACTTGCGTGGCCGCGTTCAACCTGGAGCCGGCGGGGCAGGGAGCGTTGCAAGGCCAGATCGCGGCGAACGGCAAGTGGCAGAACCCTTACCCGTTCTTTGGCTTTCACATGAACCTCGGCCTGCTGCCAGCGCTGCTCGCCGAGCACCCCACACGCTCGCTGGTGATCGGGCTGGGCGTCGGCTCGACAGCGTCGACGCAGGCGGCCGAGCCACGGATCCGCTCACTCGACGTCGTCGAGATCTGCGCTGGCGAGGAACGGCTGCTTCGTGAACACCTGGGCCGGAGTTCGCGCGGCTGTTCGGCGATTCGCGCGCGCGCTTCCATGTCGCCGACGGCCGGCGTTTCCTGCTGCTGGCGCCCGAGCGCTTCGATTTGATCGTGACCGACACGCTGCTGCCGGCCTGGTCCGGGAGCGGAAGTCTCTACTCGAGCGAGTTCTACCGGCTGGTGAGCTCACGGCTCGCCCCGGGCGGGCTGCTGGCGCAATGGATGGCCACGCTGCGAACCGCCGACACCGCCAGCAGCGTCTTCCCGTACGTCACCAAGTTGCGAGGAGCCAGCTTGCGTTCCGGCGTGCTGCTGATGTCCAACGATCCGATCCGGGTCGACCGCAAGCGCGCCCTCGACGATCTCGAGCAGCTTCGGCCGCGTCTGACGCCCCGCGAGTTCGCCGTGGCTCGCCGCACGCTGCTGGTGCTCGAGGTGGTGACGCTGCGCGACGGCGGGCCAGCGCCCGCTGCTTCCGCTGGGATCAACACCGACCTGTTCCCGCGCGACGAGTACTCGGAGAACTGGTTGCTCGACCAGATCTCGAAAGGCCGCAAGCCGGTCGTCGTCGCCCCCGACTCCTAACCGAGGGCCAGCGGCATCTGGCCGCGGGCGCTGCCGCGCAACAGCTTTTTCGAGAGTGACGACATCGGCAGCGAGGGCAGATCGTCGGGCGACACGAAGCGCAGCCGCTCCGGAGCCAGCGCCGGTCGCTCGCGCAGTGATGCGGCGTAGCCCTCCAGGCGAATCCGTCGGAAGGTGATCGCGTGGCGCGCGGTCGTCAGCAGCGCGCCCAGCGTCACCCGCAGGCCGTGGCGTTCGCGCAGCTCGCGCTCGAGATCGGGCAGGCCGTGAGACTCGAGGCTCGTCTGGGGCAGCTCCCACAGGCTTCCCATCAGCCGTCCCTCCGGCCGCCGCACCAGCAGGAAGCGTCCGCGTTCGCGAATCAGCGCCGCGGCTACCGTCACCTGAACGGGTGCGCGGCCCGAGGCCCTCTCGGGGAGGCTCTGCTGCGTGCCGCGCTCGCGAGCGTCGCAGGCGCTGCGTAGCGGGCACGCCGGGCAGGCCGGCGCCTGGGGCGTGCAGACCGTGGCGCCGAGCTCCATCAGCGCCTGGTTGAAGTCGCCGGGCGCAGCAGGGTCCAGCAGGCCTTCGGCGATGTTGTAGAAGGGCCCGTCCTTGCGGTACGCCGCCCCGCGCAGCGCGAAGAGCCGTGCGAGCACCCGGCGCACGTTGCCGTCGACGACCGGCAACGGCTGGCCGTAGGCTATCGAGAGGATCGCACTCGCGGTGTAGAGCCCCACGCCGGGCACCGCGATCGCTGCCTCGAGCGTCCTCGGAAAGTTCCCGGCGTGTCTTTCGGCGATGTGGCGCGCGCCACGCACGAGATTGCGCGCACGGTGGTAATAGCCGAGCCCCGACCAGACCGCCAGAACGTCCTCCTCGCGCGCCGCCGCCAGCGTTGCGAGCGATGGGAAGCGATCCAGGAAGCGCTCGTAGAAGGGAGTCACGGTCTTCACGGTGGTCTGCTGCAGCATCACCTCCGAGACCCAGATCCGGTACGGGTCGGTCGAGGCCCTCCAGGGCAACTGACGCTTGCTGCGCCGGTACCAAGACAAGAGGCGTGTGCGCAGCGCCTCCGGGGCGAGTGCCGTCACGCGCGCGGCCGGCTGGCGACGACGACCCGCGGAAGCCGTTGCAGATCCGGGATGATCCGCTCCAGACGGAGCCCGGCGGCCGCCAGCAGGGCCACGACGACCTTCTGCATCCCCTGCCCGATCTCGAGCGCCAGCGTCCCGCCGGGGGCGAGCGCGCTCGGGGCTTGGGCCGCGAGGCGCGCGTAGATCGAGAAGCGATCGCCGTCGGGCGGCAAGAGCGCCAGTCGCGGCTCGTGGTCGCGCACCTCCGGTTCGAGCGCGCTCAGTTC
>CAZVOI010000741.1:0-3866 GCA_964628275.1 uncultured Acidobacteriota bacterium | reverse complement strand
GATCGTCGATGGGCTGTTCCGGCGTGGCTGGTTTAGCCGGCGCGTGGTCCGGCGACGGGCTCTTGCGGTCCGAGACGCACTGGCTTGCGCCCGGCCTCGGTCTCGCGCTGACGAAGATACTGAATCAAGGCCTCGAGCGACCCTCCCGCTGTCTGGAGCAGCCGCGCCCGTTGGTGGCGCCCGTCCGTAACGATCGCATCATCAGACATTCGGCCAGCCCTCCCCCAACCTCCGGCGTGCAGATAACACGGGCGCTGCTAGAACCGGCGGCGCCTACTTCCTCTTCCGCTTCTCCAAGCCCAAGCGCCGTCGGAGTTCCTCCACCGGGAAGCCTTTGCCCGCAGCGTGGGCGGCGCGGGAGCGCTTCACGATCGCTTGGAACTTGGGGTTGCTCGCGACAGCGAGGCTTTCCCAGTCACCTTTGACCGGCGAGAGGGTGAGCACCGGCTTGCCGCGGCGAGTGACGACGAGAGGCTCGCGCAGACCCTTCCGGGCGTACTCGGACAGCGTGCCATTGGCATCAGCCACGTCGATCGTCTTCATCGAAGCTTGACTTCGACCCCGCCGATCATCACTCTCTCACGAACCTTGAGACCGATTGCGACGAGCGTGACCAATCGTTCGGGTTCCTCGCTCACCGCGCGATCTCCGCGTCGAGGTTCGCGGCGGCAGTTGGATTGCGTTCGTTGAGGTAGGTGATCGCCTCGACGATGTCGGCGACCGCCTCTTCGGTGTAGGTGAACTTCAACGCCCGAGGGCTGCCTCGATGATCTGGCGCGCGCGCTTGGCATCGACGACGCGGCCCTGGCGATACGATTCAAGCGCCGCCTCGATGCCCGCTTCTTCGTCAGGTGACAGCGCGGGCGCGTCGTCGTCGATCGCTTCGACCACGTAGCGGCCAGCGGGCAACTCGCGCAACTCGGCCGGAACGTCCTTGCCATTCCACGTCACGACTCTGGCGGTGCGAGGCATGCCTGCCATTTTACTCTCTGACGCCGGCTGTGACGTGACCTGTCACGGCCAGCGCGATCTAACGGCGCATGGGCTCGTGTCGTTCTAGGCGAAGCGCTTCTCGAGCGCGGTGACGCGCTCCGCAAGCTGACCGAGGGCCTCGACTTTTGCGGTGAGGCCCCGCACGTCACCTTGCACTTGGCGGACGTCGAGCCTCAGCTCGCGTAGGGCCATCTCGAGCATGGCGTCCCGAGTGCGGGTGTCGTGCTCGAGGCGTTCGATCCTCTGCTCGAGCGCCACGCGCGAGGCCTCGACCGCTTCGATCGTGGCTCGGTTCTGCGAGCGGATCTCCTCGAGAATGACCTGCCAGGGAGGCTCCGGCGCCTTCGGCTTCTTGGCCGGCATGGGGCGCTGAGTCTACGCCGAAGCCACGATCGGAATGTCCAGCCGGGTGGTCCGACTGATCACTTCTTCCGCGACGCGCCCTAAGGTTCGCCCTGTCTCTTGATGTCAGGGTGGGCGTGGCAGCCTCGGCGGCATGGCCGAGAGCGATCTCATACCTGCGCGGATGCTCAACGAGGTCGTGTACTGCCCGCGGCTCTTCTACCTGGAGCACGTCGCGGGCGAGTGGGACGACAGCGCGGACACGATCTCGGGGAAGCGGGTGCACCGGCGGGTGGATGCGAAGTCGTCGCCGATGCCGAGCGCGGAAGAGTTGCCGGACGGATTCAAGGGCCGGTCGATCACGGTGTCGTCGGAGGCAGACGGCATCATCGCGAAGGTCGACGTGGTGGAGGGCGAGGGTGGCGTCGTCACGCCGATCGACTACAAGCGGGGCGCGCAGGCAAAGGTCGACCGAGTACCCGGGGGCGTCTGGCCGGCGGATCGCGTCCAGGTGGGCGCGCAGGCGTTGGCGCTTCGTGCGTCGGGTTACTCCTGCTCGGAAGCCGTCGTCTACTACGCGCAGTCGAAGACGCGCGTCAGCGTCCCGCTCGACGACGCGCTGATCGAAGATGTTCGTTCGGCCGTCGCGCTCGCGCGGGAGCTGCGCGAGTCGCGGGTGCCGCCGCCGCCGCTCGTGGACAGTCCCAAGTGTCCCGGGTGTTCGCTCGTCGGCATCTGTCTTCCGGACGAGACGAACGCGCTGCTTCACCACCCGGAGCCGGTCGCGCCTGCCAAGGTACGGCGGCTCATTCCCTCCGACGACGATCGTCATCCCTGTCACGTCCAAGCCGCCGGCGCGACGGTGGGGAAGTCGAAGGAGCTGCTGGAGATCCGATTTCGGGATGGAACGAAGCAAGAGGCGCGCATCGCCGCGGTGTCGCACCTGTCGCTCTTCGGGAAGGTCCACGTCACGACCGACGCGATCCAGGAGCTCTGCTCGCGCGATATCGGGATCTCCTACTTCACGACCGGCGGCTGGTACTTCGGGACGCTGTCGCGGCTCGCCGCGCACAACGTCCACACCCGGATCGCGCAGTTTCGAACGGCCGCCGATCCGGCCGCGTCGCTGCCGCTGGCGCGCGCCCTGATCTCTGGGAAGATCGCGAACTGCCGAACGTTGCTGCGCCGGAATGCCCGCGAGAAACAAATCCAAGCCCTCGATCAGCTCCACCGTTTTGGGGAAGACGCGCTCCAGGTCGATTCCGTCGAGTCGCTTCTTGGGATCGAGGGATCCGCGGCGCGCGTCTACTTCCAGTCGTTCTCCTCGATGTTCGCCTTGCCGGCGTTCTTCGATTTCGAAGGCCGGAATCGACGGCCGCCGCGCGACCCGGTGAACGCGCTGTTGTCGTTCGGTTACTCACTGCTGTTGCGGGAGTGTCATGGCGCGCTGACCAAAGTCGGCTTCGACCCGAGCGTGGGCTTCCTCCACCAGCCGCGTCCTGGTCGTCCCGGTCTTGCGCTCGACCTGATGGAGGAGTTCCGGCCGCTGATCGCCGACTCCACGGTTCTCTCGACTCTGAACGCGCTCGCCATTCAAAGCGACGACTTCGTTCACGCCGCCGGCGGCGTCGCGCTCACGGAGTCGGGGCGCCGTGCCTTTCTGTCCGCCTTCGAGCGACGCATGGCTCAAGAGATCACTCATCCGATCTTCGAGTATCGGATCAGCTACCGCCGCGTCTTGGAGGTTCAGGCTCGGCTGCTGGCCCGCGTGGTGCTCGGCGAGCTGGCCGAGTACCCGTCGTTCCAGACGCGGTGACCAACCGCTACTACGTCACCTACGACATCGCGGACCCGAAACGCCTGCGCCGTGTGTTCCAGATCATGAAGGGCGCCGGCGAACACGTTCAGTTCTCGGTCTTCTGCTGCGACCTCTCGGATCGCCAGAAAGAAACCTTGCTCTTGGACCTCAGCGAGGCGATCATGCCGACTGAGGATCAGGTGCTCATGATCGATCTCGGTCGGACTGAGGGCGTCGCAGCCGACCGCATCACCGCTCTCGGGCAGCCGCACGAGCCACACGAGCCGGGCCCCGTGATCGTCTGAGACCTTCGAGCGCGTCAGTGGTGAGGATTTCAGCGAGGGCGCTCGATGTCGAGCAAGTCGATGAGCCGACGCGCTTTGTAGCCGGCTCGCGGATCGCGGACGACCCGGTCATCGCGATCCAGCGCCAGCGCTCGAAAACGCCCACGCAAGTGCCTCTAGCGTTAGGCTTTGGCCCGCGAGCGGTTTTCCCGGAGCCGTTGTTCCGGGCTCCATTGAAGTCATTCAGACGCCCTTGCTCGTGGCCGCGAGCCGGTAGTGTTTTCCCGGAGCCGTTGTTCCGGGCTCCATTGAAGTAGCCCCACTCATCGCCGCCTTGCCGCTGGCCGCACCGTTTTCCCGGAGCCGTTGTTCCGGGCTCCATTGAAGTTCGCTCACCTTCACCCGCGAGGCGTGGCCGGTCGGAGTTTTCCCGGAGCCGTTGTTCCGGG
>CAZVOI010000740.1:0-1967 GCA_964628275.1 uncultured Acidobacteriota bacterium | reverse complement strand
CGCACCAGAACGCTCGCGAGGCAGCGGTCGAGCACGCGGATCTCGAGCGCGTCGCCGAGCAGGCTCGCGCCCCGGCGCGCCTCGTGCTGCGCCCGACTCGACTCCACGGCGAGGAAGGCCTCGACGTCGCCGGTCGCGAGGCGCTCCAAGAGCGCGTCGAGCGAGCGCGCGCAGCCGGCCCGGGCGTCCGCCTCGGCGATGCCGCGCACGTCCGCGACCGCCCGCACCCAGTCGGCGAGCACGGCGTCGCGCTCGGGCCGGACCCACTCGGCCGCGCGCTGCAGCGCCACTCCCAGCCGGCTCATCTCGGCTTCTCCCCGCGGTGCAGGCAGGCGATGCCGAACGTCAGCCGCTCGAACCGCACCGACACGAAGCCGTTCGCTTCCATGAGCGCCGCGAAGGCCAAAGGCCCCGGGAAAGCCTGCACCGAAGCGGGCAGGTACGAGTACGCCGAGCTGTCGCCGCTCACGAGCCGCCCGATCCGGGGCAAGAGCGTCGTGAAGTAGGTCCGGTACAACCGGCCCAGCAGGCCGTCGGGCATGGAGAACTCGAGCACCACGAAGCGCCCGCCGGGCCGCAGCGCGCGGTGCACCTCGCCGAGCGCGCGTCCCGGGTCTCCGATGTTCCGGATCCCGAAGCCGACGAGCGCCGCGTCGAAGCTCGCGCTACGCACCGGCAGCCGCTCGCCGTCGCCTCCGACGAGCCGGGCCCGCGAGGCGTAGCCGCGTCGCTCCAGCTTGTGGACGCCTCTCGTCAGCATGCCCTGGGCCAGGTCCACCCCCAGACCGGAGTTGCGCGGGTCGCGCGAGATCGCCTCCAGCAGCAGGTCCGCGGTGCCGGTGCACAGGTCCAGCACGCGCAGCGGCGGAGCGAGCTCGAGGTAGTCGACCGCACGGCGACGCCAGCGAACGTCGGTGCCCGCGGACAGCAGCCGGTTGAGCAGGTCGTAGCGGGGCGCGATCCGGTCGAACATCGACCGGATCGCCGCCGTCTCGGGCGCCCCCGGTGTCGGGGCCGCCGCGCGCGTCATGCCGTGCAAAGAGCCCTCAGAAATAGGGATTCTACATTGCCGAGCGGGCATCCGCCGCGCGCCCGTGTCCTACGGACCAAGGCCCTGGCGCGGTCACCGCCCGGCCAGCCAGGCGGACACCGCCGTCACGGCGAAGTAGCCGAGGCTCACATAACCGTTGAGGTTGAAGGCCCGCATCACCTGGCTCAGGTCCGTGGGCCGGACCAGCGAGTGCTCCCAGGCGAGGATGACGGCCACACTCGCGACGCCCGCCAGGTATAGGGGGTGGAGCGGGACCAGGCGGTAGAGAAGCAGCAGGAGCAACACCGTCCCGACGTGCATCAGGCGCGCGACAACGAGCGCCTTCGGCACGCCCAGCCGGGCGGGTAGCGAGCGCAGGCCTTCGCGGCGGTCGAAGTCCACGTCCTGGCACGCGTAAAGCGTGTCGAAGCCGGCCACCCAGAGCAGGACCGCGAGCCCGAGCACGAGGGGTGCCGCGTCGAAGTGGCCCCGGATCGCGAGCCAGGCGCCGACCGGCGCCACCGCCAGCGACAGTCCCAGGAAGAGATGCGACGCCGCCGTGAAGCGCTTGGTGTAGGAGTAGCCAAGCACGATCGCGAGCGCGAGCGGGGACAGCATCAGGCAAAGCGGGTTGAGCATCGCCGCCGCGAGCACCAGGCCTGCCGCCGACACCAGCACGAAGGCCCACGCCTCGCCGCGCGAAACGACGCCCCTCGGCAGCTCACGGTCGGCGGTGCGCGGGTTCTTCGCGTCGATCGCGTGATCGACGAGGCGGTTGAAACCCATGGCGGCGCTACGCGCCGACACCATGGCCACCACGATCCAGAGGAGCTGGCGCACGGACACGCCGCCCTCGCGCGCAGCGAGCGCGGCCGCGGTGAGCGCGAACGGCAGCGCGAACACCGAGTGCGAGAAGCGGATCATCCGGCCGTACGCC
>CAZVOI010000739.1:0-2735 GCA_964628275.1 uncultured Acidobacteriota bacterium | reverse complement strand
GTCACCGAGATGGGCCTGGTGAAGCTCTACCGCGCGACCGGCGAGAAGAAGTACCTGGACCTGGCCAAGTTCCTGCTCGACGAGCGCGGGCCCGACGGCAGCGAGGGCGCCGGCCGCACCTACAACCAGCCGCACGTGAAGGTGGTCGAACAGAAAGAAGCGGTCGGCCACGCGGTGCGCGCGACCTACATGTATTCGGGCATGGCCGACGTGGCGGCGCTCACCGGCGACGACGCCTATATCCACGCGATCGACCGGATCTGGGACGACGTCGCGCAGCGCAAGCTCTACCTGACCGGCGGCATCGGCGCGCGCGGGTCGGGCGAGGCCTTCGGCCCGGCCTACGAGCTGCCGAACCTGACCGCTTACGGCGAGACCTGCGCCGCCGTCGGCAACGACTACTGGAACCACCGGCTGTTCCTGCTGCACGGCGACGCCAAGTACGTGGACGTGATGGAGCGGACGCTCTACAACGGCCTCCTGTCCGGCGTCTCGCTCGACGGCCGGTCGTTCTTCTACCCGAACCCGCTCGAGTCCAACGGCACGCACCAGCGCAGCCCGTGGTTCGGCGTGGCCTGCTGCCCTGGCAACGTGACGCGCTTCCTGGCGTCGCTGCCGGGATACGTGTACGCGCAAAAGAAGGACGCGCTCTACGTGAACCTGTTCGTCAAGAGCAGCGCCGAGGTGGCGATGGGCGGGCGCACGATCAAGCTCACGCAGGAGACGAAGTACCCCTGGGACGGCGCGGTGCGGATCGCCGTGGATCCCGGCGCCAGCGGGCGGTTCGCGATCCACGTTCGGATTCCGGGATGGGCGCGCGGCGAAGCCGTCCCGAGCGACCTGTATCGCTTCCTGGAGCCGAGCCACGAGCCGGCCGCGATCCGGGTCAACGGCAAGCCGGCGCCGCTCGCGCTCGAGAAGGGTTACGTGCGGCTCGATCGCACATGGAAAGCCGGCGACGTCATCGAGATCAACCTGCCGATGCCGGTGCGGCGCGTGGTCGCCAACAGCCTGGTCGCGGCCGACGCCGGCCGCGTCGCGCTGCAGCGCGGGCCGATCGTGTACGCGGTCGAAGGCGCCGACGCTCCCGGCGGTCACGTGCGCAACCTGATGCTGCGCGACGACGCGACACTTCGAGCCACTTTCCGCAAAGACCTGCTGAACGGTGTCACGGTCGTCGAGGGCCGCGCGGTCGCGTTCGTGGAGTCGGAACCGACTCCGAGCCAGAGTGAACAGAGCTTCGTCGCGATTCCCTACCACGCCTGGGCGAACCGCGGCCCCAACGAGATGGCTGTCTGGATCCCGAACCGCGAGACGAGCGCGCGTCCGCTGCCGCTGCCGACGATCGCGTCGCTGAGCGCCGTCACGACCTCCGGCGGCCGCAACCCGCGCGCGATCAACGACCAGGCCGAGCCGCGCTCATCGGCAGACGCCTCCGAAACCGCCTTCCACTGGTGGCCCAAGAAGGGCAGCGACGAGTGGGTCGAGTACGCATTCCCGGCGGCGGCCTCGGTCTCACAGGCTGAGGTCTACTGGTACGACGACACGGGCACGGGCCAGACGCGCGTCCCGCGGGCGTGGCGCCTGCTCTATAAGGACGGCGACGCGTGGAAGCCGGTGGCCGACGCCTCTGCATATGACGTCCAGAGGGACCGCTACAACAAGGTCACCTTCCGCCCCGTCACCACGACCGCGCTGCGCGTCGAGGTGTCACTCCAACCCGAGCTCTCGGCCGGCATCCTGGAGTGGAAGGCGACTTCGGATCCCCAGCGTCACTTCGACTACGACCAGGCTTCGCCCCTCGACGTGGTCGAGATCGGCCTCGACCGCCAGCCGCATGCCGTCGTCCACGACCTCTCGTACGCAAGCCCGAAGGGCGGGCGTGTTCCGGCGTATCTGGTGGTTCCCCATTCCAAAGGTCCGCACGCGGCCGTCATCTGGGGCCATTGGTACTGGGACAACTCCGCGGTGCGCAACCGCAAGGAGTTCCTCGAGGAGGCGCTGGCGCTCGCTGCCAGCGGCGTCGTGTCGCTCTTGACCGACGGGCCGATCGCGCGCCCAGGCCACGTGAAGGACCGCTCGCCGCTGAACGAGCAACAGGTGACGGACCTGGTTCAGCAAGTCGTCGACATGCGCCGCGGCGCCGACCTGCTGCTGATGAGAAAAGATGTCGACTCGGGGCGCCTCGGCTACGTCGGCCACAGTTACAATGCGAGCGTTGGCGCATTCTTGAGCGGGATCGATCGTCGTTTCAGAGCCTTCGTCCTGATGGCTGGCAGCCTGTCGGACGAGGAGAACCTGAAAACGGAGGAATACCAGAATTATCGGCAGAAGGTGGGTCCGGAGAAGTTCGACGCCTTCGGCGCGAGATACGCCTGGACCGACCCCGGCAAGTTCGTCGCGCACGCCGCGCCGGCCACGGTCTTCATGCAGTTCGCGAAGCAAGAGAGCTTCCTCAAGCCCGACCGCGCGCTGAAGCACGCGGCGATCGTCTCGGATCCCAAACGCGTCGAGCTCTACGACGCACCCCACGCCCTGAACGCCGCCGCCCGGCGCGACCGGCTCACGTTCCTCGCCGAGCAGCTCGGTTTGAAGCCGCTCGACGCCTCGCTGGTGGCGAGAATCAAAGATATCGAACAACCCCTAGAGCCGAAACGGCCCTGAGGCGGTGAGGAGGAACGATGCCCGCTGACGCCGAGGCGATCCGGCTAGTGAACGAGTTCATCGCAGCCATC
>CAZVOI010000738.1:0-23181 GCA_964628275.1 uncultured Acidobacteriota bacterium | reverse complement strand
GTCGAGGCGGGGCGGCTCACCTGCAAGAGCTTCGCGCCC
Source organism: uncultured Acidobacteriota bacterium (assembly GCA_964628275.1). Lineage (GTDB taxonomy): Bacteria > Acidobacteriota > Vicinamibacteria > Fen-336 > Fen-336 > CAZVOI01. The sequence continues at coordinate 23,142 of CAZVOI010000738.1, read as the reverse complement.
CCGTCACGGAGGTAACGTCATGTCCGATCAAGTCTCTGAGGTCACGAGCCAGGGCTGGCTCTCGCGGATCGGCGAGTCGATCAAGGGCTTGCTCTTTGGAGGAGTCTTGTTCCTGGCCGCGTTTCCGCTCTTGTGGTGGAACGAGGGCCGCGCGGTACAGACCTACAAGAGCCTGCAAGAGGGGCGCGGCGCCGTGGTGTCGGTGCAGGCCGAGAAGGCGGACGCCGCCAACGAGGGGCGCCTGGTGCACCTGAGCGGGCTCGCGACGACCCAGGAAACGCTGACGGATCCGGTGTTCGGCGTGGTTGCGCAGGCGATCCGCCTGAACCGCAAGGCCGAAACGTACCAGTGGGTGGAGACGAAGAAGAGCGAGAACCGCAAGAAGCTCGGCGGCGGCGAGGAAACGGTCACCACCTACAGCTACTCGAAGGACTGGAGCGACAGGCGGGTCGACTCCTCCGACTTCAAGGAGCCGTCCGGACACGCGAACCCGGCGAGCTTGCCGTTCGAGACCGAGTCGTGGCAGGCGCAACGCGTCACGCTCGGCGGCTTCCAGCTCTCCGGCGGTCTCACCGGCAGCATTCGACGCTCGGTGGAGGTTGCCTTCACGCAAGCGGGCCTGGACGGCCTGCCGGGAGCCGTCAAGACCAAGGCGCGGCTCTCTGCCTCGGCGCTCTACATCGGCGGCGATCCTTCGGCTCCCAGCGTGGGTGACGCGCGCATCAGCTTCAGCAAGGTGCCGCCCGCCGACGTCAGCGTGATCGCCCAACAGCTAGGCGCCGGCCTGGCTCCCTTCCAAACGAAGGCTGGCGACGCGCTCGAGATGCTGGAGGCCGGCGTCGTCACCGCCGACCTGATGTTCAAGAGCGCCGAGCAGGCCAACACGATCATGACTTGGGTGCTGCGGGGGGTGGGCTTCCTGGTGATGTTCTTCGGCGTGACGATGCTGCTGCGGCCGATCCGCGTGGTCGCCGACGTCGTGCCTTTCTTCGGAACGCTGGTGGGGATGGGTCTCGGCCTGATCGCGTTCGCGGTGGCCGCGCCGCTCTCGCTGCTGACGATCGCAATCGCCTGGATCGCGTCACGCCCGGCGCTCGGCGTGACCCTGGTGCTGGTCGCGTGCGCGGGTTTCGGCTGGTTGATCGCGCGCTTCGCGCGGCAGAAGCGAATGACGCCCGCACCGGCTCGCTAGTGTCGGGTCTCAAAACGACGGCCCTGTGCGCGAGCGTGCTCGTCGCGTCGCTGGCGTCCGCGCAAACGCCGTACCCGCTCGGTCCCGACTCCGAGCGACAGGCCGGCGTGCCGGCCGGCAACCTCACCAAGTCCACCTGGACCAGCACGGTCTTCCCCGGGACGGTTCGCGACTACTGGGTCTACGTTCCGGCGCAGCATCAGGCCGGAACGCCGGCCGCCGTGATGATCTTCCAGGACGGCGCGGGCATGGTGGACGAAAAGGGCCGCTGGCGCGTGCCGATCGTATTCGACAACCTGATCCACAAAAAGGACATGCCGGTCACGGTCGGCATCTTCATCAACCCCGGCGTGATCGAAGCCAAGGATTCGGCGAGCCGGCAGAACCGCTACAACCGGAGCTACGAATACGACGGCCTCGGCGACCGTTACGCGCGCTTCCTGGTCGACGAGATCCTGCCGGAAGTGGCCAAGAGCCATGAGCTGACGAAGGACCCCAACCTGCGCGCGATCGGCGGTTCATCTTCCGGAGCCGCCGCGGCCCTCACCGCGGCCTGGAACCGTCCCGACGCGTTCCGCAGGGTGCTCTCGTTCATCGGGTCTTACACGGGCCTGCGCGGCGCCGACATCTACCCGACGCTGATCCGCAAGAGCGAGCCCAAGCCGATCCGCGTCTTGCTTCAGGACGGCAGCGCCGACCTGAACCTGTACTCGGGCAACTGGTGGACCTCCAACCAACAGATGGCGAGCGCCTTCGAGTACGCCGGCTACGACGTCAAGTTCGTGACCGGCGATCAGGGCCACAACAACATCCACGGCTCGGCGGTGCTGCCGGACGCGCTGCGCTGGCTGTGGCGCAACTGGACCGAGCCGATCGCGAAGTCGAAGGGCAAGGAAGCCGCCGACCGCCACTTCATCACGCAGATCCTCCGCCCCGATTCCGAATGGGAGCTGCTCTCCGAGGGCCATTCGCTCACCGAGGGCCCGTCGGTCGACAAGCAGGGCAACGTCTTCTTCAGCGACATCCGCGCCAACAGGATCTTCAAGATCGATCACGCCACCAGGGCGGTGAGCGTGTTCCAGTCGGACGCTGGCGGCACGAACGGCATGATGTTCGGCCCCGACGGCCGGCTCTACGCCTGCCAGAACGGCAACAAGAAGATCGTCGCGTACGCGCCCGACGGGCAACACACGACCATCGCCGAGGGCGTCGACTCGGACGACCTGGTTGTGAATGCCAAGGGCGAGATCTACTTCACCGATCCTCCCGGGCGCCGGGTCTGGTTCATCGACGCGAAGGGCAACAAGCGCGTCGTTCAGGAAGGCCTCGAGTACCCGAACGGCGTCCTCTTCTCACCCGACCAATCCAAGATCGCCGTAGCCGACTACCGCACCAAGTGGGTCTGGCTCTTCGAGGTCGCCGCGAACGGCGACCTGCACAACGGCTCGCCCTTCTATCGCCTCGAAGCTCCGGACGATCCGATCGCCGCCGCAGCCGACGGCATGACCGTGGACACCGAGGGCTATCTCTACGTGGCGACGCGACTCGGCATCCAAGTCTGCGACCAGCCGGGCCGCGTCACCGCGATCATCAGCCGGCCGCAACCCGGCGGCGCCCTCACCAACGTCGTCTTCGGCGGCCCGGACCTCGACTGGCTCTACGCGACGGCCGGCGACAAGGTCTTCCGCCGCAAGCTGCGACGCACAGGCGTCACGTCGTGGAGGCTGGTAAAGCCGCCGCAACCGCGGTTGTGAAGGATCTGCCGCGGCGCCAGTCTCGATTCCGGCGGCTCGTCCGGCGTCGGCCCCAACACGGCACCGTGATCCTGGTGCTGCCGACGGCGTGGCTCGGGCTGTGGATCAGCCGCTGCCTGATCGGTCTGGCCGTCGGCGTCTACGTCTCGAACTTCCTGTTGGCGGAGCTGGTGGTCCAGAGCCGGTTCGCCAACATCGACCTGCTGCGTGAGTTCCCGGTGACCTCCTGGGGCCTCTACGCCGACCTGGCGCCCGACGAGGTGGTGAACTCGAGGCTTCATTTCGAGTTGAAGAGCCCTGAGGAGAGCGTCGCTTTCGACGACTACGTCCGCCGCTATCCGACGTTCCTACCCGGCGCGTTCCACGCCCGCACTGCCGTCATGCTGGGCCGCGGCCGCGAGTTTCCCGTGCGCATGTTGTTGCGCTTCCTGGTCGACCGCTACTGCACCGAACGCGGGGCGTCGTGCGCGCCGGACGGATCCCGCCCGGATGTGGTGACAGTGCGCCAGTCGGCCTTGTACGTGAAGCGCGGCCGGCTGCTGACCGGAGTCGAGCCGGACAAACTGACCGAGATACGGCTGTACCCGGATGAGCGTTGAGGCGGTGACGCCCGCCGAGGGCCGATCGCGTTTGAATCGGCTCTTCGCCGGCACGCCGCGCCAGGAGTTCTGGCTGACGGCGTGCTGTCTGTCGTTCTTCGCCGTGCACGCCGTCTACGACGTGAACTCCTTCTTCCGCGTGGACCTGCGCTTCTACGCCGGCCACGACGTGTTCCCGTACCGGCCGACCGGCCTTCTCGCGCTGGCCTGGTGGCGGACGCTGGTGGCTCACCCGCGCGCCCTCGCGTTCATCCAGTACGGGTTCTCACTGAGTTGCCTCGTCGCGGCGCTGAGCCCACGACCGTTCCTGATCCAGCGGCTCGTCGTGCTCTGCCTCGGCCACATGTATTTCGCGGTGCTCAACAGCTACGTGCGCGAGAACAACATCGAGTTCCTGGCGTTCCTGGTACTGCTGGCGTTCGCACCGGTTCCGCGGCCCTCGGCCGGTCGATTCAAGACCTTCTCCCCGGCCTGTTTTCTGTTGTGGTTGTTGCTGGCCCTCTTATACGCGAACTCCGCGGTGACTCACGCGCTCAACTACGATCGCTGGGTCGCGAGCGGCGTAGGCCTCAAGAACCTCTTCCTCGTCAAGTTGAACAACGACTTGAACTGGACACCCTTGGCCACCAGTGAGCTGATGACGAGCCTGGTGACGCGCCTGCCCGACTGGGTCTTCTGGATCATGGGCATCTCGACGCTGGTATTCGACGCGACTTTCTGGCTGTGCCTCTTCTTCCGAAGGCCGCGCCTCTACTTCCTCGCGTTCGGCTTCGCGTTTCACCTGATGTGCATCCTGTTCATGAACATCGTGTTCGCGCCGATGTTCCCTGTCTACGTGGGCCTCGCGTTCTGGGAGATGTTCGAGCGGCGAAGTCAGCGCGGCCAGAGCCAGCCGAAGGTTCCCGCCGTCAGCAGCCCATAGATGAGGCCGTCGGCCATCGACTTCAATGTCGTGCCCCAGTTGCGCCGGTACCAGATCGAGTGCTGCGCCAGCGCCAGCGAGTAGCCCATGAAGGCGGTCGTGCCCACGAAGCGGAACACGTTCAAGTAGTGGGCCCCCGGCGGGAGCGCGCGGCTCGCGACGTAGCCCGCGAACAGGCTGACGACGACCGAGTACACGAACCACAGCGCCAGCATCGGCCCCATCGCCGGTGCGGCGCCCGGAGCGAGGGTCATCAAGACCAGCGGCCCCTTGGTCATCTTCTCCACGAACTCCGGCTTGCGCATGTTCTCCGCCGATCCCGGGTGCGGCGCGGCATAGTCCCCGGGTGGGATGTTGAGCCGGCGCAGCGCCTCCAGCAGCTCGTCCTCGTTTGGGGCCTTCTCAAGGTCGCTGCGGTGGTACGGCAGCAGCAAGTGCTCTACCATGTCGTCTCCCCACATAGAGGAGGTCCGTATGAGGCTTGGCCAAACCCTTGCCGTCGGTGTCGTCGTGTCAGCTCTAGCTGCAGGCGGCGCGCACGCCGGCACGAGCGACGCGTCCTATCAGAAGGCGCGACAGCTCCTCGACGCCGGCGCAAAGGCCATGGGCGGCCTCGAAACGCTGCGCGCCGTCAAGGACGTGTGGCGCTCGGGCACCGGCACCAACTGGGCCCAGGGGCAGAGCATGAAACCCGACGCGATGGTCACGCGCGCGGTCGAGATCAAGAATTTCTCGGACTTCGCGAACCGGAAGAGCGCCACCGAGACGGTCGTCTCGGCTCCCGGCACGCTGACCACCAGGAACCGCGCCGTCCTGCAAGGCGACGCGGGCTTCGCCCACAACGTCGTCGGCGGCACGCTGACCCCGATGGCTCCCGGCGCCATCGCCGGGGCTCGGAATGCGCTGCGGCGCGACCCGGCGGCGCTGCTCTTGACCGCGCTCGGCCGAGCCGAGACGCTGCGCTGGCTGTCGACCGACACGATCACCTTCGCGGACACGGACGGGACGCAGTTCGCCCTGACGTTCGACGCGACCACGCATCTCTTGTCCAAGGTCGGGACACTCGCAGACAACGCCGTCCTTGGGGACGCCCTGACGGAGCTGGTTCTCTCCGAATACAAGGACTTCACGGTGGGCGGCTCCACGCTGAAGCTGCCGACTCGCGTCGAGACACGCGTCGCCGGCGACACCGTCCAAGACCTCAAGTACGCCGAGGTCAAGGTCAATGCCGGCGCGCCCGCCGATGCCTTCGACACGCCCAAGGGCGTCTACACGATGGCCGCCGCGGCCCCGCCCGGCATCACGACCACGAAGCTGGGCGACGACGCCTACTGGGTGACGGGCGGCTCGCACCACAGTTGGCTCGTCGGCTTCAAGGACCACGTGGTCGTGGTCGAAGCGCCGCAAAACGAAGAGCGCTCGAACGCGGTGATGGCGAAGGCGGCCGAGCTCTTCCCCGGCAAGCCGATCCGCTACGTGGTGTTGAGCCACTACCATTTCGACCACTCCGGCGGGCTGCGCGGCTACGTCGCCAAGGGCGTCACGATACTGACGACACCGGGCAACAAGTCTTTCATCGAAAAGATGGCGGCGGCGCCGCACACGATCCGCCCCGACGCGCAGGAGCGCGAGAAGAAGAAGCCGGTGATCGAGACCTTCGCCGGCAAGAGGGTCTTGACTGACGGAACGCGCTCGCTCGAGTTGATCGACGTCGGCCCGAACCCGCACGTCACCGAGATGCTCGTCGCGTACCTGCCCAAGGAGAAGACGCTCTTCCAGGTGGACCTGCTCTCGATCCCGCTGGAGGGCCCGTGGCCGCCCGCGAACCCTGGCCTTCTGGACTTCGATCAGAAGTTGAAGGCGCTCGGCCTGGCGGTGGAGACGATCACGCCGGGGCACGGACGCATCGGCAAGCTGGAGGACCTGAAGGCAGCCGTCGCGGCGAAGCCGGCCGGCAACTAGCCGACCTCGCGAAGCCGCCGTCCCAGAAAGCGCCGTTCGCTCGCGTTGCCGGCGAGCGCCAGAAAGCGTCGAACCTTGGCCTCGGCCGCCTCCAGGAAGGCCAGGATCGCGGCGGACGAGATTGCCTGCTTCTCTGGGCTGCTGCGCTCGAGCGTCGCGACCGGAGATGCGCCCGCACCCAGGACGATGACGAGGAGCGGCACGGCGACGAGGCCCAGGAATCGAACCTTCATCGGGCGAATGTAGACCACGCGGCTCGGACACTGAAACCGAATTATGCTGAAGACTGGTTGCCGCCAGCGGGGCCGGCGAACCGACGCAGGGGGCGTTGATGTACAGGCTGCTCCAGTCGCAAGTCGAGCGATACCTAGAGCTCCAATATGCGGCGGGGATCGATCTTTGGTCGGTGCCGCCCCCGGAAACCATCTCGGCGCATGGGGTCTAGCACCCGGGCGCTGATCACCGGCGCCAGCTCGGGCCTGGGTCGCGAGATGGCGCGAGAGCTAGGGGCACGCGGCTGGCGCGTCGCGGTCACCGGCCGTCGCGGCGAGGAACTCCAGGAGACGGCGCGGCGCGTCCAGGGCGCCGGCGGCCAATGCCTGGCGCTGGTCGGCAGCGTCACCGACGCCGACACCGTGAAGCGCCACTATGCGGCGATCCGTGAGCGTTGGGGCGGCCTCGACTGGGCGATCCTGAACGCGGGCGTGTCCGATTCGGTGAACGCGAGAGAGTTTCGCGCGGAGACCTACCATCACGTCCTGGGCACGAACGTGGGCGGCGCCGTCAACTGGATCGAGGCGGTGCTCCCTGACATGCTCCAAGCCCGCAGCGGAACGATCGCCGGCATCGCGAGCCTGGCGGCCTGGCGCGGCCTGCCCGGCGCCGGCGCCTATTCGGCGAGCAAGGCCGCGCTCGTCACGTTGCTCGAGTCCACCCGCGTCGACCTGCGCGGCACGGGCGTTTCCGTGGTGACCGTCTGCCCCGGTTTCATCAAGAACGGTGACCGCCCGGCGGACGAAAAGGGAAGGGCGTTCCTGATGGAAACCGAAGACGGCGTGCGGCGCATCCTCGCCGGCATCGATCGCAAGCAGCGGCTCGTGCACTTCCCGTGGCAGTTGTCGTACTTGATGAAGTACGCCGTCCGCAACATGCCCGGCTTCTGGTACGACGGGCTGATGGGCAGGCTGGCGGACAAGCCGACGCCTACCGAATAGCAGGTCGTCTACTCGTAGCGCAGCGCCACCACCGGGTCGACGCGCTGGGCACGGCGCGCGGGCAGCCAGCACGCGGCGACGGCAGCGCCGATCAGGACCGCCGCCACCAGGGTGAAGGTGAGCGGGTCCGTCGGCTTCACCTGGATCAAGAGCGACTCGAGCACGCGCGTCGTGCCGAGCGCCACAGCCAGGCCCAGGCCGAGGCCGGCGGCGAGCTGGCGCGAGCCCGACGACAGCACCAGCCACACGATGCTGCGTGTCCCAGCGCCCAGCGCCATCCGCACGCCGATCTCCTGGGTGCGCTGCTCGACCGCGTAGGCCATCACCGAGTAGATGCCGGTGCCGGAGAGCAGAAGCGCCACGCCGGCCAGGATCGAGAACAGCGAGCCGAAGACGCGGAAAGGCCAGCGCTGGCGGGCGAAGTACTCGCCCAGGCTGCCAGCCTGCGAAATCGGCATGTCCTGGTCGATCGCCTGGATCTCCTTGCGGAACGTCGGCACCAGCGAAGCCGCCGCGACTCTCGCGCGCGCGATGATCGCCGCTCCCGCGGGAGCCTCCTGGCGATACGGCACGTAGAGCACCGGGTCGAGCTCGGGCTTGGTGGGATCGCTCTGTATCACGTCCGCGCTGACGCCGATCACCGTCAGCCACGGGTCGTCCTTGTCGTCGCGGCGCTGGCGGACGCGCTTGCCGAGCGGGTCCTGGTTGGCGAAATAGCGTTTCACGAAGCGCCGGTTGACGATCGCGACCTCGTGTCCGGCGGTTCCGTCCTGCTCGTCGAAGCCGCGGCCCTGCACCAGCGGCACCTCGAGCGCCCGGAAGTACTCCGGCGTGACGATCATCCCCGAGACCGTGGCGCGGCGCGAAGCCTCGACCGGCGGCTGCCCTTCGAGCTCGAACGGCCAAGTGGCCGAGCCGCCGAGCGGCAGATTCGAGGCCAGCGCCACGCGTTCGACGCCGGGCACCGCCGCCAGCCGCGCGACCAGCCGGTCGTAGAAGTCGTTGCGCGTCTCCGGCTTCGGGTACTTGGCCTCGGGCAGCGTCAACCGGAACACCAGGTTGTCGTGGGAGCTCACACCACTGTGGAGGTTCTGGAACTCGAGGAAGCTGCGGATCATCAGCCCGGCGCCCGCCAGCAGCACCACCGAGAGCGCGACCTCGCTGACCACCAGCGACGCCGAGAGCAGCCGGCTGCGGCGGCTGCCACCCGAGCCGCGGGCGCTCTCCTTCAAGCGCTCGGCGTGGTCCTGCTTGGTCGCGTGCAGCGCCGGCGCCAGGCCGAACAGCACGCCGGTGACCATGCAGATCAGCGCGACATAGGCGAACACCGTTGGGTCCATCGTGAACTGGATCCAATAGGGCTTGCCGACGTCGGCGGTCGCGAGGTCGAAGGCGCGCACCCCGCCGACCGCGAGGCCAAGACCGAGGAGGCCGCCGATCGAGCTCAAGAGCAAGCTCTCGACCAGCAGTTGCCGGATCACCCGCCAGCGGCTGGCGCCGAGCGCGACTCGCACCGAGACTTCCTTGGTGCGCGAGAGCGCCCGCGACAGCAGCAGGTTGGCCACGTTGGCGCAGGCGATCATCAGCACGAAGCCGACCGCGCCCAGCAGCGCCAGGAACAGCATCCGGATCGGCCCGCCGTTGAAGCGCTCGTTGAAGGTCTGCACCACGCTGCCGACGCCCTTGTTGGAGTCGGCGTACTCCGTCTCCAGCCGGCGCGCGATCAGGCTCATCTCGGTGCGCGCGTCCTCCACGCGCTTGCCGTCGGCGAGCCGGCCGAACACGCCCAGCCGGCGGGCCTTTCTGGACTCGAAGTCCTTGGTCGGTACCAGCGGCTGCCAGAGATCGGCGTTGGTCGGAAACTTGAAGCCCTCGGGCATCACCCCCACGATCTCGGTCGGTGTCTCGTTGATCCGCAGCGTGCGACCGATCGCCTGACGATCGCCACCGTAGCGGTTCTTCCAGATGCTGTAGCCCAACATCACGACTGGCGTTGCGTCGGGTCGCTCGTCTGCCGACCTGAAGTCGCGGCCGACGAGCGGCTGCTGGCCGATCACGCCGAAGCTGTTGGCCGTGACGCGGCTCCCCGAGTAGCGCTCCGGCGTGCCCGCGGCGTCGCTCAGATTCACCCCGAACCCGGACCATCCGGCCAATTCCTTGAACGTCTTCTGCTCGGCCCGCCAGTCGCGAAGGTCGGGATACGACACGCCGATGTCGTCGCGATGCTCCGCCGTGTTGTTCGACGAGAGGTACATGATCCGATGGCCGTCCGTGAACGGTAACGGCCGGAACAGCACGGCGTTCACTAGCGTGAACACGGTCGCGTTGGCGCCGATCCCGACCGCCAGCACCATCACGATCACCAGGCTGAAGCCCAGGTTCTTCCGCAGCATCCGAATGGCGAAGCGCAAGTCTTCTCGAAGACCCATGTCGACCCTCTGGGATGTCTTAGAGGACTGACGCCAGATCGGCGGCGCAGGTTCCAATAAATCGGAGGCTTTGGCGATTCCGGTCCGCGCGCGCGCCGGGAATGACGGCGACTACGGGTAGATCCGGTACAGCATCCGCGGGAACGCGATCGTCTCGCGCAGGTGCTCGATGCCGCAGATCCAGGTGACCAGGCGCTCGATGCCCATGCCGAAGCCGGCGTGCGGGACGCTGCCGTACTTGCGCAGATCCAGGTACCAGCGGAAGGCTTCCTCGGGAAGCTGGTGCTTGTGGATCGCGGCGAGCAGCGACTCGGCCGACGACATGCGCTCGCCGCCGCCCACGATCTCGCCGTAGCCCTCGGGCGCCAGGATGTCGGCGGAGAGCGAGTACTTGGCGTCCTTCGGGTCCGGCTCCATGTAGAAGGCCTTGATCGCGGCCGGGAAGCGGTGAACGATCACGGGCCGGTCGTGCGCCTGGGCGATCATCGTCTCGTCGGTGCCCCCGAAATCGCTCCCCCACTTCGTCTCCGAGCCCTTCGACCGGATCAGCTCGATCGCGTCGTCGTAGTGGAGCCACGGGAACGGCGAGGTGACGTTCGCGAGCTTGGCGGTGTCGCGCTCGAGGGCTTTCAGCTCTTCCTTCTTCTTGTCGAGCACGTAACCGACGACGGAGCAGATCAGGCCCTCGGCGAGCTTCATCGCGTCATCGAGATGGGCGAACGCCGCTTCCGGCTCGACCATCCAGAACTCGGTGAGGTGCCGGCGCGTCTTCGACTTCTCGGCGCGGAACGTCGGGCCGAAGCAGTAGACCTTGCCGTGAGCGGCGGCGTTGGCCTCGTTGTAGAGCTGGCCGCTCTGCGTCAAATACGCGGTGCCTTCGTCGAAGTAGGGCACGCCGAACAACGTCGTCGTGCCCTCGCATGCCGCCGGCGTGAAGATCGGCGTGTCGACCAGCGTGTAGCCCGAGTCGTCGAGATGATCGCGGACGGCCTTGATCACCGCGTGACGGATCCGAATGATCGCGTGCTGGCGCTGCGAGCGCAGCCACAAGTGGCGGTGCTCCATCAGGAACGCGGTGCCGTGGTCCTTGGGCGTGATCGGGTAGTCGTGGGTGAAATGAATGACGTTGACTCCCGTCACGTCCACCTCGAAGCCGCCGGGCGCGCGCTTGTCGGCACGCACCTTGCCCGTCAGCTCGAGCGAACTCTCCTGCCCCGCCTTGTCGGCGGCTTCCCATGCTTCGGCGGCAACGTTGCTCTTGGCGACCACCGCCTGCGCGAAGCCGCTGCCGTCGCGGACGATCAGGAACTGGAGTTTTCCAGACGAGCGCTTGTTGTGGATCCAACCCTGGACTGTTACTTCCTGTCCTTCGTGTCTTGCGAAATCGGCGATTCGGGCGACGCTCGTCGTCATTGAGTGGATTCCTCGACCATCTTATTGAAGCTCCTCGACATGTCGGGACAGCACGCGCAGCAGGCCGCCCAGCTCCGGATACCGGTGCAGGTTGCGCCTCGCGCTGGCGAGCGTCCGCGGGATGTGTTGAAGGTAGACGGAGTTCTCGCGCACGATCGCCATGTAGCCGAAGGTGCCGAGCGCTTTCAAGTTGCGCTGCGCCGAGGTCAGGTCGAAACGGCGCCGGAACGAATCCTTGGCCTCGCCCGGCAGCGTGCGTTGGCGAAACTCCTCGGCGCGCTCGTCCACGAATTCCTCGGGAAGATCCACGTACGAGTCGCGCAGCAGCGAGGCGAGGTCGTAGGTGGACGGTCCCATGCGCGCGTCCTGGAAGTCGATCCAGTAGAGAGCGCCGTGATGACGCATCAGGTTGCGGCTGTGGAAGTCGCGGTGGCACAGCACGCGCGGCCACGACGCCATCTCTTCGGCGAGACGGTGGAAGCTCTCGCCCAACGTCGCGCGGTCCTCCACCGAGAGATCCGCGCCTCTCAGGCCTTCCAGAAAGTGCTTCTCGAAGTAGTGCAGCTCCCACGAGAGCTTCTCGATGTCGAACGCGACGTGAAAACAGGACGCCTTCTGCGAGCCGCGCGTCGCCGCCTCCTGCAAAACCACCAGCCGATCCACGGCCTCCCGATACAGATCCACGATCTCCGCCGGCTCGGCGTCCTTCAGGACTTCCTGCAGCGTCTGATCGCCGAGATCCTCGAGCGCCAGGATGCCGCGCTCGCCGTCGACGTCGGTGATTTCGGGCACTGCGACGCCATACGACGCCAGCAGATCGCGCACCACGCTGAAGGTCATGTCAGCCGGGTTGAATGGCTCCGGATACAGCGCCAGGACGCGCGTCTTGGGACCCTGGATCAGGCGGAAGTAGCGCCGCGTCGAGGCATCGCCAGCGAGCGGCGCGATCTCCATCGTGCCGCTCTTTTCGCCAAAGTGCGCGCGAACGTAGTCGCGCACCGCGGGCGGCACGCCGCCGGCTGGCTTCTTCTTGAGACGAGTGCTCATCGAAGCTTCTCGTCGATGCTTCGGCCGCGAATTCGATTCCGAACCCGCTCGCCCGCCAGCAGCTTCGCGCCGGAAGCCAGTATCGACGCTTCGACTCTCGCGCCGGGGCTCACCCGCGTTTCGTTCCAGAGCACGCTCTGCAGGACGACCGCGCCGCTGCCGATCACGCAGCCTTCTCCGATCACCGACTGCTCGATCCAGGCGCCGCGGCCGATGCGCGCGGTCGCCGCGACGCAGACGCGATCACGCGAGTTTCCGAATCCCTGTTGGAGCAACTGCATTTGAGACGAAAGATAGAGCGGCGGGCTGCTCAGATCGTACCACGCGCCAGGGAGCCGGCATCCGAAGACGCGCGCGCCGGCCGCGATCAGCGGGCCGTAGAGGTCGCGCGGCGACTCCGAATAGCCCGAGGGCAGGCCGTCGAGCAGCGCTGGGTCGATCAGTTGCACACCCGTGAAGTGCCAGGCCCGGCCTGGCGCCGGCCGCGGGTGGCCGCCAAAAGAGAGCAGCCGTCCGCGCCGGTCGGTCACGACCGCGCGATACGAACCCTGCTTCGGAAACGGCTGCAGCGACACTGTGGCCAAGGCGCCCGAGGAGCGGTGCTTCTCGAGCATCTGCCCCAGGTCGAAGTCGAAGACCATGTCGCCGTTGACTGTCACGAACGTCTGGCCGCCAACGAAGCCGCGGGCCTTCACCAGCGCCCCGAGCGAGCCCAGGATGCGGTGCTCGTGCGAGTAGACGACGCGCATGCCGTAGCCGCCGCCGTCTGCCACGGCGCGGCGAATCGAGGCCGGCCGATGATGGGTGTTGATCAGCACCTCGCGCACGCCGGCCTTGCGCAGCGCCAGCAGCGTCCAGTGCAAGAGCGGCCGGTTCAGCACCGGTAGCGCGGGCTTGGCGCGCAGGCGCGTCAACGGACGCATCCGCAGGCCCAGGCCCGCGGCCAGGATGATCGCCTTCACGCGCGCGCGCGGAACGTCATGTCGCCGCGGCCGCCGCTCTGGGCGAACAGACCGGCATACGACTCGAGCACGTAGTCGGCCCGAGCGTAACCGAGCGCTGCGGCGGTCGCGTGAATCGTCACGGGCGGCCCCTCGATCTCGAAAAATGTCCCGACCGGCGTCTCGTCGATCACGATTTCGACGTCCCGATGGTTGAAGACCTCGCGGTACTTCTGGTACCGGAACGTCGGCCGCAACTCGATGGCTGCCAGCATCCTCTCGAAGCCGTCGGCGTCGGAGACGGAGAACTCGATCTCCTCGCGAGACTTGACCCCGGCCACTACCGAACCGGGGCCCTTGTAGGTGGCGATCGCGGCATCGGGTGTGCGCCGCAGCCGGATCACCCGGCCCGACCCACGCAGCCTGCCCGCGGCATCGTCGAACAGGACGTTGTCCTCGAAGTGCCGCGCGCGGGAGAGGCTCGCCCCCAGCGACGCGAGGGCTTCGCGCGCCTTCTCGGGGGAGACCACGCGGAGCTTGATCTCGGTTTCTTCCACGTACGATTACTCGGCGATGCGGACCTTCATCTCGATGCGCTCGTTCGGGTTGTCCTTCGGGTCGCGGGGCGCGGCCACCACCTGGTCGGCGGCTTCCATGCCGCGCACGACGCGGCCGAACGCGGTGTACTGCCGATCCAGAAACAGCGAGTCCGCGACGCAGATGAAGAACTGGCAGCCGGCGCTGTTCGGGTCCGAGGAGCGCGCCATCGAGACGATGCCGCGTTTGTGCGAGGTGTCGTTGAACTCGGCCTTGATCGAGTAGCCGGGCCCGCCCGTGCCGTGGCGCCCGCGCGGAGCGCTCTTGTCCTTGGTGGTCGGGTCACCGCCTTGGATCATGAAGCCCGGAATCACGCGATGGAAGGTCGTCTCGTCGTACGAACCCTTCTGGGAGAGGTCCACGAAGTTCTTCACGTGGCCCGGCGCCTTGTCGGCGAGGAGCTCGATCTCGATCTCGCCGAACTTGGTTTCGATGATGGCACGGGGGTTCTTCGACTCGCTCATGAAAGCCTCCGGAGAGCGCGTAGCGTAATCGATGCGCTTTTGCGAGGCGAGCCTGCCTCTTCGAGCGCGCGATCGACGGCCTCCTGGAAGCGGCTGTCGCCGGTCCTCAAGAGCAAGAGCCGCGCCGACTCGCGCTGGCCCAGGCCGATCAGGCAGCGCGCGCGATTGAGCCGCGCCTCCGGCGCCAACAACAGGCCGTCGCCTTTCTTTTCGACCTCCTCGAAGAGCCGGAGCGCTTCTTGAAAACGGCCCGCCCGATAGGCAGTTAGAGCATTCGTAAACGCCTCCGGCGTCGGCTCCTCTTCGACCGGCGCCAGCGCTTCCGCGAGCAGCGCCGGGCGCGGCGGCAGCGGGCGACGCTCGACGGGCCGCCGGTTCCATTGCGGCCGGGGGAGCGTTTCAGGAACATCGGTCTTCTTGAGCGCCGCGATCACGGAGCCGAGGCCGCCGAGCGGCGAGCGCAGCACCGCCACAGCGAACCCGGCGCGCGCCACCACCACGAGAGCGGGCGCGTTCACGCCCCAGGCGCGATCCAGCCCGCCACCCACCACGAACGGCCAGTCGTAGCGGTAGATGTTCATGGCCTGGCGCAGGGCTCGATCCTGGTCGCGCCCCGGCGCCGAAACGAAGATCGGCAGGCCGCGCGCTCGGCCCGCGAGGGCTTCGAGATCGGCGGAGCAGGTGCGGCACGAGGCCTCGGCGTTGTAGACGAGCGCGATCGGCGTCGCCAGATCGAGTCCGACGCCGGTCGAGAGCCGGGTTCGCTCCGGCAGCTCGAGCGGACCGTCCTTCCATTCGGGACGCTCGGCCGCTGGCAGCGCGAGCAGGCGCGCTCGATCGATCTCCACCTGCAGGCTCGGCAAGCCCGCCGCATCAGCGGCCTTGCCGGCCAGGGCCAGCGCTTCCGGCTCCAGGGGCTCGCTGCTCCGCAACAGGATCGCGAGCGCCTCGCGGCCGCGCCCGAGCGCGACCAGCAAGCGGGCCAGCTCGAAGCCGTACACCGCCGACGCCTCCAGCTCGAAGCCACGCCGCAGATAGCGCTGCGCTTCGGCGTTCCGCCCAGCGCTCGCCAGGCACAGCCCCACGGCGCGATACAGGCGTGAGCGGTGCCGCCGGTACGCGGCTCGCGCCTCGAGATACGAGTCCTCCACCACTTCGCCCTTGCGGCCCGACTTGACGAAGGCGAGTGGCTCGAAATCAGCGGTCATCGCCAGCGCGCGCCGCGCCTCGGCCAGCGCCGCCTCGGGTTTGGCGGCGCCAAGGGCGACCGCGGCCGTGGCGAGCCGCTCGGCTTCGGTGATCGAAGCCAGCCCGCCCGCGAGCAGCAGCGCCAGCAGGTTCGCCGTCATCGGGGTTTCAGCTTGGCGAGCCGGCGCTCGGCCTCGTCGAGCGTCTCGCTCTTCTTGCAGAACGCGAAGCGCACCTGACGCCGGCCGTCCTTGGGGTCGTCGTAGAAGGACGAGCCTGGAACCACCGCGACACCGATCGTCTCGACCATGTAGCGCGCGAACGCCACGTCGTCGTCCCAGCCGAGCCCGGAGGTCTCGGTCATCGTGTAGTAGGCGCCCTTCGGCTCGTAGACACGGAACCCGGCGCGTTCCAGGATCGGCAGCAGTTTCTGGCGCTTGGCCCGGTAGCCCTCGGCTAGCTCGACGTAGTAGGAATCCGGCAGGGCCAGTGCGACCGCGCCGGCCGCCTGCAGTGGCGCCGCGGCGCCGACCGTGAGGAAGTCGTGCACCTTGCGGATCGCGCTCGTGATCTCCGGCGGTGCTATCGCCCAGCCGACGCGCCAGCCGGTGACGGCGTAGGTCTTGCTCATGCCGTTGATGGTGATCGTCCGCTCGGCCATGCCCGGCAGGGTCGCGATCGGCACGTGGACGGCGCCGTCGTAGAGGATGTGCTCATAGATCTCGTCGGTGATCGCGAGCGCGTCGAATTCCTGGCATAGGGACGCGATCAACTGGAGCTCGTCGCGCGTGAAGACCTTGCCGGTCGGGTTGTTGGGGGTGTTGATGACGATCGCGCGCGTCTTGTTGTTGAAGGCCTTCCGCAGCTCGTCCGGATCGAAAGACCAGTCCGGCGCCCGCAGCTTCACGAAGCGCGGCACCGCGCCTGAGAGGATCGCGTCGGGCCCGTAGTTCTCGTAGAACGGCTCGAACACGATCGCCTCGTCGCCCGGGTCGAGGATCGCCAGCAGCGCCGCCACGATCGCCTCGGTGGAACCGCAGGTCACGGTCAGCTCGCGCTCCGGATCGACCGCGACTCCGTAATTGCGCTCGAACTTCTTCGCGATAGCGTCGCGCAGCGGTTTGGCTCCCCAGGTGACTGCGTACTGGTTCAGGTCGGCGTCGATCGCCTGGCGCGCCGCTTCCTTGATCTCGGCGGGCGCCGGGAAATCAGGAAAGCCTTGCGAAAGGTTCACGGCGCCGTGCTGGTTGGCCAGCCGCGTCATCTCGCGGATCACCGACTCCGTGAAGCGGGCGGCCTTTTGCGAAGTGCTACGCGTCATCGGTCTCGTTTCCTCCGAGGGTCGAGCGTCAGGCGCTCGGTGATTTCGTGGGCGTGGGGCTCTGGGCGGGTTCGACTGCGGGGCTCGTCTCGACCGGCGGCGCCTGCGTCGCCAGCAGCGTCATGTCGGGCAGCAGCGGGCGCGACAGGTCGATATGCCCGGCGAACGTCTCGACGGGCTTGTCGTCGACCAGGATCTGGACGCGGCGCACAGCCGGGAAGTTGGCCACCACCGAGTTGACGATCGCGTAAACGCTCAAACGCTCTCCCAGGGAACCCACGCCGCTGGTGACGGCTTCTTTCGATACGTCCACGAAGGCGGTGCCGCGCGGGTCAACGAACACGGCAAGTACCTTGGTCTCGGCCGGCAACGGCCCCAGGCTGCCGGTCGCCGAGCCCTTGATCAGCTCTTCGATCATGCCGCGCAACTGCTGCGGCAGCTCGGCGGCGTAGGCGATCTCGCGCGCTTCCGGCACGAGAGCCGGCTGATCGGGGTGCTCGAAGTAGAGCTTGACGCTGATCTTCTTCTGGACCTCGGTCCGCTCTTTGCGGGGCGGGGCGGGCGCCGGCGTGGCGCGCACCGCTTTCTCTTCCGCCGGCCGTGGCAAGAGCGGCGCGAGCTTGGGAGCCCAGACGGCGGCCGCGACCAGCGCCGTCAAGAGCAGCACCAGCGCCAGGCGATCGCCCCCGGTCAGGGTCATTGCGGCCTTCCGGCGGAGGGCCCGCTCCGGCGGCGCTCCCGATCCTTGGCGAAGCGCGCGATCGCCCGAGCGAGCGCGTTCGCAACCTTGTTCTGGTAGGCGTCCGAAGCGAGCTGCTTCTCCTCCTCGGGGTTGCTGATGAAGGCCATCTCGACCAGAACCGCGGGCATCGCCGCGCCCACCAGCACGCGGAACGGAGCCTGCTTGACGCCGCGCGCCTCGTTACCGGTGGCGGTCGCCAGCTCCTCTTCGATGCGCGCGGCCAGCGCCGAGCTCTCCTGCAGATGCTCGGCTTGCGCCATGTCCCAAAGGATCAGCGACAGGTCGGAGCCGGACGCGGGCGCGTCGCGGGGCACGGCCACGCCTTCGGTCATCGCGACCCGGCGGCTCTCGTCGTCGGAAGCCTGGTAGGAGAGAAAGTAGACCTCGCTGCCCACGGCGTTCTTGGCGCGGTAGGCGTTGGCGTGGATCGAGACGAACAGATCGGCCTTGTAGTTGTTCGCGATCGCGGCGCGCTCGTCGAGCGAGATGTCCTGGTCGCGATCGCGCGTCAAGAACACCTGGAACCCCAGGCTGTTCTGGACGGTCGCGCGCAGCCTACGTGAGACCGAGAGCGCCACTTCCTTCTCCTGGATCCCGGCCGGACCGACGGCTCCCAGATCGGCGCCGCCATGGCCGGGGTCGACGACCACCACCAGCGGCCGAGCGTCGGGCGCTGCCTGCGCCGCGGGCGCGGGGCCCGAAGGACGCGACGCCAGGGGCGTCGCCTGCACATCGAGAACCAGCCGCGCCGGCTTCTCCTGCTCGCTGACTCGGAGCTGGAGGAAGCGACGTCCGAGCGTGATCACGAGACTGTTGTCCTTGCCGCCCGCGTACTGGACGAGATCCACGATCCCGCCGGTCAGCCGCTCCTGCTGGAAGGCAACGTCCAGGAGATCGCGTGGCATCGCGACCACGACGCGGTCGGCTTCCTGCACGACTTTGAACGGGATCTTCTCGCTGGCCTCGATCACGATCCGCACCTGGTCGCCGGTCACGAAGCTCGTCACTCCCACCTTGGGCGCGTTCGCCGCGCCGAGCACCAGCACGCGGGAACTGGCGCGCCAATCCGAGGGCAGACCCAGGAGCGGTCCGAGCATGCGCGGCACCGCGTCCACCGGGACGTACCACTTGCCGTCCTCGATCACGACCGGGGACGACAACAGGCGCAGATCGCCTGCCAGCGAGGCCAGGCTCTTCCTCGCGTAGAAGACCGCCTCGCGTCCCTTGTAGGACACGGTCAGGGCGCTGCCGATCGCGTCCTGGCGCGTTGCGACGCCGAATCCGGCGAGCACCAGATCCAGCGGAAGAAGCTCTGCGGTGCCACGCGTGAGCGGCAGCACCTCGCTGCGACGCCCCTCCACGAGCATGATGATGGTTTCGCCGGAAGCCGCGAACGAAAAGGGAGTTAGAAGGAGCGGGAGGAGTGAGATCAGGCGGAACCCAGTGCGCGTGAAAGGATGGTAACACACTCAACCAGAGCGCCTCGGAGCGTGTCCAATGCGGGTATGAGGCAGAGAAACGGTGTGACGCACAACAGGGCACGAGCCCAGAGCGTGGTGCTCGCGGCCGCGCTGACGCTCCAACCGGGGGCCTCGGCGAGCGTCAAGGTCGAAGATCCGGCCCGCGCCGTGCACGCGCTCAACCGGCTGAGCTTCGGCCCGCGTCCGGGCGACGTCGAACGGGTGCAGAAGCTCGGCGTCGACAGTTGGATCGAGCAGCAGCTCCACCCCGAGCGGATCGACGACACCGAAGCGCAGGCGGCTCTGGCCCGGCTCGCAACCCTGAAGCTGAATACACCGGAGCTGATGAAGAAGTACGACATCTCGCCCGCCGCCAAGCGCGAGCTCCAGCAACAGCAGGCGCAGCGCATGGAATCGGGCGAGGCCGATCCGGCGATGGACAAGCGCCGTCTGAGGCAGGAGCTGCTCCAGAAGTCGCCGAACCTGGAAGGCACGCCGCGACAGGTGCTCGGCGAGCTGCAACAGGCGAAGCTGCTGCGCGCCGTGCTCTCCGAGCGCCAGCTCGACGAGGTGATGACCGACTTTTGGTTCAACCACTTCAACGTGTTCGCCGACAAGGGCCCGGAGAAGCTGCTGCTGCCCGCCTACGAGAGGAACGTGATCCGCAAGCACGCGCTCGGCAGCTTCGAGGCGCTGCTCACGGCGACCGCACGCAGCCCGGCGATGCTCTTCTATCTCGACAACTGGCTCTCGGCCGACCCCGATGCCGCGGAGCGCTTCAAGGAACGGCGCCGCGCGACTTCCGAACGGAGGCGCGGCCGGATGCCGCAGGCCCAGCCCCCGGAAGACGACCCCGTGAAGCAGCCCGGCGGGCGCCGCAGCGGTCTGAACGAGAACTACGCGCGCGAGATCATGGAGTTGCACACACTGGGCGTCGACGGCGGCTACTCCCAGAAAGACGTCAGCGAGGTCGCGCGCTGTTTCACCGGCTGGACCATCGAAGGGCTGCGCCAGCAGGAACCCGGGTTCCGCTTCGCGCCCTTCCTCCACGATCCCGGCGACAAGCGGGTGCTCGGCCAGACGATCAAGGGCGGCGGCGAAGACGAAGGCTTGAAGGTGATCCGCCTGCTCGCGACGCACCCGAGCACGGCCCGCTTCATCTCGGCCAAGCTGGCGCGCCGCTTCGTGTCGGACGAGCCGCCGGCTGCGCTCGTCGAGCGGATGGCGAAGACGTTCGAGAAGACGGACGGCGACATCCGCTCTGTCCTGAAGACGCTCTTCGCCGCGCCCGAGTTCTGGAACGCCACGCAGGCCAAGGTGAAGACGCCGTTCGAGTTCGTCGTGTCGGCGCTGCGCGCCTCCGGCGCTGCGCTCGTAGACGCGCGCGACGTGGCGCGCCGCGTCGCCGAAATGGGAATGCCGCTCTACCTGCAGCAGCCGCCCACCGGCTACAAGGACACCGCCGACGCCTGGGTCTCCACGAGCGGCCTCTTGGCACGGCTCAACTTCGCGCTCGACCTGGCGGCCGGCCGGGTGCGCGGCGCGCGAGTGGAGCTCGCCTCGCTCGCGCCGCAAGCCGGCGACCTGACGACGGCGCTCGCGCAACAGTTCGTGCCGACGGGGCTCTCGCCAGCGACACAGAAGACGCTCGAAGACAGAGCGGGCCAGGGTCTCGACGCGCCGCGGGTGGCCGGGCTGATCCTGGGATCGCCCGAGTTCCAGAGGAGGTGAGTGTGGACCGCCGAATCTTCTTGAAATCATCGGGTCTCGCCCTCGTTTCCTACGGCGCGCTCCCGAACGTGTTCGTGCGTGCCGCCGCGGCCAGCGAGGGCGTCCGCCGCAAGAAAGCGCTGGTCGTCGTCTTCCAGCGCGGCGCTTGCGACGGCCTCAACACCGTGATTCCGTTCGGCGAGAACGCTTACCGCTCGCTGCGTCCGTCGATCGCGTTGCCGGCGCCGCGCCAGAACCAAGACAAGGACAGCGCGCGCGACCTGGACGGCTTCTTCGGCTTGCATCCGGCTCTCGATCCGCTGCTGCCGCTCTGGAAGGAAGGCAGCCTCGGAGTCGTCCACGCGATCGGCAGCCCCGACGCGACGCGCTCGCACTTTGACGCGCAGGATTTCATGGAGAGCGGCACACCGGGCCGCAAGGCCACTGAGGACGGCTGGATGAACCGCGTTCTTTCGGCCAACCCCGACGGCCAAGCGACGCCGTTCCGCGCCGTGTCGCTGACGCCCACGCTCCCCCGCTCGCTGGCGGGCCGCGCGCCGGCCGTGGCGATGGCGGACCTGCGCGGCTTCGAGCTGCGCCGCGCGGCGGGCCCGGGTGTCGCCAAGGGCTTCGAAGAGATGTACGCGGGCGCGGTGAACCAGACGCTCGCCAGCACCGGCCGCGAGACGTTCGACGCGGTGCAGTTCCTGAAGAGGAGCGAAGCCGGCAAGCTGGCGACGGCTGCGGGTGTCGAATATCCGCGCGGCAAGTACGGCGACGCGCTGCGCCAGATCGCCCAGCTCCTGAAGTCGGACGTCGGCCTGGAGCTGGCGTTCGCCGAGATCGGCGGCTGGGACCATCACGCGGCCGAAGGCGGCGCGCAAGGTCAGATCGCGCAGCGGCACCGCGAGTTCGGCGGCGCTCTCGCGGCGTTCCATCGCGACATGGGCGACCGGATGAGCGACATCGTGGTGGTCACGATGACCGAGTTCGGCCGAACCGTTCGCGAAAACGGCAACCGCGGCACCGATCACGGCCACGCGTCGGTCTCGTTCGTGATGGGCGGACCGGTGCGCGGCGGCAAAGTCCACGGCCGCTGGCCGGGCCTGGCCCCGGAGGCCCTCTACGAAGGCCGCGACCTCGCCGTCACCACCGACTTCCGCGACCTGCTCGCCGAGCTGCTGACGCGCCACCTGGGCGCGTCCGACTTGAAGCCGGTGTTCCCTGGCTTCGAGGTCCGAAGCGAGCGCTTCCCCGGAGTCATCCGAGCCTGAGTGGACCTGGGATGGCGAGTCCTGATGCTACGGTCTGGGCCGGCGACATGTGCGGTTCACATGGGATACGACCAAAGCGGCGCGAAATCTCCAGACGCATGGCGTTTCGTTCACTGAGGCGTGCGCCGTCTTCGATGATCCCTTGGCCCGGATCCACGACGATCCCGAGCACTCCGAGTTCGAGGAACGTGAGATCATCGTAGGGCACTCCAGCAGCGGAAGGCTCTTCGTCGTGGGCTTCACGGTGCGCGAAGGAGTTGTTCGGCTCATCACAGCCCGCGCGGCCACGAAGGCGGAGCGATTCGAGTATGAGGAAGGCATTGGCTAAGCGGACGAGCGCGCCGGACGAGGACGAACTGCGACCCGAGTACCACTTCGACTATTCGAAGTCACGCCCGAATCGGTTCGCCCGAACAGCCATTCAGGTGGTAACAACCGTGGTGCTCGATCAGGACGTCGCCTCCGTGTTCCGCACCTCGAAGGCCGTGAACACCGCGCTGAGGGCACTCCTGGGCGCATTGCCGACCGACCGGAGGTCGGGCACGAAGCGCCGGCGCACGAACAAGCGGATGCAGTTGCCGAGCGGGGCACTACCACGCCGGAGCCAGGCTCGCCGCTAATCCGCGTTGGGCGTACGCGGCTCGACTAGACTCCGCCGTCTCGGGAGAAACCTGATGCGCCTTCGCCAATCCTGGTTGTCCGCCGCAGCGTGCATCGCAGTGCTACTGGCTCCCTTCGCCAGCGCGCAGGCGAACGCGCAACGCTTCGCGCCGGGCGCCGTGCCGCCGGCGCGGTTCGCCGACCCGCAACGCAAGGCCAAGCTGAGCGCGGCTTACCTCGAAATCGATGGCTCCTTCCGCGCCTACGCCGAGCGCTCGCCGGTGCCCGGTGTCGCCTGGGGCGTGATCGTGGA
>CAZVOI010000737.1:0-10712 GCA_964628275.1 uncultured Acidobacteriota bacterium | reverse complement strand
CGCGGCCCGAAGATTTCAAGAAGGCGCTGCAACGCGTGTTCCGCTCCCCCGAACGGCCCTCGGCGCTCGAGCTCTTCGTGCTGCGCTAGCCGCGCGAGCCCGGCACACCTTTTTGCGTGGCTTTGGCAAACACGCCGGCCGATGCCCGCTTATCATCAGGACTCCTAGATGAAGGGCCGCAGTCTGCTGTTCGCCGTGGTGATCGCCGGTCTCGGTGCGCTGACTTTGCGTTTCGGCGTTCGCGCCCGCGAGGTGGCCGCCGTGCCTTCCAAAGAGTCCGCCTCGGCCTCCGCGGCGCTTCCGGCGCAGGCCTACGCGGTCGAGTCGGCGGTGGTGCTGCAGACGTTGAACGCCGTCGGCACGCTGGTCGCGAACGAGGCGGTCACGATCGTGGGCGAGTCGTCGCGGCGCGTGGCCGAGGTTCACGTCAGCGACGGCGCGAGGGTCGGCAAGGGCGACTTGCTGTTCAAGCTGGACGACGCCGACCTGCGCGCCGACTTGCAGCGCCTCGAAGGCCGGCGCGGCCTGGCGATCTCGACCGAGACGCGGCTTCGGGAGCTGATCGGCCAGCTTCTGGTGAGCCAACAGGACTACGACCGCGCGGTCTCCGAGCTTCGGGCGATCGACGGCGAGATCGGGGTCTTGAAGGTGGCGCTGCTGAAGACCGAGATCCGCGCGCCGTTCGCGGGCCGGCTCGGCCTGCGCCGCGTCAGCGAAGGCGCCTACATCAACCCCAACACGCCGCTCACCACGCTGCAGGACGTGACGCAGCTGAAGCTCGATTTCGCGCTGCCCGAGCGCTACGCCGACGTGGTGAAGCTCGGCGAGGATTTCCGCTTCCGCATCGAAGGCCGCGGGGAAGTCTTCACGGCGCGCGTGACCGCGGTCGAGCCCCAGATCGATCCCGGCACACGCAGCCTGCTGGTGCGCGGGATCGCGCCCAACCCGAATGGCGCGCTGTCGCCGGGGGCCTCGGCCTCGGTCGAGATCGACGTGAAGAAGAGCGACGGGATCATGATCCCGTCGCGCGCGCTGCTGCCGTCGATCAAGGGCAACAGCGTGTTCGTGGCGGAGAACGGCAAGGCGGTGGAGCACGAGGTGCGGATTGGCATGCGCACCGCGGAGCGCGTCGAGGTGCTCTCCGGCTTGAAGCCCGGCGACGTGGTGATCACGAGCAACCTGCTCCGGCTCCGGCCCGGTGTCGCGGTGAAGCTGCTGCCGCACGCCGACTGACGGCCGTGGAGGCGCGCTCAGGTTGACGCTCTCGGATATCTGCATTCGCCGGCCGGTGCTGGCGATCGTGCTGTCGCTGGTGATCCTGTTGTTCGGATTGGTGAGCCTGCAGTTCCTGGGCGTGCGCGAGTTTCCGGCCGTGGACCCCCCGGTCGTGACCGTGATCACGCGCTATCCGGGAGCCGCGGCGGCGGTGGTGGACTCCGAGATCACGGAGCCGCTCGAGCAGGCGATCAATGGTGTCGCGGGCGTGCGCGTGCTGTCGTCCACCTCCAACGAAGGCTCTAGCTCGATCCGCGTCGAGTTCAACATCGGCTCCGATCTCGAAGCCGCCGCCAACGACGTCCGCGACAAGGTGGGACAGGCGGTGCGCAACCTGCCGCAGGACGCCGACCCGCCTGTCGTCGAGAAAGCCGACGCCGATTCGGACCCGATCGTGTTCATGCTGGTGCGCAGCGAGAAGCGGACGCTGCTCGAGATCAACGCCCTCGCCCAGAACACGATCGTGCCGCGAGTGCAGACGATCCCCGGCGTGTCGCGGGTGCGGATCTTCGGCGAGAAGCGCTATGCGATGCGCCTGTTTCTCGACCCGGCGCTGATGGCGGCGCACCAGGTCACCTCGCTCGACGTGCAGCGCGCGGTCGCGGCCCAGAACATCGACCTGCCGTCGGGCCGCATCGAAGGCAGCGACACCGAGCTGTCGCTGCGGACCGCGGGCCGGCTCAACACGCCCGAGGAGTTCGAGCGCTTGATCATCCGCCAGGAGAGCGGCCGGGTGATCATGCTGCGCGACCTGGGCCGCGCCGAGCTGGCCCCCGAGGACCAGCGCTCGGGGATGAAGCGGCTGGGCGTGCCGATGATCGGCGTCTCGGTGGTGCCGCAGCCCAACACCAACGCGGTGGCGATCGCCGACGAGTTCTACGCGCGCCTGGTCCAGCTCAAGAAGGAGGTGCCGCCCGACGTCACGCTCGAGATCGGCTACGACTTCACCACCTTCGTGCGCCGCTCGGTGCGCGAGGTCCAGGAGACGCTGCTGATCGCGTTCACGCTGGTGGCGCTGATCATCTACCTGTTCCTGCGCGACTGGCGCTCCACCTTGATCCCGGTGATCGCGATCCCGGTCTCGATCATGTCGGCGTTCTTCATCATGTATCTGGCGCACTTCTCGATCAACATGCTGACGCTGGTCGGAGTGCTGCTGGCGATCGGCCTGGTCTGCGACGACGCGATCGTGGTGCTCGAGAACATCTACACCAAGGTCGAGGCCGGCATGTCGCCGCTGCAAGCGGCGCTCCTGGGTTCGCGCGAGATCTACTTCGCGGTGATCTCGACGACCGTCACGCTGGCGGCGGTGTTCGTGCCGATCCTGTTCCTGGAGGGCCTTTCCGGCCGGCTGTTCCGGGAGTTCGGGGTGGTGGTGGCGGGGTCGGTGCTGGTGTCTGCCTTCGTCTCGCTGTCGCTCTCACCGATGATGTGCCGCTACCTGCTGCGTCGCGGTCAAGGGCACTCGCGCTTCTACCGCCTGAGCGAGCCCTTCTTCGCGGGGCTGAACGCGGGCTACGAGCGCACGCTGCAGGCCTTCATGGCG
The DNA here is from genome assembly GCA_964628275.1 of uncultured Acidobacteriota bacterium. Classification (GTDB taxonomy): domain Bacteria; phylum Acidobacteriota; class Vicinamibacteria; order Fen-336; family Fen-336; genus CAZVOI01. The sequence goes on along the minus strand of CAZVOI010000737.1, from coordinate 7,891 downwards.
CGGCGCTTGCTCGCCGTGCCGGTGCTGGTCGCCACCGTCGCGCTCACCGTCTGGATCGGCAGGCGCTTGCCGACCGAGTTGGCGCCGCTCGAAGACCGCTCCAACATCCGCGTCGCGGTACGCGCGCCGGAGGGCGCCACCTACGCCTTCATGTCGCGGCGGCTGGACGAGCTGGGGGCGCACTTCAACGACACGATCCCGGAGATCAGCAACACCTTCTCGATCGTGTTCGGGGGCGGCGGACCGAGCGGGGGCAGCTCGCCCAGCAACGGCTTGCAGAACGTGTACCTGGTCGAGCCGGAGCAGCGAAAGCGCAGCCAGGACGAGATCTTTCAGCAGATCGCGCGCGACCTGAACCAGTTCACCGGCATCCGCGGCTTCCCGTCCCAGCCGCCCACGATCGGCGAGCGGCGCGGCGGGCAGCCGTTGCAGTACGTGCTGAAGGCGACCGAGCTCAGTGCGCTCACCGACGTGTTGCCGAAGTTCCTCGAAGAGGCGCAGGCGAGTCCGCTGCTGCGTTTCGTCGACGCCGACCTGAAGGTCAATCGCCCCGAGGTGCAGATCCAGATCAACCGCGAGAAGGCGGCCGAGCTCGACATCTCGGTGGCCGACATCGGGCGCACGCTGCAGTTCGCTTTCGGCGAATCGCGGATCGGCTACTTCCTGAAGGAAGGCAAACAGTACCAGGTGATCGGCCAGCTCCGGCGCGAGGACCGCGCCGAGCCCGCCGACCTGAAGCGCGTGTTCGTGCGCAGCCGTGGCGGCCGAATGGTGTCGCTCGACAACATCATCCGGTATCAGGAGACGATCAGCCCGGCGTCGATCTTTCGCTTCAACCGCAACGTGTCGGCGACGGTTTCCGGCCAACCCGCGCCCGGCTACACGCTCGGCCAGGCGATCGACGAGCTGGACCGGATCGCCGCGCGCGTGCTGCCGCAGACCGTCAGCACCGACCTGGCCGGCCAGTCGCGCGACTTCCGCGACAGCGCGCGCAGCCTGCTGTTCGCGTTCGTGTTCGCGCTGGTGCTGATCTACCTGGTGCTGGCCGCGCAGTTCGAGAGCTTCGTGGATCCGGTGATCATCCTGCTGACCGTGCCGCTGTCGCTGGCGGGCGCGGTGCTGAGCCTCTGGATCACCGGCTCGAGCCTGAACGTGTTCAGCCAGATCGGCATCATCATGCTGATCGGCCTCGTCACCAAGAACGGAATCCTGATCGTCGAGTTCGCCAACCAGAGGAAGCGGGCCGGCCTGGGCGTGGTGCCGGCGGTCATCGACGCCGCGGTCGCGCGGCTGCGGCCGATCCTGATGACCAGCCTGGCCACGATCCTCGGGGCGCTGCCGATCGCGCTCTCGCTCGGCAGCGCCGCGGGCTCGCGCCAGTCGATGGGCATCGCCGTGGTCGGCGGGCTGTTCGTGTCGGGCTTCCTGAGCCTGTACGTGGTGCCCGCCGTGTACGCCTTCCTGTCACGCCCGCTGCGCGCCCCCACGGCCGAAGAATCCGAGCTGCTCGAAGCTCAGCCGAGCTGATTCGTCGATCGCGCCTCTCAGGTCAGTCCTGCGACAGCACCAACCCCAGCCCTTCATCGTCGAAGGCGATGGCCGCCGCAGGCTCCGTGCGCTCGATCAGTCCGACCACGCGAAATGCCCACAAAGAACGGCACAGCTCGAAGCTGGAGAGGCTCCAGCCCGCGCAGAGCTGCTTCACGGATCGAGGTCGCACGAGCGCTTCGACGACCGCGATGTGTGCCGGCTCCAGAGCCAGCCGCTCGATCGTGACCTCGCACCCCTCCCGCCTGAGGTACACAGCCTCCAGGCCACCAACCGCCCGGTCGATTCGCCGCCACGAATCGATGCGGTGGATGCCCTCCATGATCAGGCGCGGCGTGTCGATGTTGAGTGTGATCGCCTCGGCCTCGCGTTGGCCCGCTTCGAGGCTGTAGCGGCCCTCCGACCAAGTGAAGGCGTCGTACATGATCTCCTGCGAGTGTTCCACCACGGTTCGCACCAGGTCCTTGGGCAGGAGCAGCCCATCCTCGACGAGGATCGTCCCGAAGCGCCGGCCGGGCGCCACCCGCCGCCCGGCGTTCTCGAATTGCTCCAACGAAAGGCGTCCCTTGCGGAGGAGCATCGGGCCGAGGCGTTCGTCAGGGTCCGAGGATGTGGCGAATACCATCCGGCCCACCTCGACGGTGATCTGTTTGGCGACGCCGCCGCGATGCAGCGACACCAGTCCAGTGAAGCGATGCTCCTGCAGAAGCTGGACCAGGTCCGGGAGATCGCATTCCGCGAGGCTCCCCTCCAGCTGGAGTTCAGGCATTCGCCCGACTCTAACGTGTTTGGCGGGAGCGCGAGTCTTCGGCCGCGCCGCCTCGCAACTCCCGCAGCAGGCGTTGGTTCTCCGTCTCGATCCGGTGTTTCTCGCGCTCGGCGTGGCGAAGCTGGCTCTGCAGCGCCCCCACGCGCGCGTGCAGCGCACACAGCGCCTGCTGCTCGAGTCGTCCCTCGACGTGTAGCAACGCTCCTCGCGACACCATCTTCGTCTTCATTCCGTTTCTAGCTGGCCGCACTGAGCCGCGGAGCCTCGCCGAGCGTGCGCACCGGCGCCACCAGGCTCGAAACCAAGACCTGCTCCAGGCTCAAGGCTCGGCCGAACAGGTATCCCTGGATCAGATCGATCCCGGTCCCCTTGACGGCATCGAGGTCGACCTGCTTCTCGACGCCTTCGGCGACGACCTTCGCGCCGAAAGCCTGCGCCAGCATTGCCACCGACTTGAGCACGGCCTGGCGATGGAAGTCGGCATGGCAGCCGTCCACGAAGTAGCGGTCGATCTTGAAGTAGTTCGGGCGACACTCGAGGATCATCAAGTAGTTCGAATGCCCCAGGCCCACGTCATCCAGCGCGATCTGGGCGCCGATGGCGCGCAAGCCGTCGAGCACGTTGCGGAAGCCGCCCACGTCCCAGGGTGGAGCGTGCTCCACGATCTCGACGACAAGGCGCGCCGGGTCGACTTCGGCGGCGTCGGCGGCATCGCTCAGGAAGGTCAGGAACTCCGGATCCAGCGCCAGCGTCGAGGCGTGGACGTTCAGGCCCAGGCGTACGTGGCGTGGCAGCGAACCCGCCGCCCGCAGGATCGCGCCGATGCAGGCCTTGTCGACAGCGGCCGACTGGCCCTTGTTGCGGGCGTACTCGAACAGGATATCGGGCGACTCGACGCTGGTGTGGCGCGGGCCACGGATCAACGCCTCGAGATAGTCGAGCCGCGGGGCCGCGGCGCTGATCTCGAGCACGGGCTCGAAACGCACCGACAGGCTGCCGTGCTCCAGAATCCGATCCAGCAGCGTTGGCGAGCTCACTGCGCGATCCCGGTGAGGCTGAAGGCGATCTGGGCCAGGTCCGGCAGGTTCTGCGGCTTGCGCAGGATCGCGTCGGCGCCCTGCAACCGAAGCTCGGCCTCGGCCTCCTCGGAGATGAAGGCCGACAGCATGATCGCGCTCGTCCAGTGGTTGCGGACCCGCAGCTGGCGCAGCACGTCGAGCCCCTCGGCCCCGTGCACCCGTGTGAGCTGGAGGTCCATGATCGCGAGGTCGTAGCGGCGGTGGGCGATCAGCGCCAGGGCTTCCTCCGCCTCTTCCGCCGCGTCGACGACACAGCCGATACGGCGAAAGTAGCCGGCGGTTGGGATCAGGATTCCCGGCTCGTCGTCCAACAGCAGGATCCGGAGCTTGTGTGGTTTCGAGTCTTCGGCCGTGACGGGCCGAAGGGCTAGCGTGCTCATTGGTTCGGGCTCTCCTCGCGGGTCGATTTGAAACCCGCGCTGGGGCCTCTACAGCAAGAGCGGTGCCGGGGGCAGCCTGCCGCCCAAGTGCTGTGATGTCAACGATCTGCCGACGAGCTGTCGATTCCAGGGTTTCCGGAGATCGAGACGGCGGTCCAGAACTCCGGAAAGAGAGCCTTTGAATCGAGGCGGTTCATGGCTCGGGAAGCGTGACGGTGAAGCGGGCTCCTCCCTGGGGTCGGTTCTCGGCTTGGACGCGGCCGCCGTGGGACTCGACGATCCTCTGCACGATCGACAGACCGAGGCCGGTGCCACCCTTGCGGCGGCTGAAGAAGGGCTCGAAGATCCGCGGCAGGTCGCCTTCCGGGATGCCGTGGCCATCGTCCTCGACGCTGCACGTGACGGTCCGGTCCGGGGCGACGCGCGCGGCCCCGACACGCACCGTGCCTCCCTTGGGGGAGTGCTGGATCGCGTTCGCCACCAGGTTCTCCAGGACCTGCTCGATGCGGCCCAGGTCGACCATGAGCTTGGGCAGCTCCGCGGGAACGTCCTCGACGACCTCGATCCCCCGCTCACGCGCGAGCACGGCGCAGGCCCGAACGCTGCGGGACAGCAGGTCCTTGAGGTGAGCCGGCGCCGGTTTCAAGCTCTGCGGCTTGCCGTAGTCGAGCAGATCGCGCATCAGCTGAGTCAGGCGGCTGACCTGGTTCCGCAGCACGCGCCAGTACTCATCGATGCCGGCCTGGTTTCCGAGCTCCGCCTGCAGCGCGTCGAGCGAGGCCGAGATGCTGAACAGCGGGTTGCGCACCTCATGCGCCACGCCAGCCACCAGCGAGCCCATCGCCGACATCGTCTCGCCGCGGCGCAGCGATTCCTGGAGCTCGACCAGGCCGGTGATGTCGCGGATCGCCAGGATGATCCAGTCGTTGTCGATTCCGCTGGCGGTCGCGCGCACCGCCGACAGGTCCCAGGTTCGCTTCGGAACCTCCTGGATCGCTTGTGCCGAAGTCGCGACGCCCGTCGCTTCGACGCTCGCGACGACAAGGGCGCCGGTCCGCCATGGCTCGTCGGTCGACATGTCTTCGCTGAAGCGCCCCACGATGCTCGCGAAGTCGCGGCCCAAGAGCTCCTGCGCCGCGCGATTCAAGCGTCGCACGCGTCCCTCGCGATTGAACACGATCAAGCAGGAGTCGACGGCATCGAAGGTCCGCTGCCACTCGGCGGCCGCCTGTTCGAGGGCCTGGTGCAGGTGCGATTGCTCCTCCTCGGCGCGCTTGCGCGCGCTGATGTCGATCAGGAAGCCCTCGAAGTACAGGGCGCGGCCGGCGGCGTCGCGGATGATGTGGACCGTAATGTGTACCCAGATCGACGTGTCGTCTTTGCGGCGGGCGCGAGCTTCGAGATCGACGGTTCCGGTTGCGTCTTGAAACTGGGCGATATGGCGGTCGCGCTCCTCGACGTCGTAGTAGAGCAGGCGGTTCTCCTTCAGGACCTCTTCGACCGAGTCGTAGCCGAGCAGCGTGGCGAAAGCCCGGTTGGCCATCAGGAGGCGTCCGTCGGGCGTTCTCTGGAAGAAGCCCAGCGGAGCGAAGTCGACGATGTCACGGTACTTCTTCTCGGAGGCGCGAACGGCTTCCTCCGCGCGCGAGCGCATCAGCTCGGCGCCGGCTCGCGCGGCGTAGAGCCGGACGATCGAGGCGGCCAGGTCCGGCTCGGGGATCGGTTTCTCGAAGAGCGCCACCAGAAGCCCGACGGGACGGCCGTCGGCACCCGCCAGAGGGCAGCCCGCGTAACCATCGATGCTCTGAGTCGCAAGTGCCTTGTCGCCGGGAAACGCCTGCTGTACGCCGCTCGGGTAGTAGCAGAGCCCCTGCCCGATGACCTTCTCGCAAGGAGCGCCCGAGAGCGCGTAGTCGAAGCTAGCGATCGGCGAGCCGTGGGCCCAAGCGGCGATAGTTCGAACGCGCTTGCCTTCGTCCTCGAGCGCACCCACGAAAGCGCGGTCCGCGCCGATCGCCTGGCCGAGCGCCTGAACCAGCGAACTGAAGAAGGCCTCGCCGGCGGGTGAATGCAGCCCTTCCGCCAGCTTGGTCAGCGCTTCCTCGGCTTGCCGCCGCTTGGTCACGTCGTGCACCGTCAGCCAGACGCGGACCAGCCGCCCGTCTTCGACGACGCCGGTCGCGCTGGTTCGCATCCAGCGCGTTCGGTTCGTGCGCGCGCCGACGACCGGGAACTCGGCGTCGATCAAGCGGTAGCGACTCTGCACGAAGATACGCACGCCATCGACGACGCCGGCGGCCTGGTATTCCGCGAACCCGCGGCCGACCAGGTCAGCGGCTCGCTCGAGCCCATACATCCGCGCGAAGGCGTCGTTGCATTCGCGCACGTAGGCATGCTGCGTGAGGTGGCTCGCCTGCTGTTCGAGCGGTGCATCCACCGCTAACGGTTCGTCGAGCTCCAGGCGGGCGATCGCATCGCCGCTCAGGCTGAGGAAGGTCCGGTAGCGCTCCTCGCTGCGCTTCAGCGCCTCGGCGGCCGATCTCTCATCGGCAGCGTCGCGCGCTACGCGGCCCGGCTCTGGCGGCCCCGTCGTCTTGTCCATAGATCGAGTCCGGCCCCGGGCTACGCGGGCCTCGCAGTCTAGCTTTGCCTCAAGGCTTCGGACGAAAAGCCTTGATCACGCCCTCGTTCGTTTCCAGGTACGGTCCGCCCAGCGTGTCGAGGCAGTCGGGGATCGCCGGAAACACGGCTTCCAGGCACTCGCGCGCCCCACGCGGGCTGCCGGGCAGGTTCACGATCAGGCATCGGCCGCGAGTCCCCGCGGCGGCTCGCGACAAGATCGCGGTCGGGACGCGCTCCCAGGACGCCGCGCGCATGCGCTCGCCGAATCCCGGAAGCAGCTTCTCGCACACCGCAGTCGTGGCTTCGGGTGTCACGTCGCGCGGCGACGGGCCGGTGCCGCCGGTGGTGAAGATGAGCGTGCAGCCTTCGATGTCGGAGAGGACCTTCAACGTCTCCTCGATCAGCGGCCGCTCGTCGGGAACCAGCCGGAAGACTTCTTGCCAGGGCGACTTCAAGAATGCGCCGAGAGCCTCGCGAATCGCCGGCCCGGAACGGTCTTCGTAGGCACCCCGCGACGCGCGGTCGGAGACGGTGACGATGCCGATGCGCGCGACCGGGGTGGCCATCGCGCCAAGGATAGGGCGGCACGGCGGTATGATCTAGCGATGGTGCATCCCGAGCTGCTCGAAATCCTGGCGTGCCCGGAGAACAAGACGCCGGTGCGTCTTGCCGACGCCGCGCTGCTCGAGAAACTGAACCAGCGGGTGCGCGCCGGCACGCTCAAGAACCGCGGCGGCGCCGCCGTCAACGAGCCGCTGACCGAGGCTCTGGTGCGCGAGGACGGCAAGTTCGTCTACGCCGTCCGCGACGACATCCCGATCATGCTGGTCGAAGAGGCGATCCCGGTCGAGTAGCCACGATGGCTGCGAGCGAACCCCAGCGCAACGTGCTCGGCGCCCCGATCGAGGCTTGCTCGCTCGAGCCGCGGACCGGCTTCTTCCGCGACGGCTGCTGCCGGACCAGCGAAGCCGACCTCGGCCGCCACACGGTCTGCGTGCGCGTGACCGCCGAGTTCCTCGAGTTCAGCCGCGCTCGCGGCAACGACCTCTCGACACCGCGCGCCGAATTCGGCTTCCCCGGCCTGAAGCCGGGCGATCGCTGGTGCCTGTGCGCGGCCCGCTGGCAGGAGGCGCTCGAAGCCGGCTCGGCGCCGCGAGTCGTGCTGCGCGCGACCCATGAGTCGGCGCTCGACATCATCGAACTCGCCGACCTGAGCCGTCACGCGATCGATCTCAGCTGAATTACGGCTTCAGGTACCTGGCCAGGAACGCGTAGATCTCCTTGCGCGACGCCTTCGCGAGCGGCGTGTCGATGCGGTTGAAGGAGTGGCCGCCGGGGGCGCTGTCGTAGATCTTGTGCTCGAACTTCTTGCCGGCCGCCTTCAGCGCCTCGATCAGGTGCTCGACCTCCATCACGTTCACGTCCTCGTCGTTGGTGTTGGTGTGCACCAGCAGCGGCGTCTCCAGCTTGGAGACGTGGTTCACCGGCGAGCG
>CAZVOI010000736.1:0-3616 GCA_964628275.1 uncultured Acidobacteriota bacterium | reverse complement strand
CCTGCCACCGTTCTTCCTCGCGCCAACTCTTCCCGAACGCGACTTCCAGGAGTGGGTGGACGCGTACTGGGCCAAGGACATCCTGGAGCTCTTCCGTCTGGAGAAGCGGCAGGCCTTCGAGCGCCTCTTCGAGCTGGTCCTCATCCGCAGCGGGGGCATCTTCGACGCCTCGCGATTCGCCCGCGATTGCGCGGTCAGCCGCACTACCATCGCAAACTACCTCTCCGTGCTCGAGGCCACCGCGGTGGCTCACGTCGTGCGCCCTTACTCCGAAGGGGGATCCGCCGAGATCGTGGCCGCCCCCCGCGTCTTCGCATTCGATACCGGCTTCGTGTGCCACTACCGCGGTTGGAACGAGTTGCGCTCGGACGACGTTGGCGTCCTGCTCGAGCACCTCTTCCTGAATGAGGTCCACGCGCATGGAGGGCCCCTCGCAGTCCACTACTGGCGGGACAAGGCGCACCACGAGGTGGACTTCGTCCTTCTCCCGCGAGGCGGAGACCCCATAGCGGTGGAGTGCAAGACCTCGGAGCGGTCCTTCGACCCTGCGAACCTCGCCGTGTTCCGGCGCCGGTATCCGCGGGGCGCGAACTGGCTGGTCGTGCCTGAGGGCGACGACACCTTGACGACGACCGTGCGCGGGATCGACATCGAAGTGATTCCCCTGGCCCGGGTCGAAGAGGCGCTTGCCCCGGCCACCCGGTCCCGTCGAAGGCCCAAGGCTGCGGCGACCACCAGACGCGTTCGGCACAACTAGCCCTACCTTCGCAAGGCCGCAGCAATATTGGGCGTTCGAGCCCCGTTCTGGCCCAGGCGGGGCCTGATGGGCATACATGAAAGAAGTGCTGGAAGCCAGCGATCGAGTTGGAATGCATTGACCGCCCTGTACTGGTCCGACGTGAGTTCCGGGGCGAGGATGACGGTGGGCCGTCGTCCGGCTCCGCCAGTGGTTGTGCGCACCAGTGTCGCGCGGATGCCGGCAAGACTTCGCAGCATGGCGCGCGCAGACGCCGGTGTGTCCAGAGCAGCCTTGGCCAGGCTCACCAGTGTCAGCCCGAGCACCGTCGCAAACGTGTGTAGGCGGAGTGAGCCGTCCGCCCATTGGTAAGAGGGCCCCCAGGGGACGACGCCGCCCTTCTTGGCTCTGCGAAACAGTTCCTCGACGTTCCACTGCCCGCGGAAAGCATGCACGATCCGGCCAGTGCTCCAGGTGTGTCGATCGGTGCACACCACCCGTCGCCCCAACCGCGTGGTCTCCAGTCGGTGCCTTGAGCTGGCATCGACGCGCCAAACAAGCGTCGGTGCCACTTCGCTTCCATCGACCGTCGTCACGACGAAGTGCGAGAGGTATTCGCGGGCAAGAGTCTTGTGGACTCGGCGTTCAAGGCTGCTGCGCTGGATCCGACCGGCTTGGGCCAAGCGGTCGAGTTTGCGCAGTTCCACCTTGGCCTTGCGCAGGGCGGCCTTGATGCCTCGCTTCTGTCCTGCTAGCAGTTCCTGGCTCTCAATCACCACGAGGGTGCGGTCGAGTTCACCCACCTTTGCCCGCGTTCGCGCCGCGCGCACGTGGACGAGCTTCCCGGCCAGCCTCTTCATCGCCCCCCGCTGGGCCGCCATCTGCAAGGCATCCTCCGCGGCGTTGTGCCCAAGCGGCAAGGAGATCAGGCTGTGATAACCGACGTTGTCGAGATCGAGTTCCAGTTGCGGACTCCAGAACCCACCGTCGCGCACCAACGTGCGTTGCGTTCGTCTTTGCTGGCCCTCTCCAGCGTCGAGGGTATCGTGCAACTCGCGCAATCCATCCAGGCAGGACAGCAGCAGCGCTTGGTCAGATCCATTGCCCGGATAGGTCCGGTATAACAACGGCACGTGTCCCGTCTCGCTGACCAGTAGACCAAGGCCCACTATGCGCAGGTCGCTCCGCTTGCTCTTGGCATGTCCTCGCCGAGCAAGTTCGCCCGGCGTCACCGTCGCGATGTGGGTGTCGAAGTTCGTCGTGTCGAACGCCAGGACGTCCGTCGACAACTCGAACCGAGCCACGGCAGCCTTCGCGATAGCCACTTGCGCCTGCTCCAACTGCTTGTCCGTAACCTGCTGGGCCAAACGATGAAACGCCTGACCACTGAACGCAGTCCCTGGCAGGCATGAAACGCGCGCCAAACTGGCGTCAAGGAACTTTCCCAGATCGCGCTTCGGCCCCGGTGAACAGGCTCGTTGGATCGCAACCGCCACCACCAACTCGCCGATCGTGGGGCCGCCCTTGGCGCCGATACCCCCACATGTCCTGTCGATCTGCGCCACCAGGTCAAGTTGTTCGGCGACCCAGACCAGTGCGCCAACGTCACCCACGGCCCGCGTGCCGACAGTTCGCGTGGCGCCCAGGTCGGCCATCGGCGGCGGCGCCGCCGGACCCAGCACCACCTGCCGGGCGACCGACCGTCCCTCAGCGGAGTCCCACACAGACTCGGCAGCTATGCGGTAGCGATGCCCATTCACTGATCGTTCGAATACATGCATTCTTTCATGTAGCATGATTCAAGGACGGAAAGCAAGCCCAGCCCCATCTGGAGCGGCATTCTGCTACTGCCGGAAGCTGGTGGGCCTCAGATCTGCGAAGGTAGGGCTAGAGCGTCAACGCCGCCTGGAGCATGGCCCGCGCGTAGCCGACGTTGTAGATCTCGCCGGCGAAGCCGCCGCCGCCCGGATAGTAGCTCCGGATCGCACCGCCTTCGCGGTCGAGGTCCAGGGCCCGCGGGTGCTCGGGATAGATCGCGCGCGGGTACTTCTGGCGCACGAGCTCCCTCATGACGCCGAACAGGTCTACCTGGCCGTTGTCGAGAAATACCTCCGTGTAGTCCACGTAGGGCCTGCGCACCACGACGTTGCGGAAGTGGACGTGGTTGATGCGGTCGCGCTCGCCGAGGTAGCGGCAAACCGCCACCGGGTCTTCGCCCATCTCTCGCGTGACGCCGCAGTCGAACGTCATGCCGTTGAACGGGCTCTCCACGAGGCGGAGATACTCCTTCCAGTGCTCGACCGTGGCCATGAGCTGCTCGGACCCTCGGCTCAGGGGCACGGGCGGATCGTTGGGATGGAGGGCCAGGCGGACATTCGCCTTCTCGGCCTCCGGCACCACGGCCTTCAGGAATCGCTCGGCACGCCGGAGCTGCTCGGCCCGGGTGTGGGTGCCCACGCCCTCCTTGGGTGGCAGGCCCTTGGACATCTCGTAGTCGTAGGCCGTGTAGCCCGCGCCGGCGCGCCCCATCTCTTCCTTGTAGCCCTCCGTCAGGCGGTGCGCGTAGAAGTTGTACTCCACGACGGGCAGTCCGGCCTTGCCTGCCGCGCGGATGGAGGCGATCACGTCCGCGATCTGAGCTTCGGCCCCCGGCCGCCCCCAGATGACGTCGTCGAATCCCGAGATCATCATGTTGCACAGGGTCAGGCCGCCCGCTCGCAACCGGTCGATGCGAGCGCGGACGTCGGTCTCGGTCCACGGGATCTTCGGCCCCCCGGTGAGCAGGTGATCCACGCCGATCTGCCTCAGGCGTCGCATCCCGGGCTCGTCGACGGCACCGGAGCCGAGGCAGATCTTGGGCGTGTCCTTGCCTTCGCTCGG
>CAZVOI010000735.1:0-31708 GCA_964628275.1 uncultured Acidobacteriota bacterium | reverse complement strand
GGCGCGATCGTGATCGGCAAGACCAACATGGACGAGTTCGCGATGGGCTCGTCCACCGAGAACAGCGCCTACAAGAAGACACGGAATCCCTGGGACGCCACGCGCGTTCCCGGCGGCTCTTCCGGCGGCTCGGCGGCCGCTGTGGCCGCGAGCATGGCGCCGATCGCCCTGGGCACGGACACCGGCGGCTCGATCCGCCAGCCGGCCGGCTTCTGCGGCGTCGTCGGCCTGAAGCCCAGCTACGGCCGCGTCAGCCGCTATGGCCTGGTCGCGTTCGCGTCATCGCTCGATCAAGCGGGACCGGTGGCGCGCGACGCGAACGATGCCGCGTTGGTGCTGTCCGTGATCAGCGGCCACGACCCGGCGGACTCGACGAGCGCGCCGCGGCCGCCGTTCGAAGTCGAAGCGCCGCGCGAGCCGAACCTGGCCGATCTCCGGATCGGAGTGCCGTGGGCGTTTCTCGAGTCGGGTCTGGACGCGAACGTCCGCGACTCGTTTCGCGGCGCGCTCGGCGCGCTCGAGAAACTCGGAGCGCGCGTGCTCGACATCGCGCTTCCGCACGCGCCGCACGCGATCGCCGCTTACTACATCCTGGCGACCGCCGAGGCCTCGAGCAACCTGGCGCGCTTCGACGGCGTGCGTTACGGCGTGCGGCGCGAAGGCAAGGATCTCGCCGACATGTACGGCCGCACGCGCGACCTCGGCTTCGGCCCCGAGGTGAAGCGGCGCATCCTGCTCGGCACCTTCGCGCTGTCGTCCGGCTACTACGACGCCTATTATCGCCGCGCGCAACAAGTGCGGACTCTGATCCGCCGCGATTTCGAGGCTGCTTTCGAAGCCTGCGACGCGGTCGCGACGCCCACCTCGCCGACGTCGGCCTTTCGATTCGGCGAAAAAGCCGACGATCCGCTGCAGATGTACCTCGCCGATGTCTTCACCGTTCCGGCCAACCTGGCGGGCATTCCCGCGCTCTCGGTCCCGTGCGCCCCGGCGGCCGGCTTGCCGATCGGATTCCAACTGCTCGGGCGCGCTTTCGACGAATCCACGCTGCTACGGGTCGGCGCGGCGTACCAGAGCGTGACGCCGCACCACCTGGCGCGGCCGGCCCTCGGCTAGACGGGCGGCGTGACCGTTTTGCGCCGGCGCTCCAGCACGCGGCGCACGATCACGTACCCGACGGCGCCCAGCACGACGCCGGCGAGGGTGTTGCCGACCACGAACGGCCCGAGGTACGGACGCAGCGTCAGCGCCATGGCTGCGTAGAACGCGCGCCCCTTCAGGCTCCAGTCGAGTCCGTCGAGGCCGCCGGCCGGAACCCCCAGGACCCAGCAGCCCAGGATCGTCCCCGCCGTGTAGAAGGGCGGCGCCGTCCACGGGTTGTTCACCCAGGCGCCGAGGAGCATTGCGGCGCGAGACAAGCGCAGCGCGAACGCGATCCCGATGGCCATCGCCGAATGGATGCCCCAGACCGGAAAGAACGCGATCCAGACGCCGATCGCGAACGCCAACGCCGTGCGGTGAGGCGTATCGTCTAGATGAAGCAACGCCGCGAACGCGCGCCGCAGCCAACCCATCGCCCGCCTAGTCGCGCTGCTTGCCCGCCAGGCCGTGGCGGCGGAAGTGATCGTGTGCCTGGGCCTCGAGCGGCTTGATGCGCTCGCCTTCCCTGACCGAAACCACCGGCGGACCTTCGGTGAACTCCCCGACGATGGTGAGCGGCAGGTCCCACACCATCGCCAGGTCCTCGAGACCCTCCATGTGGTCCGGCGGAATCGCGAACAGGAACTGATAGTCCTCCCCGCCGTGGAGCGCCAGCGCGTGCGCGTCGCCGCCGCGAGCGCGCTCGATCGCAGCCGCCAGCGGATCCACTGGGACCATCTCTGGATCCAGGATCGCTTGCAGACCGCTCTCGCTGCAGATCTGAAGCAAGTCGCCCGAGAGTCCGTCCGAGATGTCGATCGCCGCGTGGACGAGATCTTGCTCCGCAAGGACTCGCGCCAGCGCCAGCGGCGGCGAGGGATCGAGCTGCGCGCGCAAACAACGCGTGACCGCTTCCCCCGAGGACTCGGTCCAAATGCCGGTGCCCTCCAGAAAGCCGTCTGCGCTGAGCCGGGCGCCTTGCGCCAGCAGGCGCAGTCCCGTCGCGGCGGCGCCCAGATGACCGGTCACGACAGCCAGGTCGCCCGGCAACGCGCCTGAGCGCTTCAGGATCCGGTCGGGCTCACCCGAACCCAGCAGGGTGATATCCACGACCAGCTCGGCCCAGCTCGCCGAGATGTTGCCGCCGACCAGGCTTACGCCGGCTTCGGCACAGCGCTCGAGAAGGCCGTCGTAGAGGCCGTCGATGAACTGCATCTGGATGTCCGGCGGCAGGCACAGGCTCACCGTGGCGTAGCGTGAAGTGCCGGCCATCGCCGCGATGTCGGAGAGGTTGACGGTCAGCGCCTTGCGTCCCAGCAGGCGCGGCGGCGTCCATTCGCGGCGGAAGTGGACGCCCTCCACGAGGCAATCGGTGGTGACGAGTGTCAGGGGCTGCGTCTCGACGATCGCCGCGTCGTCGCCGACGCCGAGCACGACGCCCGTGCCCGCAGGGATGCGCGAACGTAGATGCTTGACGAGCGCCCGTTCACCGACCTTGCCGACGGGGGTGTCAGGCTCGAACAAGCGTCAAGATCTTAAGGGGAAAAGGCCCCCGCGATTGCCGTGTGGACCGTGACCTTGAACCTGGTCACTAGGTGGGAACTCTGAGCCCCGCTTCAGGCTTCCTCATCGCGGAGGCATGCACACCGCGGAGCGAATCGAATCCCCGATTAATAGACGTTGGTTCGAGGTTTACGAATTTCCATCACGGGCAACACAGAAGGCCACCGCGATGATAGTGCCCCGCGTCGCGCGAGGCAAGCAGGATCAGCCTTCGAGAACCGCGCCCAGATCCTCGGCGAGCCGGGTGGCGCGCTTCTGGAGCTGCGCGCCGACGTCGCCTTGCTGCGCCCGCAGCCGAAAGCACTCGTCGGCGATGTTCAGCGCGGCCAGCACCGCGACGCGAACCGAATCGACGGCGCCCGCCTGGCGACCGATCTCGCGCATCTCCTTGTCGACATGCGCCGCCAACTGCTCGACGTAACCCGGTTCGGTTCCGGCCGTCACCCGGTACGTCTGTCCGAAGATCTCGACCTGGATCGTCGCCGGTTTGTCGGGCATCCGCGAAAGCTACACCGAATCGCTGGTCTCAATCCAGCCCATCGAGCACGTCGACCAGCTTGGCGATGCGCTTCTTGACCTCGTCGCGCTCGTCCTTGAAGGCCTGCAGCTCCGCCCGGAGCGCCGTGAGGTCGCCGCCCTTTCCGGCCTGCGCCCTGACGTCGGCCTCGACCGCATCGAGCCGTTTCTCGGCCTCTTGCAGCTTCCAGCGCGACTTGGTCAGGTCGTCTTCCAGCGACTTGTTCTCGCGGCGCAGCTTCTTCACGATCTCCGCGGCCTTCTTGACCTTCTCTTCCAGCAGCTCGAAGCCGTCCATGTTCACTCCCCTCGAATCTCGGCGCCCTGTTCGCGCAGCGCGGCGATCACGCTTGCCACACTCCCGTCGACCTCTTCGCTCTTGAGGGTCCGGACCGGATCCTGGTACTTGAGCGCAAGCGTGAGGCTGACCCGGCCTTCGCCAAGCGGCGGGCCCTGGTAGCGGTCCACGACGTGCGCCGAGCGCAAGAGCGGCCCGGCGACGTGGCGGGCGGAAGCGATCAGCGTCGCGGCGTCGACCGTGTCGTTGCAGACGACCGACAGATCGCGCGCGACCGCCGGGTAGCGCGTGATCGGTCGCAGCCGCGCCACGCTGGCCGGCGTGTTCAGGAGCGGATCCAGGTAGAGCTCGGCGACCAGCACTTCCTCGCGCACGCCCAGCCGCTCGGCGACGTCCGGGTGCAGCGCGCCCAGGATTCCCAGCTCGCGTTCGCCTTCCCGCACCACCCCGGATTTCCCGGGATGCAAGTACCCGGGCAGGCCGTCGCGGACGATCTCGAACGGCGGCAGCCGCAGCCGCTCCGCGAGCGGACGCAGCAGCCCTTTCAGGTCGAAGAAATCGGCGCGGCGGCCGCGTTCCGACCAATGCCCGCCGCGCATCTCGCCCACCAGCAGCACGCCCAGGCGGCGCTCCTCGCGCGCGAGCCGCTCGGCCGGCAGGAACACCCGTCCGATCTCGAAGAGCCGCAGGTCGCGCCGCCCTTGACGGAGGTTCGTCAGCAGCGCCTGAATCAGCCCGGGGAATACGATCGACCGCCGCAAGACTCCCTGGTCCTCGGCGATCGGGTTCGCCACGCGCACCGGCTCGCCCGGGAAGTCGAGACCCGCCGGCTCGGACAGGAAGCTCAAGCTGGCGATCTCGCTGAAGCCCGAAGCCAGCATCGTCTGGCGCACGGTTCGCTCGCGCACCTGCCAGCGCTTCAGCCCGACCGCATCCGAGGCGGGAGGAAGCGTGAAGGGAATCTTGGACAGGCCGTGATGCCGGCCGACCTCCTCGATCAGGTCGATCTCGCGCGTCACGTCGCCGCGCCAGGTCGGGATTACGGCCTCTAGCTTGCCGTCACTGCGCGCGCCGATCGTGAAGCCGAGACCGCGCAGGATGGCGTCGCAACGGTCGTCCGGAACCGGAGCGCCGAGCACCAGCGCCACGCGCTTCGAGCGCAGCGAGGCACGACGCGCGGGCCGCTCGACGCCGACCACGTCGATCAGGCCGGGCCGCGCGGAGCCCGCGCCGATCTTCTGGAGGAGATGAGCGATCCGCGCCGTGGACAGGGGCGCTCCCTCGCGATCGGCGCCGCGCTCGAAGCGGTGCGAAGCCTCGGTGTGCATGCCGAGCGCCTTCGCGCCCCGGCGAGTGGCGAGCGGATCCCAATGCGCGGCTTCCAGCGCGATCACGCGCGTGGCATCCGAGACCTCGCTGGATGCGCCGCCCATCACGCCGGCGAGCGCCAACGGCGCGCTGCCCGACGCGACCACCCCGACACGCGGCTCGTTCGGGATCACGCGCTCGACGGCGTCGAGCGTCCCGATCTTCTCGCCGGGCCGGCCCCAGCGCGCGACCAGGCGAGCGTCGGGCAGCTTCGCGAGATCGAACGCATGGCTGGGCTGCCCCATCTCCATCATCACGTAGTTGGTCAGGTCGACCAGGTTGCTGATCGGGCGCACGCCGACCCTCTCGAGCCGCTCGCGCAGCCACTCCGGCGAGATCCCCATCCGCACGTCGAACACGCGAGCACAGAAGCGCGTGCAGAGGTCGGGGGCCTCGATCGACACGCCGAGGGCGTCCGCCGCCGGCGCGCCGGCTTCGGGAAAGTCGACCGCCAGCGGACGCAGCGGCACGCCGTACATCACCGAGACCTCGCGGGCGATGCCGTAGACGTTCATGCAGTCGACGCGGTTGGTGGTGATGTCCAGGTCGAGCACCGCGTCGCCCGCATCCTTCTGGAAACCGTCGAGTGCCAACCCGATCTCGGAGAGGTCGACGCCGAGGCGCTCGGGCTCGACCTTCACGTCGACGAACTCCTCGAGCCAGGAAACCGGGACCTTCATTGGTGGAACTGCTCGAGGAAGCGAAGGTCGCTGCCGTAGAAGAGCCGGATGTCGTCGATGCCGTGGCGCACCATCGCCACCCGGTCGATGCCGAGACCGAACGCGAAACCGGTCACGACCTCGGGGTCGTAGACCAGCTTTCCGAGACGCTTGTTGACGGCTTCGAAGACGGCCGGGTCGACCATGCCGGAGCCCAGGATCTCGAGCCAGCCGGTGGTCTTGCAGACGCGGCACGACGTGGCGTCGCCGAGCGATCCGCTTCCGCCGCACACGATGCAGCCCAGATCGGCTTCGACCGAAGGTTCGGTGTAGGGGAAGTACGAGGGCCGGAAGCGTACCGGATAGTCGCCGAACAGGGCGCGCAGAAAGGCCTGGATCGTGCCCTTCAGATCCGAGAGGCCGATTCCGGGGCCGACCACCAGGCCTTCGATCTGCTGGAACATCGGCGAGTGGGTGATGTCGTCGTCGCGCCGATACACCCGGCCCGGGCAGATGATGCGCACCAGCGGCGGGTGCGGGTTCTCGAGCATGTAGCGGATCTGGCCCGAGGAGGTGTGCGTGCGCAGCAACGCGTCCGGCTGGCCGGCGATGTAGAACGTGTCCTGCATGTCGCGCGCGGGATGATCCGGCGGCATGTTGAGCGCCTCGAAGCAGTGGTAGTCGTCCTCCACCTCGGGCCCGTCGTAGACCTCGTAGCCCATCGCCACGAATACGTCTTCCAGCTCCTCGCGCACCGCGGAGAGCGGATGCCGCCGCCCGATCTGCGGCTCGCGGCCGGGCAGCGTGATGTCGATGCGCTCGCGCCGCAGCCGCTCGTCGCGCAGTTTTCCGTCGAGCGAGGTCTTCGCCTCCTCGAGGCGCGCTTCGACCGCGTCCTTCAGCGCGTTGAGCTCGGCGCCGGCGGTTCTCCGAGCGTCCGCCTCCAGCTTGCCCAGCGACTTCAGGAGCGCGGTGACGGCGCCCGCCTTGCGGCCGAGAAAGCGATCGCGCACGGCCTGCAGCGACACCGCGTCCTTCGCGGCATCGATGGCCGTCTTGAAATCCTGCCGGAGGGTCTCGACCTGCCGCCGCAGATCGCTGACGGGGTCGGGCATCGGGAGCTAGCGGTGTGCTACGCGCTCGCCGAGGCGGGCTTGGCCGCCTCGGGCTTCGCCGCCTTTGCCGACTCCACCAGCTTGCTGAAGCCTGCCGCGTCGCGCGCCGCGATGTCGGCCAGCGACTTGCGGTCGAGGTCGATGCCGGCGCGCTTCAACCCGGCGATGAACTGGCTGTACGAGATGCCGTTCAGCCGCGCCGCCGCGTTGATGCGGATGATCCACAGGCTCCGGAAGTCGCGCTTCTTGCGCTTCCTGCCAATGTACGCGAAGTTGCCCGCTCGATCGGCCGCCTCTTTCGCGAATTTGTAGAGCTTGCTCTTCCCGAGGAAGAAGCCCTTGGTGAGCGCGAGAAGCTTCTTGCGCTTGTTGCGGCGCTTGGCGCCACGTTTGACTCTCGGCATGGGACAACTTTCGGGAGGCTCGGCCAAGAGCAGCCGGCCCGTCGCACTTTTTCAGGCGGCGACGCGAGCCCGGGCGGTTCGACGACCACCGGAAGCTGGGATGTTAGCAGCGAGCGCGGCTCGCTCGCAAGCAGCGAAGCTACTGCAGCAGCATCCGCCGGACTTGCGGCACGTCCGCGTCCGAGACCATGGTGGCCGTGGCGAGGCCGCGCTTCCGGCCCGGGCGCTTCTTCGTCAGGATGTGACGCTTCATCGATTTGAAGCGCTTGATCTTCCCGTTGGCGGTCATCTTGAAGCGCTTCACGGCGCCGCGCTTGGTCTTGAGCTTCAACTTCTTCTTCGGCTTTCGCATGATTCCTTTGTCGTTCCTTCGAGCGCTAGTTCTTGGCGGCCTCGGCCGGCTCCGCCGTCTTCGGGGCAGCCGCCTTGGCGGCAGCCGGCTTCGCGGGGCTCTTGCCGCCCTTGCCGCTCTTGGCGATCAGCAGGCTCGGCTTCGGCACCAGGATCTGCACCATCGTCATGCCTTCCTGGCGCGGGAAGACCTCGACGTTGGCGACTTCGGTCAGCTCGCCGGCGAGCCGGATCAGGATGTTGCGGCCGATCTCGCTGTGGACCGCCTCGCGGCCGCGGAAGATCACGGTCGACTTCACCTTGTTGCCCTCGCGCAGGAAGCGGTCCACGTTGCGCTTCTTGAACTGGAAGTCGTGCTCGTCGATCTTGACCCGGAACTTCACTTCCTTGACCTGGATGTGCTTCTGGTGCTTGCGCGCTTCCGACTCGCGCTTCGACTGCTGATAGAAGAACTTCCCCGAGTTCATGATCCGGCACACCGGAGGCGTGGCGCTGGGCGCGATCTCGACGAGATCCAGGCCCTTCTCTTCGGCCAGGGTCAGCGCTTGCGCGGGTGGCATGATGCCGAGCTGACCGCCGTCCTCGTCGATGACGCGGATCTCCTTGGCGCGGATGCGGTCGTTGATGCGAGCCGTCTTCGTCTCTATGAGACACCCCCAGGCGCAGGACGCGCCGCTTCTTCCGAGTTGGCGCGCTGTTTGGCGAGGCGCGCGATCTTATCGGCGATCGCGTCCACGCTCATCGAGCCGAGGTCGCCGGCATGGCGATGCCGGACGGCGACGTTCGCGGCCTCGATCTCCTTGTCCCCCACCACCAGCATGTAAGGGACCTTCTGGACCTGCGCTTCTCGGATCTTGTAGCCCAGCTTCTCGGAGCGGTCGTCGACCTTGACGCGGACGCCCTGGGCCGCGAGCGACGCGGCGACGCCGCGAGCGAACTCGTGATGCCGCTCCGCGACCGGAACCACGACCGCCTGTAGCGGCGCGAGCCAGAGCGGGAACGCGCCCGCGTAGTGCTCGATCAGCACCCCGAAGAAGCGCTCCAAAGAACCCAAGAGCGCGCGGTGCAGCATCACCGGCTGGTGCGGCTTGCCGTCCTCGCCGATGTACTCGAGACCGAAGCGGTCCGGGTTGTGGAAATCGACTTGAACCGTGGTGCACTGCCATGCACGGTCGAGCGAATCCTTGATCTTGATGTCGATCTTCGGGCCGTAGAAAACGCCCTCTCCCGGATCGACCGAATACGGCAGCTGGCGAGTCTCGAGCGCCCGCTTCAGGGCCGCCGTCGCGATCTCCCACTGCTGGTCGGTGCCGCTCGCATCCTTCGGCTTGGTCGACACGTAGATGTCGTAGCTGACGAAGCCGAACGTGCGCAGCATGCTCGTGGTGAAGTCCAGGACGTTCAGGATCTCGGCGTCGAGCTGGTCGGGTCGGCAAAAGAGATGCGCGTCGTCCTGCGTGAAGCCGCGCACGCGCAACAGACCGTGCAGCACGCCGGAGCGCTCGAAGCGATACACGGTGCCGAGCTCGGCGTAGCGCACCGGCAGCTCACGATAGCTGCGCAGCTTCGACCGATAGATCGTGATGTGGAACGGGCAGTTCATCGGCTTCAACTGGTACGGGGCGCCCTCGATGTCGATCGGCGCGTACATGTTGGCCTTGTAGTACTGGGTGTGGCCACTCTGGTTCCACAGATCGAGCTTGGCGATGTGGGGCGAGTAGACGAGGTCGTAGCCGCCGGCCAGATGCTCGTCGCGCCAGAAGTCCTCGATCTGCTTGCGGATGAAGCCGCCCTTGGGATGCCACAGGATCAGCCCCGACCCGGTCTCGTCGGCGATCGAGAACAGGTCCAGCTCGCGGCCCAGCTTTCGATGGTCGCGGCGCTTGGCTTCCTCGATGCGATCCAGATGCTGCTGCAGCTCTTCCTTGGTGAAGAACGCATACCCGTAGATGCGCTGCATCGCCGGGTTGCCTTCCTTGCCCTTCCAATAGGACTGCGACGCGCCTTCCTTCAGCTTCACGGCCTTGATCTGGTTGGTCGAGGGCAGGTGCGGTCCCAGGCAGAAGTCGATGAACTCCCCCATCGTGTAGCACTGCACCAGGTCGCCGGCCTTTTCCTGGATCAGCTCGCACTTCAGCGTCTGACCCTTTTTGGCGAAGATCTCGAGCGCCTCGGCCTTGCCGATCAGCTTCTTCTCGATCGGGCGGTTCTGCTTCACGATGTGCGCCATCTTCTTCTCGATGGCGACCAGATCTTCCGGCGTGAACGGGGTCTTCACCAGGAAGTCGTAGAAGAAACCGTCGTCGGTGGGCGGTCCGATGCCGCACTGCGCTTCCGGGAACAGCTCGGTGACGGCGGCGGCGAGCAGGTGCGCCGAAGAGTGGCGGTAGATCTCGATCGGAGAGTCGGCCGGTTTGGTTTCGCCCGACGGGCCCGTGTTGTCCGTCTCGACTGCCGGCGCCGTCGACATCAATTACGGAACATCAATCGCAGTCAAACCTCACAAGCCGGTTCGTGGTAGGCGCGGATGGAATTGAACCATCGACCTCTTCCGTGTCAAGGAAGCGCTCTACCACTGAGCCACGCGCCTCCGAAGCGGCGAAAGGGAATGCTAATCAAGGGATTGCGGGGTGTCAACGATGCGCGCCCTCAAGGAGTCGGGCTCGGAGCGGACGTCACCACCCGCCGGAAGCCCTCGCCGCCGAGCGTGACCGACTCCGCCGTCAGGTCCTTGATCACGAGCTTCTCGGATTTCTCCTTGTTGCCGTCCGCCGAGAAGAGCACGACCTGATCCCCCTCGACACTCCAGGAGCCCTGCTCGGGTCCCGCCAGGTCGCTCAGGAACCCCAGCGTCTTTCCCGAAAACCGGCGACTGTAGGACTTGTCGGGCCGGAGCTCGAGCGTCCGCTTTGGCGTCGCCTCGGTCTCCCAGGCGCCTTGCAGCTTTCTCTCGGTCCAGTACCCGCAGCCAGAAAGCAGCAGCACAGCGGCCGCCATCACGCGCGCTCGAAGCATCAGAGGATTTTCTTCCCGAGCAGCGATGCGAGCAACTCGACGCCGAGACGAGCAGTTCCGTTTCGCTGATCCAGGATCGGGTTGGCCTCCACCAGCTCCACCGACGTCAGCTTGCCGGTATCGGCCAGCATCTCCATGGCGAGATGCGCCTCCCGGTATGACAGCCCGCCCGGCGAGGGCGTTCCGACGCCGGGAGCGTGTTCGGGATCCATCGCGTCGATGTCGAAACTCACGTGGATTCCCGCGGTGCCTTGTGCCGCGCGGGCGATGGCATCGTCCATCACCGCGCGCATCCCGCGCTCGTCGATGTCTCGCATCGTGAAGGCGCCGACACCGGTCTTCCGCACGTTCTCGCGCTCGGCGGGATCGACGTCGCGGATTCCGACCAGCGCCGCGCGCGCTCCTTCCACCATCGGCGCCACGCCGGACAGCTCGACCAGGCTTCGCTCGCCCACTCCCAACGTGACCGCCAGCGGCATGCCGTGAATGTTGCCGCTCGGGCTCGTCTCGTCGCTGTTAGCGTCGGCGTGGGCGTCGAACCAGATCAGCCCGAGCTTCTCGCCGCGCTCGCGGCAGTGCGCCGACATGCCCGCGATCGAGCCCATCGCCAGCGAATGGTCGCCGCCCAGGACGATCGGGATCCGGCCGGCGCGAGCCACCTCGCGCACGAGGTCGCGCAGCTTCTCGCAGGTCTCGCGGATCTCTTTCAGATACTTGAGCCGCGGGTTGCCGGGATCGCGGGTTTCGGCAACGCACACCTCGATGTCCCCCGCGTCTGCCACGTCGTAGCCCAGCTCCCGCACGCGCTGGTGGATGTCGGCGACCCGAAATGCCGACGGCCCCATGTCCACGCCGCGCCGGCCGGCGCCGAGATCGAGCGGGACGCCGATGATCGTGACGCTCTTAGCCACCTGGGCAAGCTAGCACAGAGCCATCTAGCGGGTCGCGCGAGTCGTCAACTGCTGATACGCCCCAAACCAGCGATCCGCCATCTTGGCTTCGCCCGCCGGATTGGGGTGGGTGCCGTCCCGAGTCTCGCGGGCCGCGTCGAAGCCGGTATACTGGTCCACCGCCACGACCGGCGAGGCCGCGGTGCTGAGGCGCGCCGCCAGGCCCGGGATCGCCGCGTTGAGCCGGACGATCTGCGGATCGCGGCCAGGCCGCGTCGTCGGGATGAGCTGCGCCAGCAGCACCTTGACCGACGGGTTCGCGGCGCGCAGGCGTTCGACGATGCCGCTGAGCTCCGCGAGCGTGCTGGCGTCGTCCTGTCCCGCGAACACGTCGTTGGAACCGAGGTGCACCAGCGCCACGTCCGGCTGGTAGCTCCGAGCCGAGGCATCGATCACCGCGAGGACCTCGTCGGTCCGCCAGCCCCAATGACCCTCGTGGTCGACGTCGAAGTCCATGCTGGGTGGCGGCCCGCCGTTGTTGTCACGCTGGCTTCCGACGAAATCGACGTTGCGCCCGGCCGACTGCAGCAGTCTCCAAAGCGGGCGGCGGTAACTGTCGGTCTCGGTGTTGCCCTGGGTGATCGAGTCGCCGATCGGCATGATCCGGATCGCCCTCGGCGGGGCCGATGGGGTGCTCTCGACCGGAGTCGACGACGCCGGTTTGGCGCCGCCGCCGCAAGCAGCCGTGACGGCCGTCAAACAGAGAGCCAGCGTCGTCGTGAAAATCGCGCGTTGCCAATCGAACTGCAGGCCCACGATTGGCCAAGTCTAAGAGACGCTTACCAAAAGAGGCGTTGATCGCGGGGGGCGCGGGCGCTAACGTTGTCCTGATGGAGCGAGAAGCTGGGGAGGATCGATCAGGTCCCGTGACTCGCGCGGACTCCCTTGCCGCCGTGGCACGCCTGGGTCGCTTGTCACTGCCTACCGCAACGCCCCTCGAGATGAAGCTGCAGTCGGTCCCGACACCTAAGATGTACAAGGGCATCCCAGGCCCGCGACGAGTCGAGCCCCAGTCCGTCTAGTCGCCCGCTCTTCTCTATAATCTCCCCCGAATGTCCAGTCCCCCGCCCCGCAAGCCGCACGCGGCGCCCGCAGCCGCGGCGCCTGCGGAAACCCAGGACATCCTTCCGATCCTGGTCTCGCGCAAGGTCCTGACCTCCGAGCAGGCCGACCGAGTGCGGCGCACGACCAAGATGACCGCCGGGCAATCGACCGACCAGGCGGTGATCGTGCTCGGCTTCGCCAGCGAGATCCAGATCGCCCAGGCGTTGGCGGCGCACACCGGCCTCGCCTACATCAAGATCAACCCGCTCGATCTCGACATCGACGTCGTCACCAAGGCGGTGCCCGGGCCGTTCGCGAGAAAGCACGGCATCGTCGCGATATCGAAGACCGCCGACAAGATCACGATCGCCAGCTACGACCCATTTCGGCCTTTTCCCGACGAGGACATCAAGCGCGTCACCGGCCTGGACGTCGTGCGCGTGCTGGCCACCCGCAGCGACGTGGAGAAGATCAACAAGGGCTTCTACGACCTGCAGTCGAGCCTGCAGACAGCCGAGAAACAACTAAAAGCCGGGCGGCTCAGCACCGTCGACATCTCCAACCAGGAGTTTCTCTCGAGCGCGGCCTCGACCGAGGAGCTCGACCCGGCCGCGGCCCCGGTGGTAAAGGCGCTCGACCACATCCTGAGCTACGCGTTCGAGCAGCGCGCCTCGGACATTCACTTCGAGCCGAAACGCGAGCTGACGCTGGTGCGGCTGCGCATCGACGGTGTGCTCCACGACGTGCACCTGATCCCGCGCATCGTCTACCAGGCGGTCGTCTCCCGGATCAAGCTGCTCTCCGGCTGCAACCTGGCCGAGAAACGCAAGCCGCAGGACGGCCGGATCAAGCGCGAGCACGCCGGCAAGGAGGTCGAGCTGCGCGTCTCGACGATGCCCACGGTCTTCGGCGAGAAGGCGGTGCTGCGCATCTTCGACCCCGACATCCTGCTGAAGGGAATCGACGACCTGGGCTTCTCGGCGCACGACCTGCCCAAGTTCTACGACTTCATCGGACGCAGCACCGGCATCATCCTGGTCACGGGACCCACCGGCAGCGGCAAGACGACCACGCTCTACTCGGTGCTGAAGCACCTGAGCAAGCCCGAGGTGAACATCATCACGATCGAGGACCCGATCGAGATGGTGTACGAGGACTTCAACCAGGTCGCGGTGAAGCCGCAGATCGACCTCACCTTCTCGACCGCGCTGCGAACGGTGCTGCGCCAGGACCCCGACATCATCATGGTCGGCGAGATCCGCGACACCGAGACGGCCGAGAACGCGGTCCAGGCCGCGCTGACCGGCCACCTGGTGCTGTCGACGCTGCACACCAACGACGCGCCGTCTTCGGTGACGCGTCTCCTGGACCTCGACATCCCGCACTTCCTGATCACGTCGACGGTGATCGGCATCCTGGCGCAGCGCTTGGTGCGCGTCATCTGCAAGCACTGCCCCGAGGAGTACGACCCGACGCCCGAGGAAGCCACCGCGATGCGCATCCCGATGGAGAAGCTGAAGGGCTACAAGTTCAAGCGCGGCAAGGGCTGCCTGCACTGCCGCCAGACGGGCTATCAGGGGCGTGACGGCATCTTCGAGGTGCTGCCGGTGACCGACAAGGTCCGCGCGCTGATCACCGCCAAGGCCGGTTCGCCGGACATCTTCAAGGTGGCGCGCGAGGAAGGCATGCGGACCCTGCGCGAAGCGGCGCTCGAGAAGGTGTTCCGCGGGTTCACCACCGTGACCGAGATGGTGCGGGTGACCGGCAAGTAGTGGACAACCTCACCCACAGCCTGACCGGGCTGGCGCTGGCGCGCGCCGGCTTGTGCCGCAAGACGCCTGGGGCCACGCTGGCGCTGGTGCTGGCCTCGAACCTGCCGGACATCGACGTTGTGCTGTCGCTGCAGGGCTCGACCGCCTACCTGGAGCACCATCGCGGTTTCACCCACTCGCTGCTCGGCGGGCCGCTGCTCGCGATCGCCTTGGCCGTGCTGCTCCGGCTGACCGTGCGCGGCTCTCGGCTGGCCGGGCTGCTCGTGTGCTCGCTGGCGGGCATAGCCGGACACGTGCTGATGGATCTCTGGACCAGCTACGGCACGCGCGTGCTGGCCCCATTCGACCGGCGTTTCCTGACCTGGGATCTGGTTTTCATCGTGGACCCCTGGGTGCTGGCGCTGCTCTTGATCGCGGTTCTCTGGAAGCGCTCGTCGCTCCAATCGCCCTGGATCGCTTCGGCGGCGCTCGGCCTGCTGGTGAGCTACGTGGGCGCGCGGGCGGTGCTCCACCAGCAGGCGATCGACCAGGCGCTGGCACAACTCGGCGGCCGCGGGGTCGCGCGCGTCGCGGCGCTGCCCTCGCCGGTCGATCCGTTCGCCTGGCGCGTCCTGGCGGACAGCGGCGGCGCCTACTGGACCGGCAACCTGAACCTGCGCGGCCGCTCGGCGCCGCTCGCGCGCCGACCGAAACGCGCCGAGGACGCGACCGTGGCGCGGGTGCGCGAGGAGAGCGAGGTCGCCGCCGTGTTCCTGGAGTTCTCCAGCTTTCCCTGGCTCGAGGTCCAGGAGACGCCGGCCGGCACCGAGGTGAGCTGGCGCGACCTGCGCTTCGAACGCCCCGGCCGCGAGTCCTTCGTGGCGCGCGTGCTGCTCTCGCCCGACGGGCGCATCGTCAGCGAGCGCTTCCGTTTCTGATCTGACTAGAATCGATTCGCGATGCAGCACCCGCAAAAAGACGCCGGCGAGAAGCTGATCGCCACCAACCGCAAGGCCTTCTTCAACTACGAGGTGATCGAGCGCGTGGAGGCCGGTGTGGTGCTGGCCGGCAGCGAGGTGAAGTCGATCCGCGAGGGCGGCTTCAACTTCAGCGACAGCTACGTGAGGTTCGACAAGGGCGAGATGTGGCTGGTCGCGTGCCGGATCGGTCCCTACAGCCACGCCAACCAGTCGAACCACCTGGAGCTGCGCGACCGCAAGCTGCTCTTGAAGAAACGCGAGATCCTGAAGCTCGGCGGCCGCGCCTCCGAAAAGGGCTTCACGCTGGTTCCGCTCAAGGCCTACTTCAAGGACAACCGCTTCAAGATCGAGATCGGCCTGGCGCGAGGCAAGCAGCAGCACGACAAGCGCGCGGCGTTGCGCAAGAAAGACATCGACCGCGAGACGCGCCAGGCGCTCAGCGCGCGGCGCTAGCCGAAACGGTCGCGAGCTCCACGCCGAGCCGCATCGCGGCCAGCAGGCTGCCCGGGTCGGCGACGCCCTTCGCGGCGATGTCGAAGGCGGTACCGTGGTCGACCGAGGTGCGAACGAACGGCAGGCCGAGCGTGACGTTCACGGCGTTGCCGAATGCCAAGAGCTTGACCGGGATCAGGCCCTGGTCGTGATAATGGGCGATCACGGCGTCGAACTCGCCGCGCGCGGCGCGCACGAACAGGCTGTCGGCGGGGATCGGACCGATCACGTCGAGCCCGGCTTGGTGTAGCGCGAGCAGCGTGGGCGCGATCACGTCGCGCTCCTCCGACCCGAACAGGCCAGCTTCGCCGGCATGCGGGTTGAGGCCGCAGACGCCGATCCGGCGGCGTGTCGCGCCGAAACGCGGCAGCTCGCGGTCGACGAGCCGCGCGATCCTGCTGAGCTCTTCAGTCGTGACGGCATCCGGGACCGAGCGCAGCGAGCGGTGGATCGTCACCAGCGCGACGCGCAGGCTACCGCCGACGAACATCATCGCGACATCCTGGACACCGGCTTCCTCCGCGAGCATCTCGGTATGCCCCGGCCAGGGATAGCCGGCGGCGTGGAGCGACTCCTTGTGGAGCGGCGCCGTAACGAGACCCAGCACGCTACCGGTCATCGCATCGCGCGCGGCGCGCCGCACCGCTTCGGCCGCGGCGCGGCCGCCGTTCACCGAGATCACGCCGAGCGGCGGCAACTCGCCGACATCCACGTCGACGACGCGCGCCCCGAGTTCCTGGGGAGTCGCGAGCGAAAAGCGCCGGGCACGTTCGTCGAGAACCGCCATTGGCCCGTACACGATCCACTCCGCCTCGGGCCGATCCGCCTTGGCGAGCGCCCTCAGGACGATCTCGGGCCCAATGCCGGCCGGATCGCCCACGGTGAGGGCGAGGCGAGGGAGCGACATCCGAACAGCTAGTTGACTTTGATGCCCATCAAGACCTTGTCGTCCTGATGCGGACCGCCGCGCGAGAAGGCGCTCACGTCTTCGAAGATCGTGTCCACGATCTCCTGCGCGCTACCCTCGCGAACCGTCATCGCCTTCTGCGCCATCCGTTCGGCTCCGTACTGCTCCTCGGCCGGCGTGTTGGCTTCGGTGATGCCGTCGGTGCAGGTCAGGATCACGTCGCCGGGGCGCAGCACCAGGTGGCCGCGGCGGTAGCGCGCTCCGGGCAAGAGACCGACCACCATCCCGCCTTCCTTCAAATAGACCGGGCCATCGGGCCGCAGGATCACGGGCGCCACGTGGCCGGCGTTGATGTAGTGCAGCCCGCGTCGCGGGATGTCGATCAGGCCCAGGAACATCGTCAGGTACTTGCCGCCGCGCGTGCCTTCCAGGATCCGCTCGTTCAAGTGGTATAGCACGCCCTCGATCGAGTGCACGTGACGCACCAGCGTGTGCAGCGTGGCCTGGACGTTGGCCATCACCATCGCCGCGGCCGCGCCCTTGCCCTCGACGTCGGCCACCACGAACAGCAGCGTGTCGTCGGAGAGCCGGATGAAGTCGTAGTAATCGCCGCCCACATGGAGCGAGGTCTCGTGGCGCACCGCCATGTCGAGCAGGGCGATGCGCGGCGGGCCGTCGGGCAACAGGCTGCGCTGGATCGCGCGAGCCAGCTGCAGCTCCTTCTCGAGCTTCTGCCGTTCGAGCGACTCCTTGTGCAGGCGGGCGTTGTCGAGCGCCATCGCCGCCTGCACCGAGATGCTCTCGACGAAGTCGATGTCGTCTTCGGTGAAGTGCCCGCCCTTCTTGTTCAAGAGCTCGAGCACGCCGACGACGCGCCCGCCACGCTCGCGTACCGGCAGCACCAACAGCGTGCGAGTCCGATACCCTGATATTTTGTCGATGCTGCGGTCGAAGCGCGGGTCCTCGTAGGCGTCGGCCAGGTTCAGCGTCTCGCCGGACTCGGCCACGAAGCCGACCAGGCCCTTCCCGATCGGCAGCCGGATCTCCTGCTGGTCGAGGCCGCTGGCGATCAGCGTGAACAGCTCGTTGCGCTCGGTATCCCGCAGGAACAGCGACGCGCGCTCAGCGCTGGTGTGCTCGGTGGTGATGTTCAGGATGATCTCGATCAGCTTGCCGAGATCGAGCGTCGAGTTCAAGGCCTCCGACGCTTCGACCAGCCGCTCCAGGCGCCGGATGCGCCGCTCCTGCCGGTCGATCTGTGCCTGCGCGGTCTCCATCTGGCTGATCTGTTCCACGGCCTACCCGATCTTCATCGAGAGAAGCTGGAGTCTAACCCTTCCGCTGTGACGCGCAGGCCGCGCCGCAACCGGCACGAACAGTGAGGAAGCGAGCCGTCGCTCCCCGCTACGGGCGCGGCGCGGCGTCGCTGGACGACACTACCTTCGGCGCCTTGTCGGTCTCCTTGCCGCGCGTCTTCAGGTGGTCGTCCATCTTCAAGCGCGGCACGCCCTCGCGCCACCAGTCGGGCTCCTGCCCGACCTTCAGGAAGTGGTCGAAGAACTCCCGCATTCGCAGCGTGTAGTCCTGCTGGTTCGCGGGCTTGCGCAGGCCGTGGTTCTCGCCGACGTATTCGAGCAGCACGACCGGCCTCTGCAGCCGGCGCAGCGTCGTGAAGTACTCGACCCCCTGCGTGAAGTCGACGGCGCCGTCCTTGTCGTTGTGCAGGATCAGCAGCGGCGTCTTGACGTTCATCGCATGCGCGATCGGCGAGTTCCGCAGGTAGGCGGCCGGATGCTCCCAGGGGCCGCCCAGGAAGCGGCCCTGGCTGCTCTCGAAGATCGCGCCATTCCCGCCCCCGGTGTTCTTGTAGATGACGCCGTACATGCTGGTCATGTCGGTCAGCGGGGCGCCGGCCACCGCAGCGGCGAAGCCGTTCGTCTGGGTCACCAGGAACGAAGTCTGATAGCCGCCCCACGAATGGCCGTGAAGCCCGACGCGACTTCGGTCAACGACGCCGGTTGCGATCGCGGCCTCGAGCGCCGGGAGCACACACCAGACCGCGGACATGCCCGGGTCGTTGATCCGGTACTTGATGTCGGGGTTCAGGACCGCGTAGCCGTTGCTGGTGTAGGCCGCACGGTTGAAGCCGTTCGCGGTCGGGTGCGAGAAGCTGTTGGCGCCCTGCGAGAGGCGCTCGTAGATCTGCACGATCGCGGGATACGCGCGGCCGGGCTGGGCGTCGGCCGGGAGGAACAGCGCCCCTTGCAGGCGATCGCCCTTCGCGCTCTTGTACTCCACCAGCTTGACACCGGCCGACCAGGCGAACGCGGCGAGCTGCGCCTGCCCGTCGCTGATCTTCTGGCCGCCTGCGAGCGACGCGTCGGCGACGTAGAGGTCGGGATAGTCCGCCGCGCTCTCGCGGGAGTAGACGAACACGTCGCTCTTTTTGGCCTTGATCACGCGCGAGAAGGAGGCGTCTCCTTGGACCAGCGACTTGACGCCGGGTTTGCCCGGCTCGAGGCGCACGACGCCGCCTTGCTTGGTCCACTCGCCGTAGGACTGGAAGTACACCGGCTTCTGGAGATCGATCCCCTTCTCCTCGGGATCGAGCTGGATCCTGCGGCGATAGCGCACGCCCCGCTCGCGGCCCGAACCCGTGAGACTGACGAGCGCGCCGCCTTTCGCCGGAGCGCGATAGACGTCCCAGCCGTCGGTCAGCAGCACCGAGGCGCCGTCGCTGGCCCAACCAACGGGAGGCACCGGCGGCTTCACGTTGTTGTGGTCATCTTCCACGTCGACGAAGCTGACGGGCGAGTCCTTGGTGACATTCATGGCCTGGCCCGCGGCGAGGTCGTGGACGAAATAGTTGCCGTCGTCGTAGCTGAGGAAGGACCGGCCGTCGGGCGACGCGCCGTAGGTGTAGCGCGCCTTCTTCGCGATCAGTCGGCGCGCTCCCGTCTTCAGATCCACGGAGTACACGTCCTGATGGCGACGCCCGTCGAGACTCTCGCTGAGGTCGTAGGCGCGCTCGTCGGCGCCGATCCCAAACAGGTCCTTCGGGGCGGGCTGGACGTCGCGCAACGTGTCGTCGGCGAGCCGGATGAAGCGCTGCTCGTCGCTGCGCCAGGTCGCCAGAAAGCTGAACGTCTTGTCGCGGTTCTCCTGCACCTGCTGCTGCGATTGCAGCCGGTCGTCGCGCCAGTGCCAGAGCACTAGGTCAGGCTTGTCGTCGCTCGCGGCGGCCTCTGCGCGGACTCCCCCGCTCTCGCCTTCGCGGCTCTCTGCCGGCTTGTCGCCGCCGGCTTCGGCGCGCTTCGGCTTGAGCACGTGGATTCCGAACAACAGCGCTTTCAGGTCCTCGGTGAAACGTGGGTTCCGGTTCGGGCTGACCGTGAATCCGGCAGGGAACGACGCGTCGGCGGCGGGTCGATACACGACCTTGCGAGGGCTCGGGCCCAGCTCGGTGAAACCCAGCACGTCGTAGAGCTTGTCCTCGTACTGCTTGTCCTCGCGGCCACGCACCACGCACAGGCCGTCGCCCTGCTCCGTGAACGTGGGCTTCTCGTAGGACGCCTTGTCGCTGTCCAGGGCCAGCGTCGTCCCGCTCTGCATGTCGCGAAGCTGAATGCCGTTCCCGGCCTTCTCGGGCGCGTCGATCGTGGCCGCCAGCCAGCGTCCGGACTTGTCGAAGGCGAACTCCGCGACGTTGCCGACGTTGAGATCGGTGCCGGCCGCGAGGTCGCGCAGCACCAGGTCCGCGCCGCGCGGCCGATCGCGGTCCGCGGCCGAGCCGGCGCTCTGACCCGACGCCGCGGCGCCCGGCGCGGCGCCGCTTCCGCCGGCCGGCTCGGGGCCATAACGGTGAACCGCGAGCCACTTGCCGGCCTCGCCGTTCCACGCGAAGCGGCGCGACTTCGCGAAGTCGGTCTTCTCGCCGGTCGCGAGGTTCACCAGCGCAACGCCGTTCTGGGCGGGGCGGCGCTGCTTCTTCGCCGATGCGGCCTGGGCCCGAGTCGGAAAGACCGTGAAAGCGGCAAACCCGCCTGACTCGGAAAACGTGATCGCGACCGGCGGCGGCGGCGGCGCACCGCCGCCGAAGAACGGGTCAGGGATCGGGACCTCGCCCACCGGGAAGCGGTATTCCTTCGTTCCTTGCGTCTCACGGATCACGATCTCGCTGTCGCCCTCGACGGGCGAGTAGCGATACCCCAGCCACTTCCCGTCGGCGCTGAGCGTGGGCGAGACGATCGACTTCCAAGCCAGCACGTCCGACAGCGTCAGCGCGCGCCTGGCATCGCCGGAGGCGGCCGGCAGGCCGCGATCCAGGGCGCCGGCCAGGAGAGCGGCGACACACAGAACCACGACTCGGGCAAGGCGAGATCCGCGCATCAGCAGCTCCTTTTCGGGTTGGTGGCGCCGACGAGGATACACCTGAGGGCGTTGGCGCCGCGCGGCGGCGAGACGACATTCCGGGCTTGGTGATTCTTTCAACCAGCCGTCGACACGTGGCACTCCGCGCAGGTCCGGATCTGAGCCTCCCGGTTCACGCGGTGCGCCTTGTCGGGATACGGCGCGAGCTCCGCATGGCAGCGGGCGCACGCGAGGCGCAACTCGAGCACCCGCGAGTGGACCTTCTCGAAGTGGGAGTAGCCGGGCCGCGGCGTGCTCACGAGCGCGCCCAGCGGATGGCATGCCAGGCACTTCGTGTCGTCCCCCGCCGGCGCTCCTCGATCCGCGGCCGCCGCCGCTGAGGCGACCGGCGGCGCGCCAGTTGGCATCGGGCCGAGCTCCGCCAACAGCGCCCGTCCCGCCGCGCGGCCGGTGAAGATCGAAGGCCCGAGGAACGTGCCTTCGAGCCCGGCCTTGCCGTTGATGCCCGCGAGCCCGGTCAGCTCGCCCACCGCGTAGAGCCCGGGGATGACCTGCCCGCTGCGATCGAGCACCCGCGTCGACCGATCGATGCGCACGCCACCCATGCTCTTGCGCGTCACCGGAAAGAACTGGACCGCGTAGAACGGCGGCCTCTCTATGGGGGTGAGCGCCTCCATCCTGCTGCTGGCGACGCGGCCGAAGTCGGCGTCCTTGCCGAGGGCGGCCAACGCGTTGGCACGCCGCACTGTGGCCCGGAGCTCGGCGGGCGACACTCCGATCGACTCCGCGAGCGCCTCGATGCTCGGGGCGGACTTGACCAAAGAGCGGTCGCCGAAGATCCGGCGCTCGATGACGGCGAAGTCGGCCCAATCGGAGCCGGAGACGTAGAAGCTGCGTTTCCCGGTCTCGTCGAAGATCGCCCAGTACGTCGCCGGGTGCTGCGCCAGCAGCGCCGCCAGCGTGTCGCGCTGGCTCGCGCTCTCGTTCACGAAACGCCGCCCCTGGGCGTTGACCCAGATCGAACCCCCAGACTGCGCGTTCAGCCCGCGGTTGGCGCCGGGATGTCGCGGGTCCGGAAGGCCGGTCGCGTAGTTCCATTGGTGGTCCAGGCGGCCGACCGCCGCGCCGGCGTCCTCGGCGATCTTGAGCCCGGAGCCCATCGAGTTCACACCGGAGCCGGCGAGCAGCCGTTCCGGGAAGGGCAGGTGCTGCGGCCAGAACTCGCGCACCAGCTCCAGGTTGCTCTGGAAGCCTCCAGTCGCCAGGATCACGGCCCGGGCTCGGCGCTCGACCCCGCGGCCGGTCCGAATGTTCTCACCGCGCACGCCGAGCACGCGGCCCCGCTCGGAAACCAACCCGGTGACTTTCGTGTTCCACTCGAAGTCGATCGCCGAGTGGCGCAGGCACTCGCGGTACAGGGGACTCACCAGACCGAGTCCGCGTCCCTGAACGTCGTGGAAGCGCGGCACGCTGTTGCCTGGCGGCTGGCGGAGCCCGGCGAAGCGGACGCCCATGGCGGTCAACCAGTCGTGGATCTGCACGCGCGAGTTGACTACGTAGTCACGCACCCACTCCGTATCAGCGTCCTCGCCGTAAGTCGTGAAGTCGCGGAACGCGATCTCCGGCGTGTCGCGAACACCGGCCCGCTCTTGAACCGGCGAGCCCACGATGCACAACCCGCCCTCCGCCATCACCGCGTGGCCGCCGAATACCGACCACATGTCGAGAACCAACACGCGCGCGCCACCGCGCGCCGCCTCCAGGGCGGCGGAGAGGCCGGAGATCCCCGCGCCGACCACGATCACGTCTGGGCTCGAGGAGCTGGGCGCGGGTTGAGCCAAGACCGACGACGCCAAAGCCGAAATCGCAAGCACGGCTGGCCAGCGCGCCACGTCAGCGCCCGATCGCGAACAGGTGACGCTCGCCACGAATGAAGATGCGCCCGCCCGCGAGCGCGGGCGAGGCGAATACCGGCTCGCCCACCGAGCTCGTCCCGAGCACCTCGAAAACCGGGCCCGCCTTGATCACGAACGTGTCGCCGTCTTCGCTCGTCAACAGCAGCCGCTTGCCGTACGCCACCGGCGAGGCCGTGAAGGTGGCGGGCACCGGGACGCGTCCGCCTTCGTAGATCAGCTCGCCGGTCTTGGCGTCGAGACAGGTGAGGATGCCCTTGTCGGTCATCAGGTAAAGATACGCGCCGAGCAGGATCGGCGACGGCACGTAGGCCGTCCCTTTCGTGTGCCTCCACACCACGCTGGCCGAGTCCTTCAAGTCTCCCGATCCGCCGACTCGGATCGCCAGGGCGCGCTTGGCCTGGCTACCCGCGGTCGCGAACACGAGGCCGTGCCCGGCCACCGGGCTCGGGATCGGATGGCTCTCCGTCCCATTGGCTCGCCACAGCTCTCGGCCGGTCGCGGGTTCGTACGCGACCACCGCCTCGGCTCCCATCGCCACCAGCTCGACCCGGTCCGTGGCCCGCACCAGGATCGGTGTCGCCCAGCTCCGCCGGTTGTTGCGCGGCGTGCGCCAGACCTCCTTTCCGGTGAAGCGGTCGAGCGCGGCGATGAACGAGCCGGCGCCCATCTCCTGGTCGCACTGCAGCAATAGCAGGTTCTCGTGGATCACCGGCGACGTTCCGGGCCCGAGCCCAGCCTTGGCGAGACCGCCGAACGACACCTGCCATTTCAGCTTGCCGTCGAAGTCGTAGCAGAAGAGCCCCGCCGACTCGAAGAAGGCGTAGAGGAGCGTGCCGTCGGTCGCGATCGTGGGCGACGCGTAGGTGTTCTTGCGATGGCGGTCGTCGTACATCAGGCCTTCGTACGGTGTGTGTTCCCAGACCTGGCGGCCGTTGCCGCCGTCGAACGCCAGCACCTTCAACGTGTAGCGATGGTCGGAGCCGACGCTGTCGGGATGCAGGTAGCCGGGCCGCATGTCGAACCCGAGGTGAATCGGGGCCTTGTGATCGGCGACCGCCTCGCCTTCGATCGACGTGGTCAGGAAGACGCGGCCGCCGGAGACGACCGGCGACGAAAGGCCCCGCCCCGGCACCTCGGCCTTCCAGGCGATGTTCTTGGATGGGCTCCATTCGCTGGGATACGCCGCGTCCAGCGCAACGCCGAGGCCACCGGGACCGCGCCATTGTGGCCAGTTCCCTTCCGCCCCGCCTGCCGCAAGCGCGACCGGGCCGACGGCGGCGAAGCCCAGAGCCCAGCATGCGACGCGCGATCGCTTCAAATCGATGGTCCTTTCCACCCGCAACCTGGGCGACGGAGTCTAGCTGCTTCGAGACACTACCCCCCTTGCGCCACCACGATCAACAGCGCGAACAGGCCTGGAGTTGCGGCCTGCGCCGCCTCCTCAGCGCACGGCCGGAGTCATCGACCTCAGCGTGCCAGCCGAACCTCGACGCCGACCCGCAACTCGGCCCAGCGCCGGTCAGTGGTCCACACCCGGGCGCGCAGGCTCCTGCCAAGCGCCAGACAGGCTGTGTCTCCCAGCGACAGACCGAAAGCTCGCGTGTCGGCTCGGAGCTCACCCGCGGCATACGCGGCCTCACGATCGAACGGATGAACGTCGAGCCCCAGGATCGACAAGGTTGCACGAGCCTCGATGCTCGGCATTCCGGCATCGGTCAGCTTGGCGACGACCTCCGACAGATTGACCGCACTGATTGCCGCCTTCGACATCTCGCGAGCCAGCCGATCCGCGCCACGCTCAGCGTTGAGCACGGCGAGGACCGCCGATGCGTCCAGGACGGTCCTAGTCGCGCTTCGCTTCGGCACGCCGTTCCGCGAGCAACTCTTCCGACAGCCGCCGGCCTGCCTTCACGTACCGCCGCACTGCCGCCTGCGCGCGACGCAGCGCCTCTTGCGGCGGCAGGACCCGCATCTGTCCTGCCTCGAGAGACAGCAGCACCTCGTCTCCAGGGCGAACGCCCAGTGCCCGCCGGTATGCCGCGGGGATCACTATGCGTCCACCCGGGCCAATTCGTGTCTTTTGCTCACTCATATGCCACGAAAGTCATTCTGTGCCATCAACGTGCGGCGTGGCAAGCGGTCTTTGAGGGATAGCTATGCGACGATTCGAGGCCGCTGCGCGCGCCCACCGGGCCTGAGGAGGAAGCATGAGTCGTCGCCACTTCTTGAAGGCGCTCCCCGCCGCAGCTGCGCTGCCCGCGCTCGCCGCCGACGAGAGGCCAGCGCCGACCAAGGGCGGGTTGACCATCGCCCAGGAGCTTCTGGCCCTCGACCTCGGCGAGGCGGAGCGCGAGCGTGCGCTCGATCTCGTGAAGCGCTACCGCGACCACTACGAGGCGCTGCGCGCGATCCCGATTCCGTCCGACACCGAGCCCGCCTTCAGCTTCCGTCCCAAGCGACCGAAGCCGGCGCCGCCGGCAGCACGCCGCCAGCAACGACCCGCATCCGCCTCGAACCGCCCCGCGTCCGACGCCGACCTCGCGTTCCTGCCGGCCACGGCACTCGCCGGCCTGCTGCGCACGCGGAGCGTCTCGTCGGTCGAGCTGACGCGTCTCTATCTCGATCGCCTGGCGCGCTTCGATCCCAAGCTCTTCTGCGTGATCACGCGGACGGAGGAGCTGGCGCTGGCACAGGCCGAGCGGGCCGACCGCGAGATCGGCGCGGGCCGCTACAAGGGCCCGCTCCACGGCGTTCCCTACGGGATCAAGGACCTCTTCGCCACCCGCGGGATCCGCACCACCTGGGGCGCCAAGCCGTTCGAGAACCAGGTCTTCGACCACGACGCGACGGCCGTCGAGCGGCTGCGCGACGCGGGCGCGGTCTTGATCGCCAAGCTCACCAGCGGCGAGTTGGCGATCGGCGACCTCTGGTTCGGCGGACGCACGCGCAACCCGTGGAACCCGGAGAAGGGCTCGAGCGGCTCCTCCGCCGGTCCGGCCGCAGCCGCGGCGGCGGGCCTCGCCGGTTTCACGGTCGGGACGGAGACCGGCGGCTCGATCGTCTCCCCCGCCTCGACCTGCGGCGTCGTCGGCCTGCGCCCAACCTACGGCCGGGTCAGCCGCGCCGGCTGCATGACGCTGCGCTGGACGATGGACAAGGTCGGCGTGATCGCGCGATCGGTCGAAGACTGCATGCTGGTCTTGGGCGCGCTCCACGGTCCCGACGGCAAGGACGACAGCGTCGCCGACCTGCCGCTCCTGTGGGACGGCATATCGTCGCTCCAGGGCCTGCGCGTCGGCTACGTCGAGCGCGAGTTCGACGAGCTGGCGAGCGACGCCAGCGCCGAAGACAGGGCCGCCTGGCCGGCGCGCCGGAAGCTTCTGGAGGACACGCTCGACGTCTTCAAGAGCGGCGCGGCGCAGCTCGTCTCGATCAAGCTCCCGCCAATTCCGGCCGATGCCCTGTACGCGATCCACAACGCGGAGGCCGGCGCGATGTTCGACGACCTCGTCCGGAGCGGCCGGGCCAAGGAGCTGGCGAACCAGGGCAAGAATGGCCGCGCCAACCAGCTCCACGCGGCGCGCTTCATCCCCGCCGTCGAGTACATCCGCGCGCAGCGTGTCCGAACGCTGCTGGTTCGTGAGATCAACGCGCTGTTCGAAACCTGCGACGTCTTCCTGGCCCCGACGTCCAGCGCCAGCTCGAACATGACCAACCTGACCGGGCACCCGGCGCTGGTCGTCCCGGCGGGCTTCGTCGACGGCATGCCGCTGGGCCTGCTGCCCACCGGCCGGCTCTACGACGAGCCGACGCTCGCGCGCGCCGGCCTCGGCTACGAGCGCGCCACCACCTGGCACGAACGCCGCCCGCCGCTGGCGTAGCTCAACTCTTGGGAGCGACGGCAGGCGCCTCGGTGATCCGTCGCAGCGGGTCGATCGCGAGCCAAGCCAGGGCGCCGACCACGTAGAAGAAGCTGGTCGCGTAGAGCGGGAACGTCCACGACTGCCAGCGTTCGACCGCGAGTCCCACGACCATCGGTCCGACCAGGCCTCCCAGGTTGCCGAAGGTGTTCATGCAGCCGGTCACGACGCCCGCGTGATCCGCGCCGACGTCGAGACAAACCGCCCAGCAGGCGCCGAGGGCGAGGTCCGCCGAAGCCAGCGACAGCGCCAGCAGGACCGCCTTGGCCACCGGCGCGACAGCCTGAGTCGACGCCAAGATCAGAAAGCCGCTGCCAAGGAAGGCGCAAAAGCCGAGACCGCAGCGCGCCACGCGCAGCCCCCGCGTTGCCGCGAGATGATCGGTGATCAGTCCCCCCAAGACGTCGGCGATCCCCGCGAGCACGAACGGCAGCGCCGCGAACAGCCCGCCGGCGAAGAGAGAAAAGCCGAGCACGCGGATCAAGTAAGTCGGCAGCCAGGTGAAATAGAAGTAGAGGCCGTAGCCGAACGAGAAGTACATCGCGCAGATCGCCCACAAGCTGCGGCTCGCGAAAATGGCCCGCCACGGCGTCGCGGCCGATCCTTCGGGACGCGCGCCATCCTGCTCGATCCACTCCAGCTCCTGCGCAGACATCGCCGGATGCTCCGACGGCCGATCGCGGTAGAACGCATGCCACGCCACAGCCCATACCAGGCCGATCGCGCCGAAGACGACGAAGCTGGCTCGCCAGCCGATGCTCTGGATCAGATACAGCGCGACCGGAGCCGACAGCATCCCGCCGACACGCGAACCGAGGAACAGGATCCCGTTGGCTCGGCCGCGCTCGCGAGCCGGGAACCATCGCGAGAGCGCCCGCGCCGCGTTCGGAAACGCCCCCGCCTCCCCCGCGCCGAACAAGAAGCGGATCGCTACCAGTGAGGAGAGGCCACGCGCCGCGCCGGTCAGCATCGTGAAACCCGACCACCACACGACGATTCGCGTCAGCACCTGCCGCGGCCCGCGCGTATCGCCGAGCCAGCCGGTCGGTATCTCGAACAGCGAATACGCGAGCGTGAACGCGCTGAAGACCAAGCTCATCTGCAGGACGCTCAGACCCAGGTCTTCCATCATGAACGGCGCCGCAGCCGCGATACAGATGCGGTCGAGGTAGGTGACGACGGACAGCAGGAAGACGAACCCGAGCACGCGGCCGCGAACGAAGGAGATGCTGGAGCTGAGCGGCACTCAGATGACCTGCTCCAGCCCGAGGATCAGCCGGTCGACCTCCTCCAGTGTGTTGTAGTGGGCCATGGAGACGCGCACCACGCCCTTTCGAGGCGACAGACCCAGATGGTCCACCAGCCGGCGCGAGTGGAAGTCGCCGAAGCGGATACCCACGCCCAAGCCATCGATGTGGCGCACGATGGCCTCGGGGTCCTTGTCGCCCGCGGCGAAGCTGATGGTGGGGACCCGCGACCCGTCCGCCCCCGGCGAGCCGATGATCCGTACGCCGGACTTCGTCCGCAGGTAGCCGAGCAAGCGCTCGGCCAGCGCCTGCTCATGCTGAAAGATGGCCGCGAAGGCCAACTCGATCCTCTGCCGCGCCGGCGCCGAAGCCGAGGCTCCCGCCCGAACGCCCAACTCGGCCAGATACTCCGCGATCCCGCCGCAGCCATAGGACAACTCGTAGTTCGGGTTGCCCGGCTGCAGCTTGTAGGGGATGCGGTCGTCGGGGATGAAGTAGTGATACTGGTTCGCGAGGCGCAACAGGTGCTCGTACTTTCCGTAGAGCACCGCATGGTGCGGCCCGTACACCTTGTAGAAGCTGAGCGCGTAATAGTCGACGTCCAGAGCTCGGACGTCCACCGCCCGATGCGGAGCCAGGGCCACGCCGTCCACGCACACCGGGCAGCCCCGCGCATGCGCCAAACGCGCGATCTCGGCCACCGGCGTCACGCTTCCCAGGATGTTCGAGGTGTGGGTGACGCAGACGAGGCGGGTGCGGTCGGTGATCAGGCGATCGAGGGCGGCCAAGTCGAGGGCGAGCGTTTCCCGGTCCAGCTCCCAGAACTTCACCACCACCCCGAAGGACTCGAGGCCCACCCAGGGACCGATGTTGGACTCGTGGTCGATGCGAGTCACGATCACCTCGTCACCGGGACGGAACTGCTTCGACATGCCCCGGGCGAGGAGCTGGAGGAGCAGGGTGGTGGAAGGACCCATCACCACCTCTTCGGGACGCCCCGCGCCGATCAGGGTCGCGATCTCGGCCTGGGCCCTCGCCAGGCGCTCGCCCGATCGCTGAGCCACCGCGTAGCTCGCTCCCTGCTGCACGTTGGTGGTGAGCAGGTAGTCGGAGATCCGGTCCGCCACCCGCTTCAGGACCTGCGCCCCCCCGGCGTTGTCGAAAAAGACGCAATCCCCTGCAAGGGCGGGAAACTGCGACCTCACGAAGGCGAGATCGAGCGGCGCCGCGACGATGTCGTTCAATGCTCGGAGTCTCCTGATTTCCGCTAGCACCGGCCTGCCCGTCGAACGGTAATAGTATGGCGCCCGGAGGCCAGGCTGGCCCATGCCACCGGCCTCTTCAACCTCCCCGCCCTCCTGATCGTCCTCGTCACCACCGCGGGGGTCACCGCGTCAGCGCGTCTGGAGCAGGGCCGTGGCATTCCGCTTCGGGACCTGGCCGACCGGCACGGCGAACAAGATCGGCTGGACTCGAGTCCTGTAGAACTCGACGTCGAGAGGCGACGCCGCGGAAGCCGACGCCGGACCTTGCACGACGAGCAAGGCCGCGACCACCACGAGCGAGGCCGCTAGCACAGCGCTTTCGATGCTCAGCCTGCCATGCGCGCGTGGCAACGGGGCTAGGATCGTGAGTGCTTCGATGAAGGTCGGCGCGCGCACGATGGGCCGAGTTGTCTGGTCCCTGGTCGCAACCTTGGGTTGCGCGTTGGCACCGTGCATTGGCACCGGATCCTTGCGGGCCCTCGCGCAGTCCCCCGACGCCGGGCGCCACCAGTACGAGAGCGTCTGCTCCCGCTGCCACGGCGGAGACGGCAACGGCGGCGAGCTGGGGCCGGCCATCGTCACGCGCCTCGCCGCGCGCAACGACGCGCAGCTGGCCGTGCTCGTCCGCGACGGCCTGCCCAGCGCTGGCATGCCCGGCTTCCCGGTCGCAGAACAGGAGATGCGTGAGCTGGTGGCCTTCCTTCGGACGCTGCGGCCCAAGCGCGGCGGGGCGCCCACGCGGGCGGCGGTGACGACCACCGACGGCCGCACACTGCAGGGGCTCGCGCTCAACCAGACCTCGATGGATTTGCAGCTCCTGTCCGACGACCAACAGATCCATCTCCTGCGGCGGGTCGGCGAGCGGTATCGGCCCGTCACCTCGCAGGCGGACTGGCCCAGCTACAACGGGCATCCCGGCGGCAACCGCTACAGCACGCTCGACCAGATCGACAAGACCAATGTCGCGCGGCTGGCCCCCAAGTGGACGTATCCGCTGGCCGGCGCCTCGCGGCTGGAGGTGACCCCGGTCGTGGTGGACGGCGTCATGTACGTGACCAGCGCCAACGAGTGCCACGCGCTCGACGCGGGCAACGGACGTCGCATCTGGGAGTACCGGCGCCCGCGCACCAAGGGCCTGGCCGGCGATGCCGCAGACAACATCAACCGCGGCGTCGGCGTGGCTGGCGGCCGCGTGTTCATGGTCACCGACCACGCCCACATCATCGCCCTCGACCGGCACACCGGTGCGCTGCTATGGGGCACCGAGATGGCGGACTGGCGGGAGAACTACGGCGCGACTTCGGCGCCTCTGACGGTGGGCGGCCTGATCGTCTCCGGCGTGTCGGGGGGCGACGAAGGCGCTCGCGGGTTCGTGGCGGCTTTCGATCAGGCGACCGGCAAGGAGGTGTGGCGCTTCTGGACGGTGCCGAAGCGGGGAGAGCCGGGATCGGAGACGTGGCAGGGCAAGGCCATCGATCACCCGTGCGCCGCCACCTGGCTCACCGGCACGTACGACCGTGATCTCGACACGCTCTACTGGCCCACCGGAAATCCCTGCCCGGACTACGACGGCAGCGAGCGCATCGGCGACAACCTCTACTCGGACTCGATCCTGGCCCTTGACGCCAAGAGCGGCCGGTTGAAGTGGCACTTCCAGTACACGCCGCACGACCTCTGGGACTGGGACGCGCAGCAGCCGCCGGTGCTCGTCGATGCCGACTGGCAAGGCAGGCCGCGCCGGCTGGTGCTGCACGCCAACCGCAACGGCTTCTTCTACGTGCTCGACCGCACGAACGGCGAGTTGTTGCTGGCGACGCCATTCGTCAAGAAGCTGACCTGGGCGCGCGGAATCGGACCGGACGGCCGTCCCGTCCTGAATCCCGGGCAGGAGCCGACTCCGGAAGGCACCCGCGTCTGCCCCTCCGTGGAAGGCGCCACCAACTGGTTCTCCACGTCGTTCAACCCCGCCACGGGCCTCTACTACGTGCAAGCGCTCGAGAAGTGCACCCTCTTCAAGAAGACGCCCGGCCCATGGCAGGCCGGCCAGTCCTACTACGGCGGCTCGACGACGGAGCTGGACGAGCCTGCCCAGAAGGTCCTCCGCGCGATCGATATCAGGACCGGACAGGTCGCCTGGGAGCTGCCGCAGATCGGGCCCGCGCGTTCCTGGGGCGGCACCCTCGCCACCTCCAGCGGCCTCGTCTTCTTTGGAGAAGATACGGGCGCGCTGATGGCGGTCGATGCTTCGAGCGGAAAGCCGCTCTGGCACTTCCAGGCCAACACGCTCTGGAAAGCCTCCCCGATGACCTACGTGTTCGATGGCAAGCAGCACATCGCCGTGGCTTCAGGCCAGAACATCCTCTCGTTCGCGCTGGTGGAGTGAGGCGATGCCGGCCTTGATTCTCTGCGGTGTCGCCTACCCTAGGGATGGGAGGT
>CAZVOI010000734.1:0-1730 GCA_964628275.1 uncultured Acidobacteriota bacterium | reverse complement strand
CGGGTGTGGGGTTGCCAATCAGTGCGAGGAACTCCGGGTCCTGGTGCAGGCACCGGAGGTCGGGGTCGCGACGCGCCCATTCCGGGTTGAGGATGCCCGCCTGCTTCAGCCGGCGCAGCAGGGCCAGCGCCTCCACCTTCTCCTCGAGCTGGCCGTAGACGCAGGCGGCGTTGTAGAGGATGTTGGTGTCGTCGGGACGCAGCTCGAGCGCCCGGCGGATCTCGCGCACCGCCTGGCCCCGCTCCCCCGTGCCCACGAAC
The DNA here is from genome assembly GCA_964628275.1 of uncultured Acidobacteriota bacterium. Taxonomy (GTDB): domain Bacteria; phylum Acidobacteriota; class Vicinamibacteria; order Fen-336; family Fen-336; genus CAZVOI01. The sequence continues at coordinate 1,470 of CAZVOI010000734.1, read as the reverse complement.
AGGCTGGCGCGTAGGATCCGCGCGCGCACGTCCTCGGGCACCGTCTCCAGGTGCCGGTCGAGAGTGCGCTGCTGCTGCTGCCGCAGCTCCTTGGCCGCCTCCGGCCGGCCGAGGCGCTCCATCGTGTTCACGAAGGGGATGTAGACGTTGTAGTCGTCGCCGCTCGCCTCGACGGCGCGGCCGGCGATCGCGGCCGCCTGCTCCCACTTGTCGCTCGCAAAGTAGGCACGACCCAGGTCGTAGTAGGCCCCGTCGCAGTCGGGCTTGAGCGCCACCGCCTGCTCGGCGAGGCGCGCCGCCTTCTCGTAGTCCTTCTGCGCGTAGAAGATCCTCGCTCGCGCCGCGAGCGCCTCGGGCAGGTTCGGCGACAGCTCGAGCGCGCGCTCCGAAGCGGTGAGGCCCTTCTCGATCCAGCGCGCGTCGCGCTCGTGCCACTCGAAGTAGACGCCGCAAACCTTCGCGAGGCCCGCATAGGCGACGGCGAAGCCCGGGTCGAGCTCGATTGCCCGCTCGTACATCTGCAGCGCGAAATCGAGGTCGGTGCGGGTCACGCGCCGCGCGAAGCTGCGCGCGCGCAGGTAGGAGTCGTAGGCCTGCAGGTTCTCGGTGGGCTTGACGGCGATCGCCTTCGCCTCGTGGGGCGAGAGCTTGATCCGCAGCGCCCCCGCGATGCTGCGCGCGATCTCGTCCTGGACCTCGAACACGTCCTCCATCTGCCGGTCGAAGCGCTCGGCCCAGGCCGCGAGCCCGGTCCCGGTCTGGATCAGCTGCGCGCTCACCCGCAGCCGGTTGCCCGCGCGCCGGAGGCTGCCGCTCACCACGTAGGCGGCGCGGAGCTCGCGTCCGACCTCGGGCGCCGTGACCGCCCGGTCCCGGTAGACCATCACGGCAGGACGCGGGAAGACCTTGAGGTCCTCGATCTTCGTCAGCTCCGTGATGATGTCTTCCGTCATCCCGTCGCGGAAGTACTCGTCATCCTTGGCGCTACTGAGGTTCTCGAAGTAGAGGACGGCCACGGAGCGTTCGGGGGCCGGCGCGGCCGGCGCAGGCCCGGAGTCTGTTTCCGCGGGCCTTCGGCCGGAGTCCAGGTCGCGGCGCAGGCGCTTGAGATCGGAGCGCAGCTCGGCCGCCGTCTGGTAGCGCAGCTCCGCGTCCTTCTCGAGGGCCTTGCCGATGATCCGGTCGAGCTCGGGAGGCAGGGCCGGGTTGTGGCGGGTCGCGCGAGGCGTCTCGTTGAAGATCGCCTGGAACACGACGGCGGCCGTTCCCCCGTCGAAGGCGCGCACACCGGTGGCGAGCTCGTAGAGGACGGCGCCAAAAGAGAACAGGTCGCTGCGGGCGTCGAGCGGCTCACCGCGCGCCTGCTCGGGTGACATGTAGAAGAGCGTCCCCAGGGTCGAGCCGGCGCTCGTCAGCTCTCCCTTCTGCACGGCGGTAGCCGCTTCCGACTGAACCGCCGAGCCGTCGCCC
>CAZVOI010000733.1:0-2710 GCA_964628275.1 uncultured Acidobacteriota bacterium | reverse complement strand
CAGCCGTGAAGGGCGTCAACAAAGCCCTGCGCTTCTACTCGGGAACCGAGAAACCTGAAACGCTGAAGGCCTGGATCCTGGCTGGCTTCCGCGACTTCGCGGACGTGCAGGCCGGCTTCATGGCGACGCTGGCCGAGTGACCGCCGGCGACGCCATGTGCACGAACTGGCTTCGTGCCGGCCCTCCTTCAGTGAAGAGCCGACCCTCTCGTAGCCGAATCGGAGGGGTACCCTTCGCTCTGCCGTCTCGGCCGTGGTCTACGTGCGCGGTCGCGGCTTGCTCGTTCGCGCGGCGCCGGTTTGCCGCCGTTCTCGCGTTCTCCGGCAACGATCCACCGGAGATTCCAATGCTGCACCCTCCTGCATTTCCCCGCAAAGCAAATGCCCGCTTCAAGTTCAGCCCTGTTTCCCAGTTTCCTTCCGCGGTTCTTCTCGGCTTATCCTTTGCAAGAGATTAAGTGTTAGCTGGCCATCGGTCGACGTCCACAGCTGACCCATCTGGTGTGCAACGGGGAGGCAGAGCAGATGCAAGAACCATCAATAGGAACCGACACTCACTTCAGGAGAGAAAATTGAACATGAAGAGGACTCTCTCGCACGCGGTGGTGATCTTGGCAGGCTGCTTCCTGATCGCCTCGTGCAACCAACCGCAACAATCTGCGACCAAGGCCGAAGCGGCCGACGATCCGCGCATGGCGGGCTTCAAGGGCAAGATCGACAAGAAGTACGAGAACTCGAAAGAGGACTGGCCGGTGCGTCCGAAAGCGCCCGCAGGCGCGCCGAACGTGCTCGTCATCCTCCTCGACGACGTCGGCTTCGCCCACTTCGGCGTCTACGGCGGGCTCACCCCGACGCCCAATATTGACAAGCTCGCGGCGGGTGGCCTGACCTACACCAACTTCCACAGTCCGGCGTTGTGCTCGCCGGCGCGCGCCGCGATTCTGGCCGGGCGCAACCATCACTCGATCGGCTTCGGCAGCCACGCCGCAACCGCCATGGGCTTTCCTGGCTACAACGGTTTCGTGCCGCCGCAGGCGGCGAGCGGCGCCAAGGTCCTCCAGCAGCAGGGCTTCACCACCTATGCGCTCGGGAAGTGGGACCATGTGCCGGCGCGCGAAGTGTCGGCCGCCGGCCCATTCCTCGGCTGGCCGAGCGCCGATGGCTTCGACCACTTCTACGGCTTCCCGAATGCAGACCACAACAACTTCGTGTCGGTCATGTACGAGAACCACCGGCCGACCAATCCTTCGGTGGGCAAGCCCGACTACCACCTCAGCACCGACATGGCCGACCGCGCCATCTACTGGATGACGGCGCAGAAGTCGGCCGCCCCGGACCGGCCGTTCATGATGCAGTGGGCACCGGGCGCCAACCATGCGCCGCACCATGCCCCCCAGGCCTACCTGGACAAGTACAAGGGCAAGTTCGACATGGGCTGGGACGCTGCGCGCGAGACGATCCTGAAGAGTCAGATCGCGAAGGGCATCGTGCCCGCGAGCACCAGGCTCGCCCCTCGCCCGGCCGATATCCCGGCCTGGGATTCGCTCACGCCGGAACAGAAGAAGATGTACGCCCGCCAGACGGAGGCGTTCGCGGCGCAATTGAACCATGTGGACCACGAGATCGGCCGCATGATCGCGGCGCTCGAGCGCACCGGCATGCTCGACAACACCCTGATCATGGTCACCTCCGACAACGGCGCGAGCGGCGAGGGCGGCATGGAGGGCAGCCACAACGAGGTGCTGTTCATCAACGGGGTCGCCAAAACTTCGATGGCTGAGAACCAGAAGTTCTACGACCAGTGGGGGACGGCGGAGACCAACAACCACCACCACGCCGGCTGGGCGATGGCCGGTAATACGCCGTTCCGCTACTTCAAGCAGTCCAGCCACAACGGCGGCACCGCCATCCCGATGATCGTGCACTGGCCGAAGGGCATCCAGGCGAAGGGCGAACTGCGCAACCAATACCACCACATCATCGACGTGGCGCCCACCTTTCTCGACGTAGCGGGGACGCCGATTCCGGATGCAGTGGACGGGGTGAAACAGATGCCGTTCGACGGCGTCAGCATGAAGTATTCGTTCAACGACGCCAAGGCGCCCACCACGCACCCGGTGCAGTATTACGAGATGTACGGCCATCGTGCCCTGTACGACCGCGGCTGGAAGGCCGTCACGTTGCACGGCAACCGGATGCCGTGGGTCATCGCGGGAACCTTCGACTTCGACCAGGACGTCTGGGGGCTTTACAACGTCAACGAGGATCCGGGCGAGGCCAACGATCTGGCCGCGAAGAACCCGGAGAAGCTCGCGGAGCTCAAGAAGAAGTGGGACGAGGAGGCGCTCAAGTACAACGTCTATCCGCTGTACGACGATGTGGCGGCGCGGGCTGCCAACATGGCAATGATGAGCGGCGCGCCGAGAAACACCTATACCTTCTACCCGCCCGGCGCGGAGTTCATCAACGAGGCGCTCTCGCCTCCGGTGAAAAACCGCAGCCACACCGTCACCGCGTCGATGGAAACCGACGGCAAGACCAACGGAGTCATCGTCGCCGCGGGCGGGTATTACACCGGGTACACATTGTTCGTGAAGGACAACATCGTCACCTACACCTACAACGCTTTTGACGAGAACTACTACACCATCAAGGCGGGCAAGCCTTTGACGCCCGGCAAGCACGAGGTCAAGTTCGTCTACGAGGCCGTC
>CAZVOI010000732.1:0-1875 GCA_964628275.1 uncultured Acidobacteriota bacterium | reverse complement strand
CGACGACTGCTCGCTCGAGGACGTCCAGTACGAGTTCTATGTGCGGCAGAGGGTGGCCCAGGGTGAACGGGCCGCCGACGCGGGCGAAATCGTGCCTCACGAGGACGTGGTCCGTGAGGCGCGCGCGTGGCTTCGAGAACTGTAGTCTGGACCTGGCCGGCCCGACAGGATCTCTTGAATGCGGTTTCGTATTTGGCCAGCGATGCGCAGGCTCCAGCCGCAGCCGCCTGCCTGCTCGACGAATTGGAGGCCGCCGCGTCGTCACTCCGAGATTTCTCCGATCGCGGACGGATCTTACCGGAGCTCGGTTCTCCACGACGAGAACTCCTGGTGAGTGGATACCGCCTCGTGTACCGCGTCCGTGCAGAAGTCGAGATTCTTCGGCTGCTTCACAGCCGTCAGGATCTTGCGCGAGCCTGGAGCCGGCGTCCCATTCGCTGACCCCAGTCCCGCTGACGTCGCGGGGACTCTGATCACCCGAGGGGGCATTCTTCAGAAGCCCAGCTTGAGCCCCAGGCGGATCGTGCGCGGGGCCTGGTACTCTCGTCGCCGCGCAAGTTCGTGGCGTGCACGCTCTGCGTGATCGCAACGAGCGGCGACTCGCTCGCCACCTCGACCGTCTCGTCCGGGCCCGCGGGCGCGAGCCTCACGTCGATCTCGAGCTGCTGCCCGAGGCGCAGGTCGATGTTCACGACGCGCGCCGGCCGGAAGCCGGAGAGCCGGGCCGACACCTCGTAGCGGCCCGGCGGGAGCGCGGCGAACCGGTAGACACCCGCGCCGTCTGTCACGCTCTCGGTGGCGCGACCCGCGGTGCTCCGGGCGAGGACGGCCACGCCAGGTGCCGGAGCCCCGTGCGCGTCGCGGACGACCCCCTGGATCGCCCCGCGCTGCTCCTGGGCCAGGACCGGCAGGCCGGCCAGCGACACAACGGTTGTGAACAGAACGACTTGCAGGCTCCGCATCATCGCGCATCTCCCGGCCGGCCCCGGGCCCGGCTGTGGCCGATTCAACGGGTACGGGGTTCGCCTGTCTGTAAATGACGGATCTGCCCGGAAAGGTATCACATGGCTCACGGGCTTGACGGCGGCCCTGATGGGGCTCCGCCTGCTCCCGCGGTAGCGGCCGTCAGGCGAAACCCAGGTCGCTCGGCCGGGGGCCGTCGAGCTGCCCCCGATGGTGCTGGTACAATCGACCTCGTATGGCGGCACCCACCCTCATCAGTCATCCTCACGTCGTCAAGCAGGACGACTACTGCGGTGGCAAGGCGACAATAGACGATACACGCGTGCGGGTCATGAACGTCGTGTTCTTGCACAAGCAAGGCAAGAGCGAGGCGGAGATTCTCGATACCTACCCCGACCTCAACCGAGCCCAGGTGTACGCCGCGCTCACGTACTACTACGATCACGTCGAAGAGATCGAGGCCGAGTTTCGAGCCGACGAAGCCGCCGCGGCGCGCTACGAGCACGAGCGAACCGCCGACCTGGGTCGGCGCGCGCCTGAGTAGTGGCCGGGCGCTTCCCGCTTTACACGGACGCGGACATCCAGGGCCCGGTCGTCAAGGCGCTCCGGGGTTCAGAGTGGGACGTGCTTCGTGCGATCGAGGCGTTCAAGGAGCGCACCCTCGACCCCGTGCACTTTTCGCGCGCGGCGGAACTCGAACGCGTGCTAGTCACGAACGACGAGGGTCAGCGACAGCGCGCACGGGAATGGTTCCTGGAAGGGCGGCCCTTTCCCGGCCTGGTCTGGTGGCCCCAGGTCGACTACGTCGAAAGGACGCCAGGCGACTTCCTGCGCGCGTTCGAGTCGCTCGCGAGTCGGAACCAGCCCTTCTCGCCCTACCCGATCGTCTACCTCGTCGCCAAGAGAGGGTAG
>CAZVOI010000731.1:0-16552 GCA_964628275.1 uncultured Acidobacteriota bacterium | reverse complement strand
GGTCCCGAGGTGATAGCTCAGTGGGAAGCCCGATAGCCCGGGAACCTGCGGGGAGTGGGAGAGCGCCAGCTCGTGCGTGAGCCCGACGTGGAAGATGGCGTCGTCGGGAAGCGCGCCGCCAGCCAGGAAAGCGCCCTCCGCATCGAGCCGATCGTGCTGGTAGACGGTCACCGCGAACAGCGCAACGACCGCGGCGAAAGCAGGCAGAGCGCCGCGCAGGGAAGGCCCGTCGCTCCAGGCAAGGCGCGTCCACAGCAGCGTCGCGCCGAGTGCGACCGTGAGGGCTACGAAGAGCCACGGTGTTCCCGCGATCAACGACAGCCAGTAGCCGAGAGCGCAGAAGGCCAGCCCGACCGGCAAGACGAGAGCCGGATCGGCGCGCACGCGCTGCAGACGCTGCAGCGCGATTCCGGGGAGCACGACGGCGAAGGCGGCGAAGGCGGCGTAGCGGAGGGTCGCGGCGAGCGTCAATCCCTCGGGCAACGGAGCTTCGGAGGCGGGCGCCTAGCTCCTCGGGTTCAGCGCGGCTTTGCCGGCGAAGCGGGCCGCCGAGCCGAGCTGCTCCTCGATGCGCAGGAGCTGGTTGTACTTGGCGACGCGATCGGTGCGCGACGCCGAGCCGGTCTTGATCTGGCCGCAGTTGGTGGCCACCGCCAGGTCGGCGATCGTGGCGTCCTCGGTCTCGCCGCTGCGATGGCTCATCATGCAGGTGTAGCCGGCGCGACCGGCGAGCGCGACGCAGTCGAGCGTCTCGGTGAGCGACCCGATCTGGTTGACCTTCACCAGCACGCTGTTCGCGACGTGCTCGGCGATACCCTTGGCCAGGATCTTGGGATTCGTCACGAACAGGTCGTCGCCGACGAGCTGGATCTGGGCGCCGAGCGCCTGGCTCAGCATCTTCCAGCCCTCCCAGTCCTTCTCGCCCAGTCCGTCCTCGAGCGAGACGATCGGGTAGGCCTTCACCCACTTCTCGTACATGTGCACCATCTGCTCGGAGGTGCGCCAGCCACCGCCCGACTTCTTGAACACGTACTTCTTGCCCTCGTGGAACTCGCTCGCCGCCACGTCCAGCGCCAGCGAGATCTGGGCGCCCGGCTTGAAGCCGGCGGCGCGAATCGCGTCCAGGATCGTCTCGAGAACGTCCTCGTTACTCTTCAGGTTCGGGGCGAAGCCGCCCTCGTCACCCACCGACGTGGCCTGGCCCTTCTTCTTGAGGATGCCCTTCAGGGTGTGGAACACCTCGACGCCCATCCGCAGCGACTCGGCGAACGTCGCGGCGCCGTGCGGCACGATCATGAACTCTTGGGGATCGAGCCGGTTGTCGGCGTGCGCGCCACCGTTCACGATGTTCATGAACGGCACCGGCAGCGTGCGCGCGTTGGGTCCGCCGACGTAGCGAAAGAGCGGCATCCCGGTGGCTTCGGCTGCGGCCTTGGCGACTGCCAGCGAAACCGCCAGGATCGCGTTCGCGCCCAACCGGCGCTTGTTGTCGGTGCCGTCGAGGTCGATCATCAGCTGGTCGATCTGGGCCTGATCGAGCGCGTCCTCTCCTAGCACTTCCCTCGAGAGGTGGTCGTTGACCGCGGCCACCGCCTTGCGCACGCCCTTGCCGAGGTAGCGCTTCTTGTCGCCGTCGCGCAGCTCGACGGCCTCGCGCTCACCGGTCGACGCGCCCGATGGCACGGCCGCCCGGCCTAGCGCGCCGCCCTCGAGCACGACGTCGACTTCGACGGTCGGGTTGCCCCGGCTATCGAGGATCTCTCTCGCAAACACTGAATCGATGTTGGTCATGACAACGGTCCTCTCATCCCGCGAACGCAGGATCCACGTAGCATTCCTCTCCCGGGGTGACCACGACGACGCCCGCGTCCGATACGGTATGGCGGCGACGATCTTGGTCGAGATCGTAGCCGATCACGGAGCCTTGCGGGAGGTCGACGTTGCGGTCGATAATCGCTTTTCGAACGCGGGCGTGTCTGCGGATCGTGGCGTTCGTCATGACGATCGAGTCCTGGATGTCGGAAAAGGAGTGGACGCGCACGCCGGGCGAGAGGATCGAGCGGCGCACCTCTCCGCCCGAGACGATACAGCCCATCGAGACGATCGAATCGAGCGCGTGGCCGCTGCGGCCGTCCTCCGAGAACACGAACTTCGCCGGCGGGAGCTGCGGCTGGTAGGTGCGCAGCGGCCAGCTCGGGTCGTAGAGATTGAAGACCGGCTCGACCTGGATCAGGTCCATCGAGGCTTCGTAGAAGGCATCCAACGTTCCCACGTCGCGCCAATACTTGGACGCCTTCTTGTTCTCGTCCCAGAACAGATAGGCATAGACGCGCTCACCCGCAGCGACCAGCCTGGGCACGATGTCCTTGCCGAAGTCGTGGCTGGTGGACTCCTCAGCGTCGCGGGCGAGCTCGCTGACCAGGGCGTCGACATCGAAGATGTAGATCCCCATCGAGCCGAGGCAGGTACCCGGGCTCCAAGGCGACTCCACAGCGGTTTCGGGCTTTTCCTGGAAACTCGTGACACGGCTGTCCTCGTCGGCCTCGAGCACGCCGAAGCGGCGCGACTCGGCGACCGGGATCTCGATCGCGCCAACGGTCAGCTTGGCGCCGCGCGCGATGTGGACGTCGAGCATCTTGCCGTAGTCCATCTTGTAGATGTGGTCGCCCGACAGCACGATCACCCAGCGCGGCCGCTCGCGTTCGAGCGAATAGAGGTTCTGGTAGACGGCATCGGCGGTCCCGGCATACCAGCCCTCGCCGACCCGCTTCTGGGGCGGCAGGATCTCGACGAACTCGCCGAGCTCGGTGTTCACGAAACTCCAACCCATGCGGATGTGGCGGTTCAGGCTCTGGGACTTGTACTGCGTGGCGACGAAGATCTTGCGGAGCCCCGAGTTGATGCAGTTGGAGAGCGTGAAGTCGATGATCCGATACGGCCCGCCGAAGCTCACCGCCGGCTTGGCGCGATCGCGGGTCAGCGGATACAGCCGTTCGCCGGCGCCTCCCGCCAGCAACACCGCCACGACGTCGCGCAGCAGCAGGACGTTCACGGCTTCAGTTCCGCGCTCGCAGCACGACCCGCGCGGGCGACTCCTCCGAGCCGGAGATCCGGAGCGGCAGGCAGATGAGATCGTAGTCGCCGGGCGGCACGTCCCCGAGCTCGAGATTCAGAACCACGATCACACCCGCAGCCCGCAGGATACCAAGCGATCGGCTGGCGCCGGCTCCGGCCGTGGCGTGGGAGGGAAGCCCCACCAGCTTCAGGCCGGCATGCGCGAGGTAGGTCGCGGCATCCTCGGCGAGCGGTGCTGCGTTCTTGATCAGCAGCCGGATGTCGTCGCGCAGATCAGCCCCTTCGAGGTCGGCGCGTTCGACCTGCTCCGCCGCCGCCACGTCCAGGACCCGGGCCTTTCCGATCAGGATCTCGAGTGGCAGATCCCCGACCTTCGGACCACCCTCGGCGCACACGAGCCGGGTGCCGGCGCCCTTGCGGAAGGCTGCTTCGGAAATGACCGCGCTGCTCACGTCGATCAGCCGGTGCATGGAGCCGGCTCTTATAGCACATTCCCTTGTTGACACCCCGTCGGGGCGGCTGGTACGGTGAAGATTGGGAATGTTTCAAAGGAACTGCGTGAGGGTCGTGTCTCGACGGCTCTTCTGCGTGCTCGCCCTCTGTGCTTCACTGCCCGCTGCGGCATTCCCCGCAGCGGACGGCGGGGGTGTCGTGGGCTGGGTCGAAGACGCCAAGGGAGCTCCGGTCGCGGGCGCCCTGGTTTCGCTGTTCGGCGCCGGGTTGCGCGGCGGCGGCTTCGTGACGCTGTCCGACGGGTCCGGGCGGTTCTTCGTGCCGGCGCTGCCGGCGGGTTCCTACACGCTCCGGGCGCTGGGCAGCGATCGCGTCACGACCCGGCAGATCACGGTCCTGCCGAATCGGGACTCGATCTTCACGCTGAGCCTGGCCGCGGCCGCACAGAAGGCCGACGCCAAGGGAACGCTCGAGCCGACCTCTTCGAACGAGCGCGAGCTCAACTGGTTGTTGCGGCACAAGCGCCGTTCGGTGCTCGAGTCGCGGTCTCCCGATGCCCAGCCCGCCAAGGTCGCCGATTCGGTGCAGGCTCGGCAAAACCTCCTCGAGGCCCTGGTGCCGTGGGTTCCGGAGTTGCGCGGCGCGGTCGAACTGATGGCCGCGCCGTCGGCGGCCGGAGTGCGCCCCGACCCGGGCGGGCTCGACCTCGGTTCCCCGAGCCTCGGCTCGTTGAAGCTGGATGGCCGGCTCGCCGACGACGGGCGTTGGAGCGTGGGCGGCCTGATCGCGGATAGAGAACGAGCGGCATGGAGGATGGCTGCGGAGTTCATCCTCGCGCCCGGGTCGGGGCACGAGCTCCGGGCGGGCGCGGGCTACGGCAGCCGCTCGCTCAACCCAGCCTTTGCCGGAGCCGGCTCAGGTCGGCTCGACAACCGAACCGTCGGCGCCCTCTTCCTATCCGACCGCTGGTCGGCAAGCGACAAGCTCACGATCTCGGGCGGCGGACGCTACTCCTATCTGGGTTTCGTTTCTGACAAGACGGCCTTCTCTCCGACGCTGGCGGTCGAGTATCGAGCCGGTCAGAACTCTCGTTTGCGAGCCAACGTTCAGGCCCGGACGCTGGCACCCGGCGGCGATCTGTTGACCGCGTCGACCGTCCAGGCGACGCCCGCCATGGCGGTGGCCCTGGTCGGAGAGCAAGTCCGTCCCGAGCGGATCACGCGCCAAGACCTGGCCGTGGATCGTGGCGTGGGGCGAGCCTCGTTCGGAGCGTTCGTCTTTCGCGAGGGCGTTCGCGATCGCCTCGCGAACGATCTCGACACCCGCTCGGCCGCGCGCACGCTCCGGATCACGAACGGAGCAGGCCTGGTCGCCTACGGCGGCGGCTTCAACGCGTCTGGCCGGTTCGGAGACCTGGTGAAGGCCTCCGTCACCTACACGCAGGGCCTGAGCCGCGGCGACGGCTTCGGGGACCCGCACGTCCCTAGGGATCCGGCGCGTGCCAACGACGGCAGCTTCCGCGACGTCGTCACCCGGCTCGAGACCTTCGTCGACTGGAGCGGAACCCGGCTCGTTGCCTACTATCGAGTCAATAGCTGGTCCTCGGAAAGCGACCCCCGCAACACGCCCGTGCTCAGCCAGCGCTTCGACGTCCAACTGACACAGGGGTTGCCCTTCCTCCGCTCCATGACGCGCACGGAGTGGGAGGTCGTGTTGGCCTTCCGCAACATGTTCTACGAAGCGGCGGAGGCGGGTCTTCTGGACGAGGTCGCCGTCGCGAACCCACCGAAGCGCCTGGTGGGCGGTATCTCGGTTCGCTTCTGAGAATCGCCGCAACCGCGGCCTGCCGGTCCAGACTTCCAAATCCGACGAACCGGATCGCTCGAACCAACGTTGAATCCGTCGTTTCGTATTGAACTCTAAACCTCAGTTTATGAGCCACTTGCGCTACTACACTTCTTCCCCCATCCGGGCATAGCCTTTGCGTACACTTTCTTGATCGTGACTCGCCCCACCTTGAAGAACGCAGCCGTGTTGGGCCTGGGCCTGGCCCTGGCGAGCATGGGGATCTACAACCTGGTCCTGAAGTCGACCTGGACCTTGATGGATGACGGCGTCTTCTGGAAGGAAGAGCCCGCGGGGGTCGTGGCCGGCCGCGTGGCGACGGGGGGGCCGGCCGAGCGCGCGGGCGTCCGCGTCGGAGACGTCCTGCTGGCGATTGACGACCAGGAGATCGCTCGACCCGAGCAGGTCACCTGGCTGCTCGCGACGCGACACGGTCGAGACCAGCTCAGCTACTCGCTGTTGCGCGCGAAGGAAAAGCGCGCGCTCGAGCTGCGGGTGCAGCCCTTGTCTCAGGGCAATGTCACGCTCTTCTATTACCTGTCGCTGGTCGGTTTCTTCAGCCTGATCGTAGGCACTGTGGTGATGCTGCGCCGGCCGCCCGATCGCACGGCGCTGCATTTCTACGCGATCTGCCTGCTCTTCTTCCTGCTCTATTCGACTTCGTACACCGGCAAGCTGAACCTGGCCGACTGGACGCTGCTCTGGACCGACCACCTCGCGATCCTGTTCCTGCCGGTGGTGTTCCTGCACTTCTGCTTGTCGTTTCCCGAAAGGCGACTGCAGCACTCGCGGAACTGGCTGATCCCGATGGCGTACATGCCGGCGCTGGCGCTAGCGGGCGCCGCCGTGGCGAGCCAGGTGCTGTTCCTCAACACCGGCGGCTCGACGTTCTGGGAGATCACGTCGGGAATCGACCGCGGCAAACCGCTGTACTTCGCCGCCTTTTTCGGACTCTCGTTCGCGATCCTGCTCTACAGCTATCGCCACACCAAGAGCGTGATGGCGCGCAAGCAGATGAAGTGGCTGGTGCTCGGAACGGGCGCCGGCATCCTGCCGTTCTTCCTGTTCTACGCGGCTCCCTTCGCGCTCGGTCGCGAACCGCGGCTGGCCATGGAGCTCGCGGGCTACATTCCGCTGGCGCTGATTCCGCTGTCGCTCGCCTACGCCGTGGTCAAGCACCGTCTGATGGACGTGGACCTGATCTTCCGGCGTTCGCTGATCTTCACGCTGGCGACGGCCGCCGTCGTCGGCATCTGCCTGGTCGCGGTTGGTCTGCTCGAGTCGCTCTCCTCGGGTGAGAACGAGCCACACATCGCGATCATCGCCGTGCTGTGCGCGCTGTTGGTGGCGGCGCTCTTCTCTCCCGTCAAGAGCAGGGTCCAGGACGGAATCGAGCGCCTGTTCTTCCGCAAGAGCTCAGGCTCGCGACGAACGCTGCTGCAGCTCTCGCAGGACCTGAACACACACCTCGACCTGATGCGCCTCAGCGAGCGCCTGATCGACGGCTTGATCGCCGCCCTGGGAGTGACCGGAGCCGCCGTCTTCCTGCGCGAGGAGGATGGCGACTTCGTCTCCTTCCGCGCCAACGGCGACGCGCCGGCGGGCGGGCGGCTGCTCAAGGAAGGCTCGCTGTTGCGGCGCTTGCAGGCTGGACGGCCGGTCAACGTAGAAGGCTCGGAGGCCTTCCCGGAGGCGGCCGGCTGGAACCTCTCGTACTACTTCCCGTGCCGGGTGCGCGGCGAAGTGATCGGCGTGATCGGCATCTCGCGGAAGGATGGACACGACCCGCTCAACAGCGAAGAGACCGATCTGGTGCAGGCGCTAGCCGGGCAAGCGGCGACGGCATTCCTGAACGGCCAGCTCTACCGGAGCCTGCACGAGAAGGCAGCCGAGCTGCAGCGGCTCACCGACTACAACGAGAACATCCTGGAGAGCATGGACTCGGGGATCCTGGTGCTCGACCTCGACGCCAAGGTGATGCGCTGGAACCGCGCGATGGAGTCGCTCTACGGCAAGCGCCGCGAGGACGCCCTCGGGCGTTCGCTCGACGAGATCTTTCCCGAGGCGTTCCTGGAGGCGCTGCGCGGCAGCCTGGTGCTCGGAGACCACGAAGCGATCGCCAACATCTACAAGCTCCGCCTGGAGGCGGCTGACGGTCGCAGCCTGATGGTGAACGTCTCGGTGGCGCCGTTCCAGATCGACTCGGGCGAGCGCTGCGGCTCGATCCTGATCCTCGACGACGTGACGGCGCGGGCGCGGCTCGAGGAGCAGCTCCAGCATTCGGAGAAGATGGCCTCGATCGGCCTCTTGGCCGCGGGCGTCGCGCACGAGGTCAACACGCCGCTGGCGGGCATCTCTTCGTACGCGCAGATGCTACGCCGGCAGTTCGATCCGAGCCTGCCGCAAGCGGAGCTGCTCGAGAAGATCGAGAAGCAGACGTTCCGGGCCAGCAAGATCATCAACAGCCTGCTGAACTTCTCGAGGTCCGGAGGCGGCGAGCTGGAATCGCTCGATGTGAACAAGGTCGTGAGCGACGTGCTGTCGCTGCTCGAGCACCAGCTCACGACAGCGCGCGTCAAGCTGCGCCGTGAGATGACCGACGGCCTGCCGCGCGTGCGCGGCAGCGAGAATCGCTTGCAGCAAGTCTTCTTCAACCTGATCCTGAATGCGCGCGACGCGATGCCCAGCGGCGGCTGGCTGACGATCGTGACCCACGCCGACGACGACACCGTGATCGTCGAGATCAAGGACACCGGGACCGGCATCAAGAAGGAGCACGTCAAACGCATCTACGACCCCTTCTTCACGACCAAGGGCATCGGCCGCGGCACCGGCCTGGGCTTGTCGGTTTCCTACGGCATCCTGCAAGAGCACGGCGGAGCGATCTTCGTGGACAGCGCGCCGGGCAAGGGCACGACCTTCCAGGTGGCGCTGCCCGCCCTGGTAGCCGCCGAGGCGGCCCGGCGATGAGCGTGACCAAGGAAAGCGTTCTCGTCGTCGACGACGAGGAGGTGATGCGCGACGTCCTGCAGAGCCTGCTCTCGCAGGCCGGCTACGACGTGACGGTCACCGAGACCGCCGAGCAGGCGCTCGAGCTCGTGCGCAAGCGCAGCTTCAGCGCCGCGGTGGTGGACGTGATGTTGCCCGAGATGGGCGGGCTGGAGCTGCTCGACGAGCTGAAGAAGCTCGACTCGGAGCTGGTCGTGCTGATGATCACCGCGTTCGCCTCGGTCGAGACAGCGATCACGGCGATGAAGAGGGGCGCTTTCGACTACGTCACGAAGCCCTTCAAACACGAAGAGGTCCTGCACATCCTCGGCAACGGCCTGAACCAGCGGCGGCTCTTGGACGAGAACCGCCAGCTTCGAACGGCGCTCAAGGACCAGGGACGCTTCACCGAGATCATCGGCAAGAGCCCGAAGATGCTCGGCGTGTTCCAGCTGATCTCGCAGGCCGCCCCCTCGCGCTCCACGATCCTGGTCAGCGGCGAGAGCGGCACCGGCAAGGAGCTGGTGGCCAAGGCAATCCACGCCAACAGCGCGCGCTCCGACAAGGCGTTCATCGTCGTCAACTCGGGCAATCTTCCGCCCGACCTCCTGGAGTCGAACCTGTTCGTCCACGTGAAGGGCGCCTTCACGGGCGCGCTCTACTCGAAGAAGGGCCTGTTCGAGCTGGCCGACAAGGGCACGCTGTTCTTCGACGAGATCGGCAACATCCCGGTCGAGACGCAGGCGAAGCTGCTGCGCGTGATGCAGGAACGCGAGTTCATGCGCCTGGGCGGCACCGATCTCGTGAAAGTGGACGTGCGCATCGTCGCCGCCACCAACATCGACCTGCGGCGCGCGGTCGAAGACGGCCGCTTCCGCGAGGATCTCTTCTATCGCTTGAACGTGATCGCGGTGCAGCTCCCTCCGCTGCGCCAGCGCAAGGAAGACATCCACGCGCTGGTGGCGCACTTCGTCACCAAGTACGCGAAGGAGAACGAGAAGCCGGTGGCGGGTGTCACCTCCGAGGCGTTGCAGGTTCTCCTCGACTACGACTGGCCGGGTAACGTCCGCGAGCTAGAGAACGTCATCGAGCGCGGCGTGGTGCTGACCAACGAAACGCGGATCAGCCGGGAGCTGATCCCCGACCACGTGCGCAGCGCGCCCGTGTTCTCGATGCCGAGCCTGACCGTTCCACCCGAGGGCATCTCGCTTCGGGACGTGATCGCCAACTTCGAGCGCCGCCTGATCGAGACGACCCTGGACGCCACGGCCGGGGTGCAGAAAGAGGCCGCCCGCCTGCTCGGCCTCAAACCGACGACCCTGAACGAGATGATCAAGCGCCACAACATCCTGCTGCCGCGCGAGCGGGATCGGCGCGCCGCCGCTTCGCTGGGAGCGAAGGAGATGGACGAGGCCACCGCCAAGCCGTAGAATTTCCGGGCACGGCGTTCCGTTTCGTCTCTCGACCTCGTCCTCATCAAGCGATCGGCTTCAAGAAAATGACCTTCCAGGGCTCTCTCTCTGAGCTGCACCTCCCGGACATCGTGCAGCTGATGAGCGTCTCCGGGAAAACCGGGGTCTTTTGTCTCGAGGACGGCGCGGTCAAGGGCGAGATCTACCTGAAGGACGGACAGATCGTGCACGCCCAGATCGAAGACGCCCAGGGCGAGGATGCCGTCTACGCGCTGGCGATCTGGAACAAGGGCGATTTCCGGTTCGACCCCGGAGTCTTGACCGAGATTCGCACCATCACCAAGAGCAACACGAACTTGCTGATGGAGGCGGCGCGTCGGCTGGACGAGTGGCGCGTGCTCTCGAAGAAGATCCCGTCGGTCGACCTGGTGCCGGAGTTCGTGATCCAGGTCGGGCGCGAGGGACAGATCAACCTGAACACCGTCGAGTGGTTGATCCTCTCGAAGATCGACGGGCACCGCAGCGTGAAACAGATCGCGATCGCCTCGAACCTCTCGGTCTTCGACGCGGCCAAGGTGCTCTACGGGCTCGTGGCCACGGGCTTGATCCGCCTCAAGCAGGGCGCCCCCGCGCCAGCCGTCGGCCGTTCGTGAAGGCCACCGCGACCTCGAAGGGCCCGGAGACGAGCGCGGCGCGGCTCGTGCGGCTACGATCGACCAAATAGCCGCCGGGGGCGCACAGGGATTGGTCTCATGATCGAGCTTCGAAACATCGAGAAGGCGTACGACCAGGGCGGCTCCAAGATCTTCGTGCTGCGGCGCATCACGCTCACGATCCGCGAAGGCGACTTCGCCTCGATCATGGGGCCGTCCGGCGCCGGCAAGTCGACGCTGCTCCACATCCTCGGCATGCACGACAGCGCCTGGACCGGGGAGTTCGATTTCCTGAGCCAGCCGATCCACAAGCTCGATCGCAAGAAGCGGCTCGAGGTCCAGAAGAAGAACATCGGCTTCGTGTTCCAGAGCTACCACCTGCTCGACGACCTCACCGTCTACGAGAACCTCGAGATCCCGCTCTCCTATCGCGACGTGAAGAAGTCGGAGCGCCAGGCGATCGTGGCCGACACCCTCGACCGCTTCCACATCGTCGGCAAGAAGGACCTCTACCCGAACCAGCTCTCGGGCGGCCAGCAGCAGCTGGTCGCGGTCGCGCGCGCCATCGTCGCCAACCCGAAGATCATCCTGGCCGACGAACCCACCGGCAACCTGCATTCCGACCAGGGCCGCGAGATCATGGAGCTGTTCAAGAGGCTCAACGCCGAAGGCACCACGATCGTCCAAGTGACGCACTCCGAGGTCAACGCGACCTTCGGCAACCGGATCATCAAGCTGAAGGACGGCTGGCTGGCGGACTGACGGCGGCTGGCTCACGAGTAGATCCCGACCACGCTGCGATAGGCTCGCCGCGCCATGCCGCAGGCACGACCGAGAGAGCCGAAACCGAACGGCAGCGTCCTCGAAACCGAGCGCCTGACCCTGCGCCGGCTCTCGCTCGGCGACGCTCGATTCATTCTCCAGCTCCTCAACGAGCCCTCGTTCCTGCGCTACATCGGCGACCGTGGCGTACGAACCGAGGAAGACGCGCGTCTTTACCTCGAGAAGGGACCGATCGACAGCTACGCTCGTTTCGGCTTCGGCCTCTACGCGGTCGAGCTGAAGGAAGGCCGGGAGTTGATCGGCATCTCTGGCCTGTTGAAGCGCGACTCGCTTCCCGACGTCGACGTGGGTTTTGCGCTCCTGCCGCGTTTCTGGTCGAAGGGCTACGCGTTCGAATCGGCGGCGGCGGTGCTGGCGCACGGCCGGGACGCCTTCGACCTGGAGCGAATCGTGGCGATCACCTCGCCGGACAACGTGAGCTCGATCCAGCTTCTCGGAAAGCTCGGCTTCCGCTTCGAGAAGATGGCGCGGCTGGCTCCCGACGCGCCCGAGATTCGGCTCTACGCGCGCGACATGGCCAAGCCGGCTTGGCAGATTCGGCCAGAAGGTCGCGAGGACCAGGCAGCGATCCACCAGGTCATTCACGACGCCTTCGGCCAAGAGAACGAAGCCCGCCTCGTCGACGCGCTGCGGCGCTCGCCGGCGTTCATCCCCGAGCTCAGCCTGGTCGCCGCGGAAGAAGGACGCGTGCTGGGGCACATCCTGTTCACGCGGATCGTCGTGAAGGACGGCGCGCAGCGCCATCCCGCGCTGGCATTGGCCCCGCTGGCGGTGACCACGGAGATGCAAAAGCACGGCGTCGGTTCCGCGCTGGTGCGCCGGGGCTTGCACGACGCCCGCGATCTCGGTCACGACGTCGTGATCGTCCTCGGACACCCCGAGTACTACCCCCGGTTTGGCTTCACCCCGGCGCAGCCGCTCGGAATCACGGCGCCTTTCGAAGTGCGCAGCGAAGCCTTCATGGCTCTGGGACTGCGCCCGGACGCGCTGGCCGTCGTTCGCGGCGAAGTGGAGTACGCGCCGGAGTTCGGTGATCTGTGAAGGCCGCCCGTGCCCCGACCGGTGAAGCTACGTCCGCGCGCGTCCGAAGTGAGGCTTCTTCGTCAGCGGCCGGCCCGCGCCGCCTTTTCCTGTGCGCGAGCGCCCTGCAGGATGTTCGGCAGGCTCTCCCATCCACTGGCGGACGGCCCGGCGATTGCACCAATATGGTATCTTTTGGGTTATGGGTCATCCAGCGCTGGCCGGGCCGCAGCAACCCAGGGTCGCCCGCACGATCCGCATCCCAGGAGCGCTTCGCGACAAGATCGCCGCCGAGGCGAACCGATGCGGTCGCAGCTTCGAAGGACAAGTGATCGCGTTGCTGCGCAGGCACTACGGGGAGGACGTGGACATCGCTCGGAGCCCAGCCGACGTCCTGGCCCTGGCCGCGGCTAGTCTCGCGGGCGTTCCACGTTCCGATCTGCGCAGGCTCACCCGAGGCTTGAGGGAACCGGAACGCTGAACGTGGACCACAACCCGGTCGTGCTCGACACCGACACTCTGTCCGAGCTGAGTCGGGGGCACCAGCGGATCCGGCGCCGCGCAGAGTCGTACCTGGGTCGATTCGGCAGGCTGACCATCACCGCGGTCACTGTCTTCGAACGCCTGCGTGGATATCGCGCCGCGCTTCGCGAGGGGAAGCCGTTCGAGCGGCAGCTACTGGCCTTCGAGGCGCTCGTCCTGAACTCTGTGGTCCTGCCCTTCGATCAGGAGGCGGCTGTCGTCGCCGCCGATATCTGGTCGAACGCGGCTAGCCGTCAGCGCCGGCAGGTGGGCGACCTGCTGATCGCAGCCATAGCGGTTTCGCGCCAGCTTCCGCTCGTGACCCGGAACACGCGCGACTTCGAGCGCCTGCGGGCGGCGTCCGGCGCGGACCTGCGGCTTCTCGATTGGTCGCGCGAACCGGCCCGGCACAGTTGACAGGGCAGACGCGGTGGTGTTCGAGGCCGCGCACCGCAACCCCCAGACGCGCGTCTTCTGGCACGTCGACGACGAGTTCCAGGGCGAGACGCGCGACATCCACCAGATGGAGCTGGCGCCGCCGCCGGGCCGGCACGTCCTCACGCTGGTAGACGAAGCCGGCGAAACCGTGCGCCGCGCGTTCAGCGTGATCGAGCGATCCGGAGCGCGGCGGCGGGAGTAGGGCCCCCTAGGTTGCCCAACAGATTCCTGTGGTACCCTGCCAACATGGCAGCCAAGCCTGTGCAGGTTTCAATCGATCTCGCTCTGCTGCGGCGCATCGACGCCGATCCCGAGACTCGTGAGAACGGCCGATCAGCGTTCATTCGCTCGGCGGTTTCGAGCTACCTTCGCGACAAGCGGCGCCGGGAGATCGACGCCGCGATCGGCACGGCCTACGCGGGTGCCGCTGATGGCATGCGCGCCGAGGTGTCGGGGCTGCTGGACGCTCAGGCGTGGCCCGACGACTGAATCGGGCCGAGGTCTGGCTCCTGGAGCGTCCTCGTCCTGACAAGCGCCGCCCCGTTCTGGTCATCAGCCGCCCTTCGTTGATCGCCGCTCTCCACACCGTCACTGTGGCCGCGATCACTTCAACCCGGCGGGGATCGCCGACCGAAGTCGATCTCGGCGTCGACGAGGGACTGAAGGGTCCGTGCTGCGTCAACCTCTGCAACGTGTTCACGGTGTCGCAAGCCGACCTGCGCCAGTTCGTGGGAACGGTTGGTCCCGAGAAGATGCGCGCGATCTGCCGAGCGCTCGCGATCGCCAGCGGCTGCGACTGACGCCAACGCGGCGCGGCTGGATTCCGCTATGATCCGCGCCGCGATCACGCATATGAGGCACCTGGGTTGAGCGAGTGAGCTCGCGTTTCCGCCGCCTCCTCTTCGTCTCCCTGGTCCTGTTCGCCTCCGCGCTGGTGGCCGCTTCGCGCGCCGAGACGAGGCTGGACCAGCCGATCGCCTTCAGCCATCGCGTCCACGCGCAGGAGAACGCGATCCCGTGCCTCTACTGCCACGTCTACGCGCGGCGCGGTCCGGTGGCGGGTCTGCCTTCCGTGCAACGTTGCGCCGGCTGTCACAGCCAGGTCGCGAAGGACAAGCCCGAGGTCGTGAAGCTGATGGGCTACTGGAGCCGGCGCGAACCGATTCCGTGGCTGCGCGTCCACGACCTCCCGGACTTCGCGCGCTTCAGCCACAAGCGCCACGTGCTCGCGGAGGTGGACTGCCGCGAGTGCCACGGCGAGGTTCAACGAATGGAGGCCGCCGTTCAGGTGGCTTCGCTGACGATGGGGTTCTGCCTCGAGTGCCACAAGCGCCGGCAAGCGTCCACGGACTGCCTGACATGCCACTACTGACCCCGCCCCCGGGGCGGCGCCGCGCGCTGAAGGTGCTGGGCGCGGCTTCCCTGGCTCCGGCGGTGGCCGCGTGCACGCAGGGCGCCCCCGAAAAGCTGCTCCCGTATGTCGAACCGCCCGAGGACGTCATCCCCGGCATCGCCACGTGGTATGCAACGGTCTGCCGCGAATGTCCCGCCGGTTGCGGCCTCCTGGTGCGCACGCGCGAGGGGCGGGCCGTCAAGGCCGAGGGCAACCCGGAGCACCCGGTCAACCGTGGCGCTCTGTGCGTGCGCGGACAGGCTGGCTTGCAGGGTCTCTACGACCCCGATCGCGTGCCGGGCCCGCTCCGGACGGTCAGCGGGCGCGCGCCGGAGAAGCTCTCGTGGGACGGCGGAATCAAGGCGCTCGCCGCGACGATCCGCTCCCTGCACCAAGCCGGCCGTAAAGGCCGCGTCGCCTTCGTGACACCGTTGCTGACGGGCAGCCTGGACGGCTTGATCGACCGCTGGCTGGCGGCGATCGGCGGCGGGCGCCGGCTGCGCTACGAGGCGTTCGGCTATGAGCCGCTGCGCGAGGCGAGCCGGCTCGCCTTCGGGAAGGACGCGATCCCGCATTTCGATTTCGCGGCGGCGCGGATGATCGTGTCGTTCGGCGCCGACTTCCTCGAGACCTGGCTCTCCAACGTGGGCGCCGCGCGCGGGCTGCGCGAGGCGCGCAGCCTCGACGCCGGCCGGCGCGCCGAGCTCGTCCACGTCGAAGCGCGGCGGTCGCTGACGGCGGCCAACGCCGACTCGTGGCTGAGCGTCGAGCCGGGCTCCGAGCTGTTCCTGGCCCTGGCGATGGCGCGGGTGATCCTCGACGAAGGTCTCTCGCCGCTGACCGAGCGCCGGGAAAGAGACCAGTTGACGCGGCTGCTCGGCGAGCACTCCCCGGACGCCGCGGCGGCGCGCACCGGCATCGCCGCGGAGGAGACGCGCCGCCTCGCCCGCCACTTCGCCGCGGCGCAGCCGAGCCTCGCGGTCGGCGGCGGCGTGGCGGCCTCGGGAACGAACGCAACGGCGACACAGGTCGCCGTCCACCTGCTGAACTACGTCGCCGGCAACGTAGGCAAGAGTGTCGTCTTCGGCCCCGACTCCGCCTACACGCGCGTCACGCCGCACCGCGAGATGCTGGCGCTCGTCGACTCCATGAAGCGAGGCGAGATCGAGTTGCTGCTCGTCTCCGAAGCCAACCCCGCGTATACGCTGCCCGGCTTCGCCGAGGCGCTGCAGAAGGTCCCCTCGGTCGTCAGCTTCTCGAGCGCTCTCGACGAGACGGCGACACTCGCCTCGCTCAAGCTTCCGGCGCACACGCCGTTCGAGGCCTGGGGCGACCACGAGCCGGTCGCCGGCGTGCGCGGTCTTCAACAGCCGGTGACGACGCCGGTGTTCGACACGCGGCATCTCGGCGACATCCTCTTGGGCGTGGCCAGGGGTCTCGGCGAGCCGGCGGCCTCGGCATTCGCGCACGAGGACTTCCTCGAGTACCTGCGCGGTGAGTGGACCAAGCTACAAGTGCGGCTCGCCCCGAAGCAGGACTTCGGGAGCTTCTGGGCCGACGCGCTGATGCGCGGCGGCGTCTTCGAGAGCGCGAAGCCGCAGTCCGTGAAGCTCAGCCCCGATGTTTCGCGGGTGCGCTTCGAAGTGGCGCAGTTCGAGGATTCCACGCGGCCGCTGGCGCTCGTCGTCCATCCGTCGCTGCATCATTACGATGGCCGAGGCGCGAACAAGCCGTGGCTCCAGGAAATTCCCGAGGCGCTGGCGAAGGCATCCTGGGGGAGCTGGGCCGAGCTGCACCCCGAGACCTGCCGCGGCTTGAACGTGATGTCGGGACAGCTCGTGTCGCTCGAGACGTCTCACGGCCGCATCGAGCTGCCCGTGCTTCCCACCGACGGCGTGCGTCCGGGCGTC
>CAZVOI010000730.1:0-2710 GCA_964628275.1 uncultured Acidobacteriota bacterium | reverse complement strand
CCGATCATCAAGGGCAAGACGTTCTTCCTGATCACCGCCGAGAACTACGGGGAGGGCACGCCGTCTCCCCAGAACTCGACGGTGCCGACGGCGGCCATGAAGGCGGGCGACTTCTCGGGGCTCGTCGACGCGCAGGGGCGGTTGATCACGATCTACGACCCTGCGACCGGCCGCGACGTCAACGGCGTGTGGACGCGCGACCCGTTCCCCGGCAACATCATCCCCGCGAACCGCATCTCGCCGGCGGCGCGGGCGCTGATGAAGTACTACCCGGACCCGAACTACACGACCGCCGGCGTCGCGCCGTGGCAGAACAACCTGGACTACCCCGAGCACTTCAACAAGGACTCTTTCTGGAACTTCGTCGTCAAGATCGACCACAACTTCGGACCGAAGGACCGCGCCTTCGTCCGCTGGGGCGAGAACAAGCGCGTGGAGGACCGGAACACCACGGCCATTCGCACCGGCCCAGGACAGAACGGCCAGCTGCCCCTTTGGCGCAGCAACACCGCCGTCGTCGCCGACTGGGTGCACGTCGCCGGACCGGGGACGGTGTTCAATCTGCGTGGCAGCTATACCCGCTTCCTGGAGTGGAGCTACTCGCAACCCGCGATCGGGTTCGATTCGACGGAGTTCTGGCCCGCGAGCCTCGTCAACCAGCTGCCCAGCAAGGACACCGGCGGCCTCTTCCCCGTCGTCAACATGGACGAGTTCGTGCAACTGTCGCGCGGCTCGAGCCCGAATACGAACAAGAACTGGACGATTCAGCCGAACCTGTCGTTGACGCGCGGCAAGCACAACATCCGCAGCGGTCTCGACATGCGGTCGACGAACGTCTTCAACGAGAACTACAACAACTCCGGCGGCAACATCTCGTTCACGCGCCAGTTCACGCGCGGCACGCTGAACAGCACGAGTGTGCTCGAGGGGAACGGCTTCGCTTCGTTCCTGCTCGGCGCGACGAGCGGCGGCAACGTCGACGTCAACCCAAAGATGCACTACCAGTGGTTCTACTTCGCGCCGTGGATCCAGGACGACTGGCGCGTCACCAGCAAGTGGACGCTGAACCTCGGCCTCCGGTGGGACTTCAATGGCTCCGTCAAGGAGGCAGAGAACCAGCTGAACTACGCGTTCGACCCGACGATCGTCAACCCGGTCTCGGGGGCCGTCGGCCAGCCGGTGTTAGGCGGCATCCGGTTCGTCGGCGTCGACGGGGCGCCGGACCGGCCGTGGAAGTACGACAAGGACAACTTCCAGTTCCGGGTCGGCACTGCCTATCAGATCAACGAGAAGACCGTGTTCCGCGGTGGCTGGGGCAAGTACTTCCTCAACCCGACCAGTCAGGCGTTCAACAACGGGTTCAGCCAGACCACCCCGCTGATCGCATCGAATGATGGCGGCCGTACGCCGACCTACGCGCTCGCGAATCCCTGGCCGACCGGGATCCAGCAGGCGGCGGGCAGCTCCCAGGGGCCGCGGACGTTCCTCGGACGTGGTCCGAGCTTCTCGAACCCCGATTTCATCGTGCCCAGCATCTATCAGTTCTCGGTCGGCATCCAACGCGAGCTGCCCTACCGCGTCTCGCTCGACGTGACCTACGCCGGTAGCCGCAGCAACGACATCGAGGGGAACTTCGGCGGCTACAACGAGCCGTCGGCGGCGTTCCAGGCGCAGTGTGACGTGACCCTGGGCGGCAGCCGGAGCCTCTGTGACCAGCTCCTGCCGAACCCGTACTACCAGGTGAACGGCTTCCAAAACACGGCGCGGTACACCAATCCAACGCTCTCGCGATTCGAGCTCTCGCGGCCTTTCTCGGCGTTCACCGGATTCAACAGGAACTCGTTGAACCTCGGCAGCATGAAGTACGACTCCCTGCAGGTCGTCGCCAACAAGCGCTGGGCCAAGGGCTTCACGATCAACGTCGGCTACACCTGGGTGCCCCGGTGGACAGAGGACGGCGCCAGTACCACGAACGCCATCGGCAACGCCTACGTCGACGAGGTATCGCTCCTCAAGAACAACGGCCCGTACTTCGCGCACCGCGAGCACCGCATCGTCGCCTCCGGTGTGTGGGAACTGCCGTGGTACCGCAACAACCGCAGCCTCGCCGGCAACTTGCTCGGTGGCTGGTCGATCGCGCCGGCGTTCGTCTACCAGTCGGGCCAGCCCTGGGACATGCCCGGCACCGTCGATCTGGCTCCGGGCATCGACCCCGGGCAGATCGCCCTGTCGGGCAAGAAGGAGGGGCAGTTCATCTACGGCGTGAAGCCCTGCGTCGGCCAGCGCCAGCCGAACGGGACCTACGCGCTGCTGTCCGCGTCGACGGCCTACGGCTGCACGGAACCCTACTTCCTGATCCGCGAGAGCTTCCAGCGCCGCACCGCGATGTTCCGATATGACGAGTTCCGCCGCCCGAGTTACTGGCAGCTGGACGTGAACTTCGCGAAGACGACGCAGATCACCAAGGACGTCAAGCTCCAGCTGCGTCTCGAAGCGTTCAACCTCTTCAACTCCCCGATGTACGACGAGCGCCAGTACAATCAGACGGTGACGTCGGCCGACTTCGGCCGCATCAACCGCAACCTCACGGCACAGTCGAACTTCCAGCGCTTCATCCAGCTGGGCATTCGGGTCATCTTCTGAACCTCGGAGGGCGCCAGCCCGATCGAACGCTGGCGCCCTCCCCGCCCCCCGCGCCGAGCTGCCCGCT
>CAZVOI010000729.1:0-9356 GCA_964628275.1 uncultured Acidobacteriota bacterium | reverse complement strand
TCGAGAGTCCGGGGCGCAGATGCAGCGGCACCAACGATAGCGCCTCTGGCCGCGTGCCGACGATGAAGGTAACCGCGTTGAGCGTGCCCATGATCAAGAGCGCGAAGCGAGCCTTGTTGTCGGCCAAATCTACCAGGTCCTGCTCCATGTCGAAGGCGTCCGACAGCGCCCGGTAACGCTCCCACGCGTCGAGCGGGCGGCGCGACTGCTCGAGCGCTTTCTGGACCTTCTTGAGCCGCTTCTTCTCCCTCTTGTCGAGCTGCGATTCGACGGCCTCGTCGGCATCGAGCAACCGGGCTTCGTCGGGCGAGCTCACAGCAGGCGTCCGAGCTCGAACAGGCCGATCAGGCCGCCGGTCAGGACGGTCAGTACCTGAAGCCCGAGATACAGCCGATACAGCGCCTGGTATTTTTCACGGTTGATGCGCGAGAGCGTGTGCACCTGCTCGGCGATCTCATCCGAAAGCTGGTCCACGCGCACCGCGCTCCAGGTCTGCCGGTACTCCTCTTCGCCCCGTTTCAGGATCCCGGCGAAGAAGCGCAGGCCGAGCAGATCCTTGTCCGAGTCGCCCATGTAGATGCGCGGCTTGAGCGACTCGATCGCTTGGAAGAAGAAATACACGGCTGCGGCGCCGTAGAGGGCGACATACAGGCCGAGCAACGGTCGCAGCGACTCGGGCAACGACGTGAGGAAATCGCTGCGCGCGACCATCAGGAACGCCATGGCGTTCAAGCCGGTCAGGATCACGAGCGCGAAACGCGCCTTGTGGTCGCCGAGATCGATCAACTCTTGCTCCAGATCGTAGGCGTCGTTCAGGGCCCGGTAGCGCTCCCAAGGGTCGAGCGGGCGGTGGGCGTCCTCGACGTCTCTCTCGAGTTTGCCGTCCGCGGCCGGAGCCTCCGGCTTGGGGTCGTCGTCGCTGTCGGACACGTCGCTCCTAGTCGAACGCCTTCTCGAATGCGGGCGCCAACACGACCTTGTCGGCCTTGATCTCGAGCAGGCCCTGCTTCTTGAGATCGGCGATCATTCGCGTCACCGTTTCGCGCGGCGTGCCTACGTTGTCGGCGATCTGGGCTGGCGAGATCTTCTTCATCACGATCCGGCCGTCCCGGCCGCGCTTGCCCACCTCGCGCCCCAGGTCGAGGATCGCGCGCGCGACCCGGCCGTAGCCGTCCACGATGGCGAGCGTCGCGAGCCGATGGTTGGCGTGGCGCAGCCGCGACGTGAGCGATCGCAACAACAGGTGGGTCACGCCCCGGATGTCGCTGAGCGCCAACTGGAAATCGGTCCGGTGCAGGCACAGGAGCTCGGTATCCTCGGTCGCGACCGCGGTGGCGGAACGCGGCTCGTTGTCCACGAGCGCCATCTCGCCGAAGAAGTCCCCCGGGCCCAGCTCCGACAACACCACCTCGCGGCCGTTGCCGCGCGTGAAGCGATCGGGGATGCCCAAGAGCGTGACTTTCACGCGGCCCTTCAGGATCACGAAGAAGAAATCGCCCTCCTCGTCCTCGTAGAAGACGATCTCGTGCTTGCGGCACAGTCGCAGAGACGTGAGACGCGCCAGCTTGGCGACCTGTACGTCGGACAGTCCCTGGAAGATCGGAATGCCCCGCAGGATCGCGGTGTCGTCCATGCCTCAACCTCCGGCCCAAACCAGGGCCCTCTTACGGAGGGATTTCCCAATATCTTACAGGAAGTTAGGTCGAATTGTGAAGATGACGGTTGAGGACCTAGTTCCGCTCCACGATCAGGGCGACGCCCTGGCCCCCACCAATGCAAAGGGCCGAGAGCCCCCGCTTCGCGCCGCGTGCCGCCATCGCATGGAGCAGCGTCACCAGGATCCGAGCGCCCGAGGCCCCGATCGGATGGCCGAGCGCAATAGCTCCACCGTTGACGTTGACCCTGGCGGCGTCGAGTTTCAGCTCCCGGAGCACGGCGAGGCTCTGGGCGGCGAAAGCCTCATTCAGCTCGAAGAGGTCGATTTCGGAGAGCTTCAGCGAGGCCTTCTCGAGCGCCTTGCGCACCGCCGGCACCGGACCGAGGCCCATCATCCTGGGATCGACGCCAGCCGAGGCGTAGGCCACGATGCGGCCGAGTGGGGTCGCCCCGAGCGCCTTGGCCCTTTCGGCGCTGGCGACCACGAGGGCGGCGGCGCCGTCGTTCAAGCCGCTCGCGTTGCCAGCCGTGACGGTTCCGTTCTTCTTGAAGGCCGGCTTCAGCCTGCCGAGAGTTTCGAGCGTCGTGTCGGCCCGCGGGTACTCGTCGCTGTCGACCGGCCGTGGATCGCCTTTCTTCTGCGGTATCGGAACGGGAACGATCTCGTCTCGAAATCGGCCCTCGGCGATGGCAGCCACGGCGCGGCGCTGGCTCTCGGCCGCAAACGCATCCTGGTCTTCGCGCGCGAGCTGGTAGCGCTCGGCCAGGTTCTCGGCGGTGATACCCATGTGGATGTCGTGGAAGGCGTCGGTCAGCCCTTCGTGGATCAAGTGATCCAGCACTTTGCCGTGACCCAGGCGCTCGCCCCAACGCGCCCCGGGCAAGAGAAAGGGCGCGCGGCTCATGCTCTCGGCGCCGCCGGCCAGGATCACCTCGGCGTCGCCGGCCTTGATCGCTTGCGTCGCGAGCATGACCGCCTTGAGCCCCGAGCCGCAGACCTTGTTGACGGTAGTGGCGGGCACCGACTCGGGTATCCCGGCCTGGATCGCGATCTGGCGCGCGGGGTTCATTCCGACACCGGCCTGGAGGACGCAACCGAAGACTACCTCGTGGACCTGGTCGGAACGCACGCCCGAGCGCTTCAAGGCCGCTTTCGACGCCACTACCCCGAGGTCCACGGCGCTCACTTCCTTGAACACGCCGCCAAACGAGCCGATCGGCGTGCGCGCGCCGCCCAGGATGACCACGTCGTCGCTCATCGTGCCTCGCTCCCCAGAATCGCCTCGATCGCGCTCACAACGTCGGCTTCGCGGTAGCGAATCTTCTCCTCGCCTCGTTCGTAGACGTTCCCGTAGAACGGCTCGTGCAGCACGCGGCCATCGGGCCCCAGCAGCCACAGCGTGGGAGTCCCGTGGCGCTGCGCGTCGCCGCACGCCTTGAAACGCCCTTGCCAGGAGTGGACCGCGCCGTAAGCCGCGACATGCGGGAAGCGACCCGAGTTGTCGAGCAAGCGAAAGCGTGGGTCGTAGAAGAGCTCGGAAAACGGCAGCGTGCCGCTCGCGCGCAGGGCCTCGGTCCGCTCGACGAAACCGCGCGCCGCTTCGACGTGGGCGGTCGACGACTCCGCCGCCGCGAGAAACGTGCCGGTTTGGTAGCCATGACGCGTCTCCGCGTACACCGGCGGCGTCGCGACCGGCACGAACCGCACGCCGACTGCCGCGAACTTGCGCAACATCGCGGCGTGAATGCCGAGATCGCTGCGGCTGTCGCCGCACCACAGGCCCGCGTCCTTCTCCCCAAGGGCGCCGCCGAAGATGAGCAGGTAGAGAAGCCGCGTGTCCTTGCGGACGAGGCCCAGGAGCGGCACCTCGCGGCGTTCGGAGTCGAGCACGAAGACGCTGCGGTCCACGGAGTCGCCGGTCGCATAGCAGGTCGCGGCCTTCTCGGACTCGGGCCACACCCGCACCGTGGCGGCCAGGCCAAGCGACGAGAGAAAAGCGCGTCGCTTCATCCCTGCCCCATCGGCTTCAGATCGGGCGCGACCAGAAGCTCCGTGCCGGTCGCTTTCTTGACCGCGTCGAGGTTAGTGTCGGGCGCGATCTCGCGGAGCAGCAGGCCTTCCTTCACGACCTCGATCACCGCCAGCTCGGTCACGATCAGGTTGACGCAGCGCCGGCCGGTGAGCGGCAGCGTGCAATGTTCCAGGATCTTGGGGGTGCCGTCCTTTGCGGTGTGTTCCATCGTGATGACCACGCGCTTGGCGCCGGCGACCAGGTCCATGGCGCCACCCATGCCCTTCACCATCTTGCCGGGGATCATCCAGTTCGCGAGATTTCCCTCGCGGTCGACCTGGAGCGCGCCCAGGATCGTCAGGTCGACGTGCCCGCCGCGCACCATCGCGAACGAGTCGGCGCTCGAAAAATACGACGTCCCGGGTAGCTCGCTGACGGTCTCTTTGCTCGCGTTGATCAGGTCGGGGTCTTCCTTGCCGGCTTCGGGGTAGGGGCCCACGCCGAGCATGCCGTTCTCCGAGTGCAGCACGACGCTTACACCCGCCGGCAGGTAGTTGGAGGCGAGCGTCGGCATGCCGATCCCGAGGTTCACGTAGAAGCCGTCCTTCATCTCGAGCGCCGCGCGGCGCACGATCCGCTCGCGCTTCGGATCGGCGTCCGCGGGCGCTTCGTCCTTGACGGTGCGCTTCTCGATGCGCTTCTCGTAGCGCTCACCCTTCACGACGCGCTGCACGAAGATGCCCGGCGTGTGGACGAGGTCGGGGTCGAGCGCGCCGGGGGCGACGATCTCCTCGGCCTCCGCGATCGTGGTGCGAGCCGCCATCGCCATCATCGGCGCGAAGTTGCGGGTCGTCCGGCGATAGACCAGGTTGCCCTGCTCGTCGGCCTTCCAGGCTTTCACGAACGCGAAGTCGGCCGAGAGCGCGGTCTCCAGGAGGTGCGGCCGGCCTCCGAACCAGCGGACCTCCTTTCCCTCAGCGACCGGCGTGCCGTACGCCGTCGGCGTGAAGAAGGCCGGAATGCCCGAGCCGCCGGCGCGGATCCGCTCCGCGAACGTCCCCTGCGGGTTCAGCTCGACCAGGACCTCGCCGGCGAGCGCCATCTTCTCGAAGATCTTGTTCTCGCCGACGTAGGAGCCGATCACCTTGCGAATCCGGCCGGCTCTCAGCAATAAGCCCAGACCGAAATCGTTGGTGCCCACGTTGTTGCTCACCACCGTGAGGTTCTTGGCGCCGTTCGCGAGCAGCGCACCGACCAGGTTCTCGGGGAGGCCGCACAGCCCGAAGCCCGACACCATCACGGTCGCGCCGTCGCCGACGTCGCGCACGGCGGCGACGGCATCCGGCAGCCGTTTGTTCATGCGGGACGCGAGACCAGCCCGCGCACGCGGGCCAGCAGCGGCTTCAGCGTCTCGGCCAGGCCGCGTTCCTCGGCCTCGGCCATCAGCGAGTAGGCGACCGGCGTCACCAGCAGCGTCAGCAGCAGGCACAGGCTCTGCCCGCCGATGATCGTGACCGCCACCGCCGAGCGCTGCGCCGAGCCGGCGCCGATGCCGACCGCGGTCGGGATCAGGCCGGCGATGATCGAGAGCGTCGTCATCAGGATCGGCCGCAGCCGCACGTGGTTGGCGCGCAGGATCGCCTCGCGCAGCGGCACGCCCTCCGCGCGCAGCGTGTTGGTGTAGTCGACCTGCAGGATGCCGTTCTTCTTGACGATGCCGAGCAAGAGCAGCACGCCCAGGGCGCTCCACAGGTTGAGCGTTCGGCCGGTGATCCACAGCGAGAAGAGCGCGAACGGGATCGACAGCGGCAAGGCCAGCATGATCGTGAACGGGTGGATGAAGCTGTCGAACTGCGCGGCCAGCACCATGTACATGAAGATCGAGGCCAGCAGGAACGCCAGGATCAGGTTGCGCGTGGTCTCGTCCAGGATCTTCACCGAGCCGCTGAACTTGTAGCTGAAGCCGCTGGGCAGTCCCACCTCGCGAATCGCGGCGGTGGTGGCGCGCGCCGCGGCGTCGAGCGGGAAGTCGGGCGCGTTGTTGGCGTTCACGGTGACCTGGAACTGACGGTTGAAGCGCTCGATCCGCGCCGGGCCCAGGCCCCGCTGGATCGCCGCCACGTTGTCGAGCTGGACCTGACCCACCTTGCTGGAGGGGATCATCAAGCGCGCCAGCCGTTCCGGGTCCTTCTGCTGCTCGGGCAGGAGCTGCATCGTGACCAGGTACTGCTCGTCTCCTTCCTTGTAGGTCGAGATCTGGTCCTCGCCCGCGATCATCAGCCGCACCGCGTTGGCGATGTCGGCCGCGCGCACGCCCAGATCGCTGGCGCGCTGACGATCGATCTTGACCTGCAGCTCCGGGCTGTTCAGGCTGACCATCGGCTCGACGTCCAGCATGCCTTTGACGCCGCGCATCTTGTCGGAGATGCGCTTGGCCAGCTCGGCGGTCGGGGCCAGCTCGGGGCCCAGGATGCTGGCGCGGATCGGGAAGTTCATCTCGCCGCCACCCAGCGCCGACGGAACCACGACCTTGTAGCGAAGGTTGGGGACCGCCGCGCATAGCTTGCGCAGGTCGTCGGCCACCTCCAGGTTGCTGCGCTTGCGATCTCCCAGATCGACCAGGCGCAGGTACACGTGCGCGTGGCTCATGATCCCCTCGTGAATGAAGGGGTTCACGAAATCGACTTCCTTGATCGCTTTCACCTTGTCGGCCAGGTCCTTGGCGATCCGCGAGGTCTCGTTGATCGAGGTGCCCTCGGGCAGGTTCAGCGAGAGCGTCAGCTCGCCCTGGTCGTCGGGAGGAATCCAGTCGCGGCCGACCAGCATGTTCAGCGGGAAGGTGAGCGCGAAGACGGCGACCGCGATGCCGAGAATGCGCGCGCGGTTGTCCAGCGACCAGATTAGCATCGCGCCGTATTTCTCGTCGATCCAGTTGAAGAACGGCCACTCCTTGGTGCCGGCGCCGCCGTGGGCCCACGGTTTCAGGAAACGTGAGCTGAGCATCGGCGTCAGCGTGAAGCTGATCAGCATCGAGACCAGGATCGCGAACGCCATCGTCCAGCCGAACTGGTTCACGTAGCGCTTGGCGTAGCCGTTCATGAACGCGATCGGCAGGAAGATGATCACCAGCGAGATCGTGGTCGCGACGACCGCCAGCGTGATCTCCTGGGTCGCGTCGATGGCGGCCTGATAGGGCTTGTAGCCCTTCTCCTCGACGTAACGCACGATGTTCTCGAGCACCACGATCGCGTCGTCGATCACGATGCCGACCGCCAGCGTGATCGCCAGGAGCGTCATGTTGTTGAGCGTGAAGTCCATCGCCTTCAAGAGCGTGAAGGTGGCGATGATCGAGGTGGGGATCGCGAGCGAACAGATCAGCACCGAGCGCAAGTCGCGGATGAACAGCATCACCACCAGGCTCGCCAGCAGCGAGCCGAACAGCAAGTGCTCTTCGAGCGAAGCGATCGAGGCGTTGATGAAGACCGACTGGTCCTTGATCACGCGCAGCTTGACGTCGGCGGGCAGCGTCTTCTGGATGCCGGCCAGCCGCTTCTTGACGGACTCGATGATCTTGACGGTGTTGGTGCCCGATTGGCGGCGGACGTCCAGCGACACCGCCTGTTTGCCCTCGAGCATGTTCCAGGTGCGCGGCTCGGCATAGCTGTCTTCCACTCGGCCGACGTCGCGCACCCGGATCGGCGTGTCGACGTTGGCGACGATGATCTCGCCGAACTGGGATACCGCGTCGATCCGTCCGAGCGTGCGCACGCCCAGCTCGTTGGCCTCGCGGGTGATCCGGCCGCCGGGAATCTCGACGTTCTCGTTCTGGATCGCGCGCTGCACCTGGGTGATCGTCAGGTTGTGCGCCTGCAGCTTGTCGGCGTCGAGGAAGATCCGGATCTGCCGGTCGCGCGCGCCGGTCAGCGACACCTCGCCCACTCCGTCGACGGTCTCCAGGACGCGCTTCACCTGCTTGTCGGCGATCTCGCTGGTCTCGCGCAAGCTACGCTGGCTCGCCACCACCACCGAGATCACCGGGTCGGCATCGGGGTCCGACTTCTGGATCACCGGCGGCAGGATGTTCGGCGGCAGCTGGCGCAACGCCCCCGAGACCTTTTCGCGGACGTCCTGCGCGGCGTCCTCGATGTTGCGCTCGAGCACGAACCTCGCGGTGATTCGGGTCGAGCCCTCGGTGGTCATCGCCTGCAGCTCGTCGAGCCCGGAGATCGTCGAGAGCGCTTCCTCGATCGGCATCACGACCTGGGTCGTCACCTCCTCAGGGGTCGCGCCGGGCAGCCGGATGTTGATGTTGACGGTAGCCGGATCGGCCTTGGGAAAGAGATCGACGCCCAGGTCGCGGAACGAGAAGACTCCCAGCGTCACCAGGAAGCTGACCAGCATCACGGCAAAGACCGGGCGCTTGACGCAGAGCTCCGCGAGGCTCACGGCTTCTCCGCCTCGACCGGCGCGCCGTCCCGGAATTCCTGACCTTCGGTCGGCAGCGCGATCTGCTCTCTGTCACGCAGGCCGCCGACGATCTCGACCTCGTCGCCGCTGCGCTCGCCGAGCTTCACTTCCTTCTCCTTGAGCGCGTTGCCCTCGACCGTGAAGATCTTGTAGACGCCGAAGACATAGCGTACGGCGCCGTTGGGAACCATCAGCACCGAGTCGATTTGCGCGGATGCGATCGTCGCTTTGGCGAAGAAACCCGGCTTCAAGAGACCTTGCTTGTTGTCCAGGAGCGCTTCGAGCTCCAGCGTCCGCGTATGCGTGTCGACCGACGGGCTCATCCGCGAGACCTTGCCCAGGAAGCTCTTGCCGGGAAATGCCTCGACCGCGACGCTCACCGGCTGGCCGATCGCGATCCAGCCCGCGACCTTCTCGGGGACCTTGATCCGCACCCGCAGCGGATCGATATTCACGATCGTCATCACCGGCGTCTGGACCTTCAGGAACTGGCCCTGGGTGACGTTGCGCTCCTTCACCTGGCCCGCGAACGGCGCGCGGATCAGCGTGTCGGCGAGCTTCTTCTCGGCGAGGTTCATGCTGGCGCGTTTCTGGAGCAGCTCGGCCCGCAGGTTCTCGACCGACTGGCGCGCCATGTCGTAGGCGGCGCGCGCCGACCTGAAGTTGGCCTCGATCTCGTCGAAGTTGCCCTTGGAGATCAGGCCCTCGTCGAACAGCGACTGGGTGCGCGAGAACTTCTGCTGGGCGTCGTCGAGCGCCGCCCGCGCGCGCTTCACCTCGGCCGCCTCGTCGAGGTTCTTCAGGTCGTCGTGGCCTTCCGGCAGGCCGAGGCGAGCCTTCGTCTGTTGGTACGACGCGCGCTGCTGCTCCGCGGAGAGCTCCATCTCGATCGGCGCGACCTTGACCAACGCCTGTCCGGTCGCGACTCGGTCGCCGACGTCGGCCATGACCTTCTCGACCCGTCCCTCGATCTCGGAGCTCACCACGACCTCGTCGAACGCGAACAGCGACCCGACGGCTTCCACGTCACGCCGCAGCTCGCGGTGCGTCACCGTCAGCAGCTTGGCGCGGATCAGCTTCGGGCCCTTGTCGACGCTGGCTCGGCCCTTGCCGCACGCCGAGCCGGCGAGCAGCGGCAACAGCAGACCCAGAGCGGCCAGTTCTTGGTTCATGTGGACTTCACATTCTCAAGCCGGCGCGTGAGCCGCACAAGCGCGGCTC
>CAZVOI010000728.1:0-12228 GCA_964628275.1 uncultured Acidobacteriota bacterium | reverse complement strand
TGAAATGCAGGCTCAAGCGCCTTCGGCCTTCAGTGCCTGCTCGATCTGCGGAACGAGAACTGGGAGGTCGGTGGCCACGATCTCCCAGAGGATATCGAGGTCGACGAAGTCGTAGCCGTGGATCAGCCGATTGCGAGCGCTCACGATCTCGCGCCAAGGGATCGCCGGGTGCCGATCCTGAAGCTCTTTCTGCACCCTGTTTGCTGCCTCGCCGACGATCTCAACGAGCCGCGTCAGCGATCACGATCGAGATCCGGGCGCGACTTGCCATGCAGGAGGCCGACTGCTTCGCTCGCGTGATCGAGCATGTGGCGCAGGGCAACGTGCGGATCATGCTGCGACATACACGTCGCGGGCGTCGAACAGCACGCGATCGCGGAAGTGGCGGCTGAGCGACGCCCTCGTGTTCAGATCCACGCGCCGGCCCAAGAGAACCGCGAGCTCTTCCTCGAGCCGGAAGAAGCCAAGCCCAGGCGTACGGCCATGCTCGAACTCGACCAAGACGTCCACGTCGCTCTGGGGACCGAAGTCGTCGCGCAGGACCGAGCCGAACAAAGCCAGCCTGCGGACGTGGTACTGACGGCACAACGCCGCGAGCAGGTCGGCCGGAATCGGGAGCGAAACGCCGGGGCTCATACCCGCATGTTGGACCGTGTGGCACGCCGTTTCAACCCTGGCGCCGTCACGCGCGGTCCGGGGTTGGCTCGTCCAACCTAATTTGTGGTTGTCCGCTTCAACTTCTTCGACGAGCTCGAGCGCATCGCACCAGCTTCGAAGAAGTGAGATGAGCGATCGGCTCGACTAGCCGTTGAGCGTGGTCATCGCGGCCGCGGGGTAGCGCTCGCCCGCCGCAACACCTTTCGAGGCGACGGTGTCGATCTCACGGAGATCGGCGGGGCTCAGCGTGACATCGAGCGCGGCGAGGTTCTCGGCCAGATAGGCGCGACGCTTGGTGCCGAAGATCGGGACGACGCTCTCGTGCTGCGCGAGCACCCAGGCGAGCGCGAGCTGCGCGGGCTTGCACTGCTTCCGAGTCGCGATCTCCTCGATGCGCTTCACGAGGTCGAGGTTCTTGCCGAAGTTGTCGCCTTGAAAGCGCGGCGAGTTGCGGCGGAAGTCGTCTGGCGCCAGGTCCTCTAAGCGGCGGAACTGGCCGGTCAGGAAGCCGCGGCCGAGCGGGCTGTAGGCGACGAAACCGATGCCGAGGTCGCGGCAGGCTTGGAGGACGCCGTCTTCGGGGTCGCGGCTCCAGAGCGAGTACTCGCTTTGAAGCGCGGTGATCGGATGGATCTTGGAGGCACGGCGCAAGGTCTCGGGAGCCGCTTCGGAGAGTCCGAGAAAGCGGACTTTGCCTTGCTTGACCAGCTCCGCCATCGCCCCGACGGTGTCTTCGATCGGCGTCTTCGGATCGACGCGGTGTTGGTAGTAGAGGTCTATGGTCTCGACGCCGAGACGCTTCAGGCTGCCGTCGCAGGATTGCTTCACGTACTCGGGCCGGCCGCTGATGCTGCGCTGCATCGGCTCCGGGCCGCGCACGATGCCGAACTTGGTGGCAAGCACGACTCTGTCTCGCCGGCCGCGGATCGCGCGGCCGACGAGCTCTTCGTTGGTGTACGGCCCGTACATGTCGGCGGTGTCGAGGAAGGTCAGGCCCGCGTCGAGAGCCGCGTGGATCGTGGCGATCGACTCGGCTTCGTCGCGCGGGCCGTAGAACTCGGACATGCCCATGCAGCCGAGGCCGAGCGCCGACACTTCCAGCGCGCCGAGCTTCCTCGTCTTCATTGGCGGATCGCTCTTGTTACTGGAGCTGGGCGTCGAGCGTGATCTTGGCGTTCAAGAGACGCGAGATCGGGCAGCCCGCCTTGGCGTTGTTGGCGGCCGTCTCGAACGCTTCCTTCGACGCTCCG
This sequence comes from uncultured Acidobacteriota bacterium, assembly GCA_964628275.1. Lineage (GTDB taxonomy): Bacteria > Acidobacteriota > Vicinamibacteria > Fen-336 > Fen-336 > CAZVOI01. Next base: position 10,321 of record CAZVOI010000728.1, on the reverse strand, counting down.
GGGATCTTGGCGACGAGCGCCAGATGAATCTCGGTCACGGTGAAGCCCGCGTCGAGCTTCTCCATCGTGACCGTCGCCGTCGTCTGCAGGCTCTCCGCCGTCAGATTCGCCGCGCCGAGCTGGCCGGAGAGCGCCATCGTGAAGCAGCCCGCGTGGGCCGCGGCGATCAGCTCCTCCGGGTTCGTGCCCTTGGCGTCCTCGAAACGCATGCCGAACGAGTACTGGGTCTTGTCGAGCACGCCGCTCTCGGTCGAGATCGTGCCCTTGCCGTCCTTCAGACCGCCCTGCCACTGCGCCGATGCCGTCCGCTTCATTTCTTTATGGCTCCTGTCTCTTGGTTTTGAAGAAATCCTGCATCAGCTTACGGCACTCCGGCTCCAGAACGCCGCCGACCACGTCGAAATGGTGCGTCGTGGCCAGGCTCTTGGCATCGATCAGCGACCGTACCGCGCCAAACTTGGGCTCGTCGGCGCCGTAGACGACCGTCGCCACGCGCGCGCTCAGGATCGCGCCCACGCACATCAGGCACGGCTCGATCGTCACGTAGAGGGTCGTCCCCGGCAGCCGGTAGTTCCTCGCTTCTCGCGCGGCCGCGCGCAGCGCGACGATCTCGGCGTGCGCGGTCGGGTCGCTCGCGCCGATCGGCTGGTTGAAACCCGCGGCCACGACGGCGCCGTCGCGCACCAGCAGCGCGCCGATCGGGACTTCGCCCTCGGCTTCGGCGCGGCGCGCCTCGGCGAGCGCCAGGCGCATGAACGGCTCGTGAAGATTGGTCTCGGCCATGCCTCGTGAGAGCATCGCGAGAATAGCCGAGAAGTCGAGGAAGCCGCCACGGAGGCACGATGTCGAAGGCGTATCCGCCGATCGTCTACGCGGAGTACCTGAAGCTCGACCTGTTGCTCGCGAGCCAGAGCCCGAAGAGCGTCGAGTACGGCCAGCCGGCGCACGACGAGATGCTGTTCATCGTGGTGCACCAGGCGTACGAGCTGTGGTTCAAGCAGATCCTGCACGAGCTCTCGTCGGTGATGGCGCTGTTCCGCGCCGACTCGGTCGACGAGCGCTCGATCGGTGTGGCGGTCTCGCGGCTCGGCCGCGTCGTCGAGATCCTGAAGCTCTTGACCGACCAGTTGCGCGTGCTGGAGACGATGACTCCGCTCGACTTCCTGGATTTTCGCGACATGCTGGTCCCGGCCTCCGGCTTCGAGAGCGTCCAGTTCCGGTTGATCGAACGAAAGCTGGGCTTGAACCCGGCGGCGCGCGTCCCGCTGGAGCGCTCGGAAGCGAGCCGCACGCCGGCCGACGCCAAGGCGCTGGCCGACGCCGAGGCCGAGACGTCGCTGTTCGTGCTGGTGGAGCGCTGGCTCGAGCGCACGCCGTTCCTCGACCTACCCGGTTACCAGTTCTGGCAGAGCTACCGGGGCGCGGTGGATCGGATGCTGGACGCTGATCGCGCCACGATCGAGGCGACCGTGACCGCGCCCGAGATGCGCGCCGCGCAGCTCGCCGAGCATTCGGTCACCCGCGCGAGCTTCGACGGCCTGTTCGACGAAGCGGTTCACGCGCGCCTGGTCGCCGAGGGCCGGCGCCGGATGTCGCTACGCGCGACGCTGGCCGCGCTCTTGATCCACCTGTATCGCGATCAGCCGATCCTGCACCTGCCGTTCCGCTTTCTGACCGCGCTCTTGGACATCGACGAGCTGTTCGCGGGCTGGCGTTACCGCCACGCGCAAATGGTGCACCGCATGATCGGCTCGAAGATCGGGACCGGGGGAAGCTCCGGGCACCGTTACCTGTTGAACACGGTCGAGCGCCATCGCGTGTTCGCCGACCTCGACAACCTCTCGACGTTCCTGATCTCGCGACGCGCGCTGCCGGCATTGCCGGCCGACGTCGAGCGGCGGCTCGGCTTCTACTACCCGCGCGACTGACCGAGCAGGACGTTGCGATAGGACTCGGTCATCCGGGCCAGCGAGAAGCGCTCGCGCACCCGCTGGTATCCCGCTTCGGCCAGCCGATCTCGCTCTTCGCTGTTCCGGGCTAGATCGACGAGCGCTTCGGCCAGCGCCTGCGGGTCGTTGCGGGACACCAGCCGGCCGTTGACGCCATCCTCGATCTGCTCGCGCATGCCCCCCACGTCGGTGGCGACGACCGGCAGGCCCTGTCCCATCGCTTCGAGCGACGCGTTCGGGCAGCCTGCGGGCTCGGCGACCAGCGCGAACAGATCCAGCTCGCGGAGGAACCCTTCGGGGTCGAGGACCTCGCCGACGAATTCGACGTCGAGCCCTTCGGCCTGGCGTCGCAGCTCCTCGATGTGACTCTCTGAGCCCGGCTCGGCGCCGCCGCCGATGCGCAGCCGATACGGCGGCAGCCGTGGCGCTGCCAGGCGCAGCGCGTGCAGCAGCAGATCGACACGCTTCTTCGGATCGAGCCGTGCCAGCGTGCCGATCCGAAGCTGGCCGTTCGACGGCGTACGTGCACACTGCGGGCGCACCGGCACGCCGTTCGCGATCACGTGGACCGGCGCGCCGAGCGCTTGGCGCGCGCGTTCCGCCTCGGCGGCGTACTTGACGATCACGCCGCTGAGGCGGGTGCCGTAGTCGGCGGTGCTGTCGTAGGGGAACCCCGCACGCGGCTTCGCGAAGTAGCGGTCCAGCGACTCGAAGTACATCTCGCCCGGGCTCACGTCGAAGACCGGGGTGTCGAAGAGCGCGTCGGCCAGGAGCAGTTTGTGCTCGGGGATCGCGTTCCAGAAGACGACCGACTCGGGAGGGTCGGCATCGATCGCTTCGAGCAGAAGGTCCACCGCGCGATCGGTCGGCGCGTCCTCCGGCGGAGGCACCGCCAGCACCGGCACCCCGGCGGCGATCAGCGCGCTCCGGCCCGGCGTCGGGTAACGCGGCTGTTCCTGGATCACGGCGGCGCGGACCTTGACGCCGGTCTCGCGCAGCGCCAGCAACAACCGGCGCGCGCTGGTTTGCGCGCCGCCGGTCGAGAAGTTGTTCGTCACCAGCCAGAGACCCTCGCGGCGCGTGCGTCGCTCGGCTCCCGCGACAGCGCGCAGCAGACGCGCGCAATGCGAGGCCATGCGCTCCTTCGAGAGCTGCGCGCGCAGCATCGGCGCCGACTCGAGACCCGGCCTCGCCGCGATCGCCAAGAGCGACTCGACGTAGCGGTCCGGCCCCGCGTCCGGCGGAACGAGATGCACCCCCGGCACACGGGCGGCCACCTCTCGAGCGCCGCCCACGTCGGTCGTCACGACGGGACGGTCGCAGGCGAGAGCCTCTAGTTGCGCCAGGCTCAGCCCCTCGTGCGCGCTGGTGGAGACGAAGACGTCGGCCGTGCGATACAGCGAAGCCATCTCGGTCACCGAGCCGACGAGACGGATGTGGGGACCGAGAGCGAGCCGCTCCACTTCGCGTTCGAGCGACGCCTGGGCCAGGATCGAGGCGGCGCTGGCGCGGGAGGGCGCGCCCGCGACGACGAGCCGCGCCTCGCGCGCGACCGGTTGCCGCGACAGAACGTCGCGAAGCCGCGCCAGGATCTCGGGCAGCCGTTCGAGCCGCTTCTGCGGACGCGGGTTCGCGACGGCCAACAGGACGAAATCGTCCGGAGCGAACCCAAGCTTCTGTCGCCACGAGGCCGCGGGGGGCTCCGCGGCCGTGAGCCGGTCTAGATTGGCCCCGTTCCAGACCGTTCGCGTCGCCAGAGGCACACCCATCGCTCGCATCTCGCGCTCGACGGCGCGCGCGCAGCCGATCAGAAGCGTCGCGTCCGGAGTGCGCAACGATTCGAGGCCCGCGGGCCACCCGGGGCGCACGTTGTGGATCGTGAGCGCCAGCGGCACGCCCGAAGCCGCGAGCGCGCGAACGTCGTCAGCCTCGAGCAGGTGCCCGTGCGCGACGTCGATGCCGTCCGCGATAAGAGCCTGTCCGAGCCGCATCGCGCGCGCCGCGCGATCGGGTTCGCGCTCCCAGGCGAGCATCACCGCCCCTGCCGGCACAGGGAACAAGGCTCGGGTCGGCCCGCCGAGCGCGACCAGGCGCGTCGTCAGGCCCTCGCGCGGCAGGGCGAGTGCCAAGTCGATCGCAACGCGCTCGGCGCCGCCTTGCTGAAGGCTGGTGACGACCTCGGCGACGCGCAGCCGTTGGTCCCAGCCGACATCCAACGCCGGCACGCGGACCACGCGGGGCCGGCATTCCTCGCGTAGCGCGGCGAGCGCCGCCTCGAGACCCGATCCGAGCTTCTCGCTGAGGGCTCGCGCCAGCGGCGCCTCCAGGTAGACGCTCCACGTCGGCGGCAGCGGCCCAGCCTCGAGATCGCTGGAACTCCACGCCGGCGCGGCCTCGCCGCGCACGGCTCCGAGTGCGAGGAGCGGCCGTCCGGTGGCGCTCGGGGGAGGCGCGCGCCAGGACCCGGCCATCGGCCAGGCGCCGGAGCGGATGATCCATACCGAGCCCGGAGCGAAAGCAATCGCGGATCGCTGGCTTTCGAGGTCGGCGGCGACGCCAACGCTCGTAAGCCCGAAACGCTCCAGGCCTCGCGTGGCGCGCGCGCTTCGCCACGCGGGATCTCCAGGCTCGCTCCACACGATCGCGGACGTCACGTCGCGCCGCGAGGATCAGTAGGCGGAGGGATACCCGCGGAACCCGCTCGGCTCGTCGTCGTCGTCGAGAACGGATCGTGTCGTCGTCGGAGTCGAGTCGTAGGTTCGCCGCTGGGATTTGCGGCCCGCGAGCGTGGCAGCGGCGGCCGCGACGCCCGCGACGCTCAACAGCTGCACGGCGCTCGGCCGGCTGCCGGTGTAAACGAAGACGCCCTGCGCCGGATCGCCGGTCACGGTGGTCTCGTCGGTGTGGCTGACGCCGTCGACTGTATAGCTGTACCGCACCCGGTTCCCGATCTTTGCGCCGGGCAGATGCAAAGTGAACCCGTCGTTTGCGATCTTGGTGCGCGGGCGGTTCGGCGCGCGAAGGGCTTTCCAGATGAGCGACACCACCCAGGCGAGGCCGACGCACACGACCAGCGACACCAACGCGCCGACGAGGCTCGACGACGAGCCCTGGCTCGCCGGTTGCGCCGGTTTGGCGGACGAAGCGGGTGGAGCGGACGGAGCGGACGCGAGCGGGGCGGCTGGCGCGGCCGTTTCCACCGAGGCCACGATGCGGAAGCCGATGTCGGCGTTGCGGCTGCCGGGGGCGCTCCGCGAACGCGCGGCCGAGCGGAAGCCGGCGGCGTCCTTGAGCCACGAGCCGCCGCGCAGCACGCGTCGTGGCTTGTCGCCGTAGGTCGAGCGGGTCTCGAGCGGATCCGTGACCGGCCCCGGCGCATACGGCGCGAACCAGTCGAGACACCACTCGGAGACGTTGCCGGTGATGTCGTAAAGGCCGAAGGCGTTTGGCTTCTTCTGGCCGACCGCGTGCGTGGCGTTGCCAGAATTGGTTTTCATCCAACCCATCTCAGAGGCGACCGCCATCGCGTCGCCGGCATAGAAGCGCCCGCGGCTGCCCGCCCGCGCCGCATACTCCCATTCGGCTTCAGTTGGAAGCGTTATCGCACGGCGCGAGCGCTTGGTCAGCCAGATCGTGAAGGCCAGCGCGTCGTCGTACGTCAGAATCGTGACGGGATGATCGTCGCCGTTCGGAAAACCGGGATCGCGCCAAGTGAAGCGCGCGGCCTGCGTCAGCGCTTTGCCGTCCCAACCGAAGCCGCCGGAGGTGCCACGCTCCGCTTCGCTCTTGTAACGCGTCTCTTCGACGAAGCGATTCCATTGACGGCGGGTGACCTCGTACTTGCCGGCGTAGAAGTCGCGGGTGATCGTGACTTCGCGCAGGACCTCGTCCTCGGCTCGTCCCGACTCGCTTGGCGGCGAGCCCTGCTTGAAGCTCGCCGCCTTCACGAGCACGAGATCCAGCGAGACGCCACCGCCCAGATCGATTGTGAGCGTCGGCTCGGCGGCGGAAGCCGCGAGTGCCAGCGCAAGCCCCAAGCCAGTCGCGGCCGCTTTCATCGAGAATGGCATGCCCCCTCCAGCAACGGCGAGGCTACCGCAGAAGCCGGCGGCTATACTCGGCCGACGCGCCAAGGAAGGTCGACGTGGTGAAGATTCCGGGCACTTGCGGTTCCGAGGTCAACAAGCGGCCGAGGCCTGTGTTCAGGACGAGGAACTCCTCCTCGCCGCCGAGCTCTTCGGCCGGATCGGCAAGCGCAGGCAGGCCGCCGAGTTCTACATGAAGAGCGGCGACCACAAGAAGGCGGATGCGCTGACGCGAGCGGAGCAGGCCGCGAAGGCCGCCGAGCTTCTGGTGCAGCGCGGCCAGTCGCTCGAGGCCGCGAAGTTGTATGGCCAGGCGAATCAATGGGACAAGGCCGCCGACCTTTACTTGAAGGGCGGTTATCCACTGCGCGCGGCGCAGGCGTACGAGAAGAGCGGCGATCTTTCGCGGGCCGCCGAATGCTACGAACGCCACTTCGTCGAGAACGTCGCGTACGGCGCCTCTCAGGGCGGCGGCGCTTCGGCCGACCGCAAGGCGGCGCTCTTGGCCGGACAGCTCTACACGCGCACCGGCGCGCTCGACCGTGCGCTGCAGATCTTCGCGCGAGGGGGATTCCACAACGAAGCTGCCGACGCCGCCAGCGCGCTGGGCGAGCATCGCAAGGCGGGCGAGCACTACGAGCGCGCCGAGGCGCTCGACAAGGCCGCCGCCGCCTGGGAGCGCGCGGGCGACCCGGTGAAGGCCGCTCTGCTCCGCGGCGAGGTGGCCTTCAAAGACGACCGGATGGCGGAGGCCGCGGCGTTCTTCCACGAAGGCCAGGACTTCTATCGCGCGGCCGAGCTCTTCGAATCGCTGGGTTTGCTGACGGAGGCGGCGGGCGCCTACGAATCCGGAGGATCCTTCGCCGAGGCGGCCTCGGTGTATCTGCGCGCGGGTGAAAAGCCGCGCGCGGCCGCGGCCCACGAGAAGGCCGGGCAGTTCGAGACGGCGGCGAAGCTCTTCGAGGAGCTGGGCGACGGCGCACGCTCCGCCGAGCTCTTCGAGCGCGCCGGGCTCACGTTCAAGAGCGGAGAGGTCGCGGCCCGCGCCGGGGAAAAGCAGAAGGCGATCACACTCCTGCAACGCGTCGATCCGATGGACGAAAACTACATCGCGGCTACCGAGCTCCTGGCGCGGCTCTTTCTCGAAGTCGACATGCCGGCGCTCGCGAACGAGCGGCTGCAGCACGCGCTCGCCGGCCAGCCGATGTCGGTGGCCAACCTCTCGCTCTTCTATTGGCTGGCGCTGGCCTCGGAAGCGACCGGCGAACAGATGGCCGCGATCGCCATTCACAAGAAGATCCTCGCGCTCGACTTCGCGTTCCGCGACGTGGCGCAACGCCTGCGCCAGCTCCAGGAGCCAGCCGCGGCAGCTTCAGCGGCCCCGCAGGCCGCGCCACCGCCGCCACCAGCCCCGGAGCCGACACCTGCGATCGCGGTTCCCGCCAGCGAACCGCGCTTCGTCACCAAGGAACAGGTGGGCTCGGGGCCGCTCGGCACCGTGTATCGTGCCGAAGACCAGACCGACGGCCGCAGTCTCGCCTTGCGGGTGCTACCGGAGGCCGCGCTCAAGCCCGACGTGCTGGGCCCGCTGGTCGCCGAGATGATCGCGGCCGCGCGTCTCTCGCACCCGAACCTGGTGAAAGTGCTAGGCGTCGTCGACCTCGACGGTCAGAGCTGCGTTCTGGCCGAGTTCGTGCGCGGCTCGAACCTCCACGAGTCGTTCCGTTCCGGACAGCGCATGAGCGTGCACCAGTGCCACAGCCTGGGGCGCACTCTGGCGCAGGTGCTCTCCTTCATCCACGCGCGCGGCCTGGTGCACGGCTCGATTCGTCCCTCGAATATCATGATCCTGGCGGGCGTCGTGAAGCTGGCCGATCTCGGGCTCGGCTGTCTGTATCGCGTCGCGAGCCCGCCGGACGCCTACCGCGCGCCCGAGAACCAGTTGGACGTGGCGGGCGACATCTTCGCGCTGGGTGCGGTCTTGTACCAGGCGCTCACCGGCGTCGAGCCCAAAGCACGTAGCGGCAGCCCGATGACCCGGCCCTCGCAGTTAGCACCTGGCGTGCCGGAGCGCTTCGACCATTTCCTGCTGCGCTGCCTCGACCCGACGCCGCAGGCCCGCTTCTCCGGCACCGACGAAGTGATCCAAGCGCTCGAGGCGATGATCACGATCAGCTAGCGCTACGGAGTGTCGCGGCGCTGGCAGCGCGCGAACGCCGCGATCAGGTCGACGCCGAGCGTGGCTTCGTCGTTGGCGCCGGCGGGCCGCGTCGCGGGCAGCTCGAGAAGCGCCGAGCAAGCGTCGCTGAAGACGGGCGTGGCGCCTTCGGAGAGCAAGCATCTGGCGGCGCGCCGCGGAGGCGGTTCGAGGCTACGAGCGCTGATCGCTGCGTAGCCGACGCGCATCCCGCGCAGCCGCTCTACCAGTTGGCGACACGCCTCGGGTTCCGCCATTCGGTCGGACAGATCGCGCAGCTCCTTGAGATCAGCCGGGAAGTAGCTGAGCGCGCCGTTGGTCGTCGGATGGCCGTGGCAGCGGGTGGCTTCCTGAACCAGGGCGCCCTCGGCGTGAAAGCGGTAGGGCAAGCTGAAAACGGGTGCCTTGTCAGGACGCGCCGCGAGCGCCTGCCAGAGCGGGTTGGCGCAGGGATCGTCGTGAGTGCGCAGCGGGATCGGCCGCGGCCAGAGGTCGACGAACAGCAGGGCGAACAGGAGCGGAACCAAGACCCGCCGCAGCGGCGTGCGGCGTTCGACGAGATCCGACAAGACCGGCGCGCCCAGTGCGAGCGCCGCGGCGAGAAGCGGCGTCGAGAAGCGGCGCAGCGCGCGGATCGCTTGGAGTCCGGGGACGTTCATCAGGACCGCCCAAGGTCCCGGCACCGACCAGCCCTCGCCGAGCCGCAGTGTCGGTCCGAAGAAGAAGAGCACGCAGCAGAGTGCCGTCAGAAAGAGACCCGATGCAACCGGCGACGCCCTCGGCCGCCGAAGGACGCGGCAGGAACCCAGCAGCAGGATCGCCCAGGCCATCGCGCCCAGGAACGCAGACGACCCCTCGAATCTGTCCGCGTCCGGAAGCAGCTCGCCCCAGGCGCGCGAGAGCGGATCCGCCGACAGCAGCTGCCGGGGCGTGCCGCTCCACTCGGCGATCTCTCCCGGTGTTCGCGAGAGGCCGCCGGCCTCGGGTTCGATGAAATAGGGCATGTTGTAGAGAGCCGCCACGAGCAGCGGCGGGATGGCAGAGACCAGCGTCTGCCAGCCGCCGCGACGTGTTCCGCTCGAGTTGACGCCCGTGAGCGCGACTCCGGCCACCAGCGTCAGGACACTGAGGCCCACGAACGCGGTCGTATAGAGGCTGATGAACGCGGGCAGCGCAAGACACGCGCCGAGCGCCAGCGCTCGCCGATGTCGCCGGCGTTCCCACCAGTCGAAGAGCGCCTGCCACGCGAGCGGAAAGCAGAAACCGGTGAGGACGGTCGCTCGCGTCAGGTGGAACAAATGGATCGGAGAGAACGCGAACGCGGCGCCGGCGATCGCCGCCGCCCATGGCCGTGCACCCAGGCGGCGGGCGAGTCGGTCCATCGTGAAACCCGCGAGAGCGAACAGCACGATCAAGACGGTGTTATACGCGGCGGGGCGCGTGGACACGGCCTCGATCGGACCGAACACGAGACCGAAGAGCAGCAGGTGCTCCGAGAAGACGAGCGCGTGCGGGTGCGGATGGAACGCCAAAGCGTCGAGGCGGTGGGCGCCCGCTGCGAACAGGTTGCCCCGGCTCGTGTCCGCGACGAAGAGGTGATGGACTGCGTCCCACCAGTACGGCGTCGCGGGCAGGCTGGTGGTGAGATGAAGCGGCAGCGGCCAGAGAAACGCGAGGCTCAGCAGCAGGTAGAGAGCACAACGTCGCAGGTCCGCCGCCACGAGCCGACGTTACTGGACCTTGGCGACGAGATCGAACGGCTTCCGGCTAGAGGCCGGGCTTGGGCGACGCCGCCGCGCAGTCGCACGGCGGGCAGCCCTTGTCGAAGATGATCTTCCAGCTCCCGTCCTTCTCGCGCCGCCAGATCGAGTTGAACGTGCCGACGCGCTGGCCGGTTGGGCTCAGGACCGGTCCGCTGCTGATGCCGAGCGTGCCCGAGTCGAGCACCTCCACGCTCTCGGGCCCCCAGGAAAACGGGGCCTGCTTGGCGTCGTAGAACGGTCTCCAGGCTTCGGCGACCGCGGCCTTGCCCCGCTGCACGGCACGGCCGAAGAACACCGCCTCGTCGGCAAGGAACGAGACGAACGCGG
>CAZVOI010000727.1:0-3090 GCA_964628275.1 uncultured Acidobacteriota bacterium | reverse complement strand
CACTCGATCTGGTACCGCCGCGAGCCGGAGCTTCTGGAGATGCCCTGGCTCGGCTCGGCCCCGACCGCCGACAGCATGACGGAGATGACGGAGCTGTGGCAGGACCTCGCCGTTCATTCCTTCCACGAGTTCCCGGAATGGGTCTCGAGCGATTGCCTCGCGCTTCATCATGATCTGGTGCGCCGCATCCCGCAATGGTGGTCCGAGATCGAGGCGATGCCCCGGACGCTGATCCACAACGACTTCAATCCTCGGAACATCGCCTTGCGAAACCGCAATGGCTCGACGCGGCTCGTCGCCTACGACTGGGAGCTCGCGACGCTTCAGCTTCCCCAGCACGACCTGGCCGAGCTGTTGTGCTTCGTGCTGACTCCCGAGGCGACCGCCGAAGAGGTCGGCCACTACGTCGAGGTTCACCGGAAGGCGCTCGAGCAAGCGTCCGGATACGCCATCGACCGCGAGGAGTGGCGCTCCGGCTTTGCCCTGTCCCTGGCCGACCTGGCGGTGAACCGTGTCGCCCTGTACCTGATGGCTCACACGCTCCAGCACTACGGCTTCATGGAGCGCGTGGTTCGGACGCTGAGTCGGCTGATGGCGCTCGAGCGCGGGAGGTAGCGGCAGCGATGTCCAAAGACGCGCTGGCGCCGGACCCACCGGGCGGCGCCGCTCTGACGACTCTCTGGACCGTGCCCAACCTGGTCACTCTTTCGCGACTATTCATGGTGCCGGCGCTGATCGCGCTGGCGCACGCGGGCGCCGCCAACGTGTTCCTGGCGCTGCTCATCATCTCGGCCCTCAGCGACGCGGTCGACGGCAAGCTGGCGCGCTGGCTGGGGCAGTCGAGCGAGTTCGGCGCGCGGCTCGACAGTTGGGCGGACTTCGCCACCTACTCGACGCTTCCGCTGTGCACGTACTGGCTTCGCCCGGAGGTGGTCCGCGACGAAGCTCCCTACTTCTGGCTGATCGTCTTCAGCTTCGTCGTCCCGAAACTCTACGGCTTCTTGAAGTTCGGCAAGCTGACCAGCTACCACACGCGCGGCACCCACCTGATCGCGTACGTGGTCTGGATCGCCACGGTGCTGATGTTCGCGGGCGTCTCGATCTGGCCGTTCCGGCTGGCCGCCTTCTTCATACTGATTCCCAAGCTCGAAGAGCTGGCGATCACCACCGTGCTGCCGCGGCCGGTGACGATGGTGAGGTCGCTGCCGAGGGCACTGGAGATCCGGCGTGAGCTGCTCGCCCAAACGGAGGCGGGATCGAGCTCGTGAGCGGCCGTGGCTCGCGAGCCGCCGGGGCAGCGCTCATAGCACTGCTGCTGGCCCGCGTCGCGAGCCCGGTGGAACCGCCCGGAGCCATCCAGTCCTGGCTGGAGGGCGACTCGGACGCGGCGCTCGCCGCTCTCGGCCGACAGGCCCCCGCCCGCGAGCGCGACTTCAACCAGGGCGTCGTCCTGCTCTACAAAGGAAACGGCGAGGCCGCCGAACGCGTGTTCGGCGGCCTGCGCGCCCTCCATCCGGCCTGGTTGCCCGCTTCACGCTGGCTCGCCAAGGCTCAGCAGGAGCTGGGGCGCCGCGAGGCTCTCGACACGGCGTCGGCGCTCCTGAAGATGAAGGGGGCGACGGGGCGCGATCACTTCTGGGCCGCTCGGCTGTTCGCCGAGGCCAACGATCTCGCGCGAGCTCGCGACGGCTTCCGGCGCGCGGTTGCGGAGGAGGCCGACCTGTACACGGCCTGGAGCGCTCTCGCCGACTGTGAGCAGGCTCTCGGGAATCCCGAGGCGGCTCGCGTCGCGCGCCAGAGAGCGGGCGCCCTGCATCCCGGCGGGCTCCCCACGGAGATGGCACCGGCGCCTCCGCTTCCGGCCGGCCGCACCCTGCGCTACCAGGGAAAGTACCTGGTGATTCCGATCGGGACGGTCACGCTGCGCGAAGGCGGGCTCCTCGAAGTTCGCGGGCGGCCCGCGAGGCTGCTCACGCTCGAGGCCAAGTCGGGCCGGGCGATCCTGTTCATGCACATCGACAGCCGCTTCGAATCGCACGTGGGCCAGGACGGCGGCCTCGTCTCCCACCGCGACGCCTCGAACGACTCCGCCACCGGCCGGCGCCAGGCGACCTTCGAAGCCGACCCAGCGACGGACAGCTTCACGGTTCGCCAGGCGGCCGACGGCCTCTTCTCCTACGAAGTCCTGAAGGTCCCGCCGGAGGCGCGCCCCCACGACGGCATCTCGGTGATCGCCGCCGCCCGAGCCGTCGCGCGGGCCAAGGGCTCGTTGTCGGTGCTCAGGATCGTGGACGCGACGTGGAAGGGCACCCCGATTCGGGCCGCGCGCAGCGAGCCGATCAACTGGCGCGGCCGCAAAGTGGACACGGTGTGCGTCGAGATCGGCGTCAGCAGCAAGAGCGCCGCGGGTGTCACGGGAACCCTGCGGCTCTGGATCTCCGCCGACGAGAGCGCGATCCCGTACCGTGCCAAGATGGGCACCGGCTTCGGCTCGGTCACGCTGGAGTTGATGGAGGAGGAAGGCGAGTGAGCTTCGCGGCGCTATGGTTCGGCCTCAGCCTGCTCGCGGGGCCGCCGCTGGCCTCGACCCGGGTCGCGCTGCTCGGCGAGCAGACGACGCACAGCCTGCATCGCGAGAACGACCCCGAGTACCCGCGGCTGCTGGGCGAGCGGCTCGACGCCGACTTCAAGGCCGACGCCGCCCAGGCGCCCACCGGCGGAGGCTTTCTAACCGGCGGCGGCAGCCGCTATCGCGTCGGCAACTTCGGCCATCCTCAGGGCAGCGTGATCGACCACGCGCTGGAGAACCCCAAGTCGATGCTGCGCAGCCAGGAGCTGAAGCTGGCCGAAAAGTTCGCGCCGGGGATCGTCGTGCTCGGCCCGTTCGGCGACCACGAAGCGGCGACCGGCGTCGGCCTGGAGCGCTTCACTCCCGATCTGCACAAGCTGCTCGACCGGATCTCCTCGCTTCCGACTCACGCGAAGATCTACGTCGCGCTGCCGCTGCCGCGCGGCGGCAGGGACGAAGACGAGAACTACCGGCGCTTCCGGAATGAAACCAAGGCGGTCGCCGACGAGCGAAAGCTGGAG
>CAZVOI010000726.1:0-1555 GCA_964628275.1 uncultured Acidobacteriota bacterium | reverse complement strand
TCCTTGCCGCTGCTGAGGTCGAGCACTCGTAGCGTGTCCCCGACCTTCTCGTCCCTGTCGAGCAGGTAGACCTTGCCGTCGCTGACGGCCGGGCCGCCGAAGCCGACGCTCATCGGCGCCGACCAAAGCAGCTTCGGGCCGGCCTCTGGCCAGGTACGCAACAGGCCCTTCTGAGTCGAGTTGCTGTTGCCTGTCGGTCCGTAGATCCACGGCCAATCGGCCGCGAACGCGGAGGTGGCCGACAAGGCGACCATCACCATCATGAGCTTGGCGGCGTTTCTCATTCTTGCGGCTCCTGTCTCCCGTGAAACCGATCGACGCCCCCGAGTGAGCACTATCGCCCGGCCCGCACCGCGAGATGCGGGGCCGTAGCCGAAGCTCAACAGAGGGAGCGCTTCCCGCAGGATGTGCGCGCATCCTTTTCGATCCGCGCAATAAATGAAATTGAAACTCACTTTCATAGTAAGCTATCGCATCGATCATCTATCGTAAGGTCAACTGGTTAGCGGTGCCCACTCGCCGCCTGGCATGACCCGTGGATGTCGAGTGTGCGGAGGATTGAAAGAAGCATGGCCGCTCTCGCCCGACCCAGTCTCGTCGCCGTCGTGCTGATTGCCAGCCTGCTCCCAGCCAGCCTCACTTTCAGCAGCGATGCTCAGGCAGAGCCGCTCGCTGAACGACGCGCGGGGGTGGTCCTGACGACATCCGTCGTTCGCGGCCGAGTCGTCGATTCGACCAGCGCGCCGGTCGGCGGAGCGACGTTGAGACTGCGTCGGGAGTCGGACTCTTTCCTGGTGAGCGGGCGCTCGGGTATCGACGGGCGCTTCGCCCTCGAGGCGCTACCGGGTGAGTTCGAGCTGTCGGCGAGCGCTCCGGGCTTCTCGGTGGCGCGTGCGGAAGTCCGCCTCTCCGGAGACACGGCCGCCGAGGTCCAACTGAGCTTGCAGCCGGGCGTCTTCTCGGAGGAGGTCACAGTGGTCGGGACACGCCTGGCGGGAAGCGCCGAGACTCTCGCGCGCCTGCCGGGCTCGGTCGACTTGCTCGACCGCGGGCAACTCGAGAACGCCCGAGTCGCGAACGTGAACGAGGCGCTTCAGAAAGCGACCGGCGTCAACGTCCGCGACGAGGAGGGGCTCGCGCTGCGGCCCAACATCGGGATCCGCGGCCTCAACCCCACCCGCTCCTCGAAGACGCTGCTCCTCGAGGATGGCTTGTTCGTCACCTACGCTCCCTACGGCGACAACGCGACCTACTACCATCCTCCGGTCGAGCGCTTCGAGTCGATCGAGGTCGTGAAGGGAGCGGGCCAGATCGCTTACGGCCCGGTCACCGTGGGAGGCGTAGTGAACTACCTGACGCCGGCGCCGCCCGTGAAGCCTACCGCGAACGTGCGCCTGACCGGAGGCAACCGCGACTACTTCAACGGTCAGGCGCTCGCAGGTGGCACGTGGGGTGGCACGGCCGTGCTCGCCGAGTACATGCGGAAAGAAGGTGACGGCGCGCGCGACGCCATCCACTCACGCGTGGACGACGCCAACCTGAAGACGGTTCTGAC
>CAZVOI010000725.1:0-2443 GCA_964628275.1 uncultured Acidobacteriota bacterium | reverse complement strand
CCGGCCGCGCAGCGGCCGCGACTCGATCTTGGCGAGATCGACACCGCGCGAAGAGAAGGCCGCGAGGGCGCGATGCAGCGCGCCGGGAACGTTCTTGAGCGAGAACACGACCGAGGTCTTGGTCGCCGCCGCTACCTCTCCCGGCTCGCGAGCCAGCAACAGGAAACGGGTGTAGTTCTGGGGATCGTCCTCGATGCCCTCGAGCAGGATCTGACCGCCGTAGAGCTTGGCGGTGAGACACGACGCGATCGCCGCCTGGGTCTGCAGGCCGTCGCGGAGCAGGTCCTTGACGCTGCCGGCGGTGTCGTAGGCGACGATCTTCTCGATCTGCGGCCGCTCCTCGAAGAAACGCCGGCACTGCGAGAGCGCCACGGCGTGCGAGGCGACGCGCCGTATCGACGCCAAGGACGCTCCGGGCCGCGCGATCAGGCAGTGCTTGATGCGGAGCTGGGTCTCGTCGACGATGTGCAGGTCGCTCGCCTTCAAGCGGTCGTAGTTCTCGTGGATCGAGCCGTGCAGCGAGTTCTCGATCGGCACCAGGGCGCGATCGGCGCCGCCCGAAGTCACGGCCTTGAACAGCGCGTCGAAGTCCGGCTTGGGCTGCACCTTTATCGAATCGCCGAGAAGACCCAAAGCCGCCTGATGGCTGAAGGAGCCCTCCTCGCCCTGGATCGCGACCGTCAACGCGCTCGTCATGTTGGTTCCTTTCCTGCGTGCAAAAAAGCAAAAGGCCCGCTGCCGGGGTCTCCGGGAGCGGGCCTCACTGCGGCCGTTCTTGAAGGAGTCGCCTAGACGAGCGCCTCCCCCGCTCCATTGGAGCAGGTAAACGCGAATCCGGCCGCCTTGACCGTCACGTGCATCGGGCGCGGATTATGAGGCTTGGCGAAAGCCTGTCAAGCGGCGGCTCATTTCGCCCCGGCGACTGCCTTCTCGATCAACTGCCGGAGCACGTCGAGGTCCACGTCGGCCAGCCGCTTCAGGTACAAGCAGGACTTTCCGGTCTTGTGCTTGCCGAGCTTCTTCATCAGCGCCGGATGGCGCTCGTAGCCGATCGCCAGGTACAGGGTGAGATCGTTTTTGCGCGGCGAGAAGCCGATCGGGAACCAGTCCAGCTCGCGGCCGCTCGCGTACTCGAGGTGCAGCGTGCCGAAGCCGACGATGCTCGGGCCCCACATCGCGGGCTCGGCCCTGGTCGCCTTCTTCATCATTTTCGCGACGGCCAGGCAGTCCTTCCGTCGCTCGTCGTCCTCGATCGCGCCGAGGAACTTCGCGACGCTCGAAGTCGTCCGCTTGGTCTTCAGCTCGGCCTTCTTGGCCATTCTGCCTCCTGGTTCAGGACCGCGAGTAGAGGACCGCGAGCAGCGCCAGCAGCGCGGGGCCGGCCTGGATGAAGAGAATCCGCCGCGAGACGCTGAAGGCGCCGAACGCTCCCGCCACCACCACGCAGCTCAAGAAGAAGAGCTTCAGGGGCGTGGCGAGCGCCGCCGGAGCCATCAGGCTCCAGAGGAGCCCTGCCGCGAGGAAGCCGTTGTAGAGGCCCTGGTTCGCCGCGAGGGTCGCGGTCGCCTCGGCCTGCTCCGGCGTCTGCCGAAAGGTCTTCAGCCCGATCGGCTTCTGCCACAGGAACATCTCGAGCACGAGAAACCACAGGTGCTCGAAGGCGACCAGCGCGACCAGCGCGTTTCCAATCATCGCTGCGTAGCATAGCCGGCGCGGCGCTTGCTCGGCGCCGCTCGCGAGACGGACAATGGCGGGGCATGCCGACCCGGTTGGACGTGGCTCCGGAGATCGTGGCGCTGGCCACGCGCGCCTACGCGCGCGGCTGGGTGCTCGGCACCAGCGGCAACTTCAGCGCGGTGACCCAGACGGAGCCGCTGCGGCTCGCGATCACCGAGAGCGGCGTCGACAAGGGCCGCCTCGGCTCCGACCAGATCCTGGAGATCGACGCCGAGTCGCGGCCGATGGGTGACGGCAAGCCTTCGGCCGAGGCGCTGTTGCACCTCGCCGTCGTCCGCGCCTGCGGCGCCGGCGCGGTCGCGCACACCCACTCGACCTGGAGCACGCTGCTCTCGGACCGCCACGCGGCCGAAGGCGGCCTGGCGATCGAAGGCTACGAGATGCTGAAGGGCCTCGCGGGCGTCACCAGCCACGCGCACCGCGAATGGCTGCCGATCATCCAGAACTCGCAGGACTGGCCGCGCGAGAAGGACGCCGTCGAGCGGATGCTGCGCGACAGCCGAGGCGCGCACGCGTTCCTGATCCGGCGCCACGGCCTCTACACCTGGGGCAAGGACGTGGCGGAGGTTTCTCGACACCTCGAGATCCTGGAGTTCCTGCTCGAGGCGGTGGGGCGCAGCGAAGGGAGCGGACGATGGCAAGCGTGAAGATCCACGACGAGCAGCGGGTGCTGACGGAGCCCGCCGAGGTCACGAGCTACCTGGCC
>CAZVOI010000724.1:0-4540 GCA_964628275.1 uncultured Acidobacteriota bacterium | reverse complement strand
GGCGCGGCGGCGGGCGAGCTGGCGGGCGGGGGAGACGATCGATCTCTCGACCGAGTTGATGGCGCTCACGATGGCGATCGCCGGCAAGACGCTCTTCGACTCGGATGTCGAGCGCGAGGCGCCGGAGATCGGCCTGGCGCTCTCGCGGGTGATGGCGCTCTTCCCGCGCTTCGCGATGCCGTTCGCCTGGCTCGTCGAGCGGCTGCCGCTCCAGAGCAACCGCGACTTCGTCAGCTCGCGCGAGCGGCTCGACGCGACCATCTATCGGATCATTACCGAGCGGCGCCAGAGCGGCCGCGACCACGGCGACCTGCTGTCGATGCTGATGCTGGCCAAGGACGAGGAGGACGGCAGCTGCATGACCGACCTCCAGCTCCGCGACGAGGTGATGACGTTGTTCCTGGCCGGCCATGAGACGACCGCCAACGCTCTCACCTGGACCTTCTATTGCCTGTCGCAGAACCCCGAGGCCGAAGCGGCGCTCCACTCGGAGGTCGACCGCGTTCTCGCCGGGCGCCTGCCGACCTTCGAGGACCTGCCGCAGCTCGCGCTCACCGAGCGCGTCTTCGCCGAGTCGATCCGTCTGTATCCGCCGGCCTGGGCGTTCGGCCGGCGTTCGTTGCGCGAGGTTTCAATCGGCGCATACACGATCCCCGAGAGCACCTACGTGGTGATGAGCCCGTACGTCGCGCACCGCGATCCGCGCTTCTTCCCGGACCCGCTGCGCTTCGACCCCGATCGCTTCACACAAGAGGCCAAGGCGGAGCGCGCCAAGTTCGCCTATTTCCCGTTCGGCGGCGGCGCCCGGCAGTGTATCGGCGAGTCGTTCGCCTGGATGGAGGGTACGCTCTTGATCGCGTCGATCGCGCAGCGTTTCCGGCTGCGGTTGGCGCCCGAAGCGCGCGTCGAGCCGCAGGCGCTGATCACGCTCCGCCCGCGCTACGGCATGAAGATGATCGCCGAGCCGCGCGGCTAGCGGGCCAGCGGCGCCCCACACCAGAACACAAGAGCCCGTCCGCTTCTTTCCAGGTAGTGCATTGGACTACAATGGGCGGTGTCGGTTCTGACCTTCGTAACCGTGGTCGAAACGCCAGACTTCATCAGGCGGGCCGGCGAACTGATGACCGACGAGGAACGGGAAGCGGTGATCAGCTACCTGGCCCGTCATCCGACAGCGTTTTGGTCCCAGGCGCCGGGGGGATCCGCAAACTCCGCTGGGGATTGGAAGGACGCGGGAAGCGCGGCGGCGCGAGAGTGATCTACTTCTTTGCCAGCCTCCACGTCCCGCTCTTCGTGCTCACCGCGTTCGCGAAGAACGAAAGGGCAGACCTCTCGCAAGATGACCGCAACGCATTTCGTAGGTTGACGAAGGCCTTAATCGCGACTTACAGGAGGCAGACCCGATGAGCAAAGTGGCAAGCAGCATCCGGCGCGGCTTGGAGCAGGCCCTGGAATATGCCAAGGGTGGCGCTTCGAAGAAAGCCTACCGTGTCCATGTTCCCGTCCGAGTGGATGTCAGGGAGATTCGCACGAGTCTGGGTCTGACCCAGCAGACGTTCGCAGCGAGGTTCGGTTTTAGCGTCAACACGCTCCGCCACTGGGAGCAGGGCAAGCGCGTCCCGGAAGGTCCGACCCGCGCCTATCTCCTGGTCATCGCGCGCGCTCCAGCGGCCGTCCAGAAGGCGCTGCGCGTCGCCTGAGCCGAGCTAGCGCCCCAGGCGCTTGTAGATCCGCGCTTCCGCCATCTCGTCGTCGCGGTTCACGAACTCGAAGCGGCGCGGCCGGTTGAACTCGCGGAGGCCTGGCCAGTCGGTGGGCAGCACCACGTAGTCGAACGCGAGCTGCTGGTCGAGCGCGCGCATCGCGTCGAGGCTCGGCAGCAGGACGACGACCTCGACCGGGTAGTGGCGCAGCCCGAAGAGATAGGCGTCGTTCGCGAACACCCGGCGTGCGTCCTTTCCGATGTAGCGCTCCAGGTAGTCCGTGTTCGCTTCCTGGCGGCGCCGGCGCAGGTCCACGTACGGGTTGAAAGCCGCGAGGGTTGCGACGGTTAGCGCCACGAACGCCGCCACGGCGCCGGCAGGGAGCGTCCAGCTTCGGCGTGCCGCGGGTGCGGCGATCCACAAGAGGAATGGTGGAGCCAGCAGCATCAGGTAGCGCGGCGCGCTCCAGGGCGGGACCTGGAAGAACCCGAGCATGGCGAAGACGAGCGCCAGGAAGCTCGCCAGCAGGGCCAGGTACAGGCGCCGCTGGGAGGCGCTCATTTGGGCGACGGTTCCCAGCGGCAAGAGCGCGATCAGCAGGTAGCTCAACAGGATCGCCCGCTCGGTGTGGCCCACCAGCGGCCCCGCCAGCATCGCGAGCGTGGCCGCCGCGCGGTCCTTGGCTCGGCTGGCGGCGGGCGCGATCCGGCCGCTGCCCGCGTCGCCGAGCGCGTCGAACTCGACGGCGGCGCCGTGTCGCGTCGCCCGCCAGAAGTTGGTGCCGCCTTCGCCGCGGTTCTTCGAGAGCGGCATGTAGACGAGCAGCAGGAACGCGCCTGTCGCGGCGAGCGCGAGCAGGGCGCGGCGCCACGAGCGCAGCAACACCAGCGTCGGCAACAGGAGGAACAGCAGCGACTCGCGCACCAGCAGACCCGAGCCGAGCAGCAGGCCGGTCACGATCGCGCCAACCGGACCGGCGAGGCTCGCGGCCGATGTCAACACGGCGAGCGCCAGGACGCCGACCAGCACCTCCGGCATCGCCCAGAAGACGTAAGGCAGGTAGACCGGCAGCGCCAGGAACAGCAGGGCCGCCGCGAACTGGGCGCGCGTGTCGAAGCCCAGCTCGCGCGCCAGGCGTCGCAGCAGGAACGCTCCCGCGAGGTACGCGATCGCGTTGAGCCCCACGGCTGTCCGGAGGCCGGGGCCGAAAACGGCCATCGCCGCGCCCAGGATCAGCACGTAGCCGGGGGCGTGCATGTCCTGGTGCGGATAACCCTGGTTCAGGATGGCGGTCGAGTTGTAGAAGCGCGCGTCGAGGCTTCCGGTGTCCGAGAAGCAACGGGCGTTGGCGAGATAGAGGTACTCGTCGACCAGGGCGGGGCCGCGTTCCGCGAACGCGCCGTAGAGGGTCAGCGCGGCGAGGGCCAGCAGCAGCAGCAGGCCGTCGCGGCGCGCGCGCACGCGGCCGGCTAGCGAGCCCAGTAGGCTTTGTAATAGCTCTCGCGGCCGGGCGTGATCGGAGCGGCGAGCGGCTGGCGGAACAGCGCCTGAACCCGCGACGCCGTTTCGTCGGGATTGTCGAGCACGTCGAAGAGCGCCCCCAAAGCCAGCAGCGTCACGACCGCCCCCGCCACTGCCACGATCGGTACGATTATGATGAAGGCGAACTGAGCCAGGCTAGCGAGCGTCATCGCCGGAGAGTGTATCCGCTCCGCCCGGCGTTCGGAAAGAAAGAGGTCCGCATGCGTCGGTCGATCCTCGTGCTTGCAGCATGTCTCGTGGTGGCGCCCGCGCGCGCCCAGAGCTTCGACATCGTGAAGGTGGTGGACGGCGTCTACGCCGCGATCCCGAAGCCGGGCATCCCGGTCGGCTCGAACGGGGCCTTCATCGTGAACGATGACGACGTGCTCGTGGTCGATACCCACTACCGGCCTTCGTATGCGCGCGAGCTGATGGCCGAGATCAAGAAAGTGACGCCGCTGCCGGTGCGCTACGTGGTGAACACCCACTGGCACAACGACCACACCCAGGGTAACGAGGCCTACGCCAACGCCTACCCGAAGGGCGTCGAGTTCCTGTCGCACGTGAACGCGCGCGAGGACATCGCCGGGAAAGCGATCCCCAGCATCAAGGACAGCCTCAGCGCGCTGCCGGGCCAGATCGCGGATCTCGAGAAGCGCGCGGCGGCCGCCACCGGCGACGACGCCACTCGCCTGAGGACCCAGGTCGAGCAACAGAAGGCGTACCTGACCGAGTTGAAGACGATCCAGATCACGATGCCGACGCTGACCTTCGACCGCTCGATGATCCTGCACAAGAAGTCGCGCGACATCCAGCTGCTCTACTTCGGGCGCGGCCACACTCGTGGCGACCTGGTCGTCTACCTGCCGAAGGAGAAGGTCGTGATCGGCGGCGACCTGCTCACCGCCGGCCTGCCTTTCCCGCGCGACTCGTATCCGGCGGAATGGGGCGAGACGCTGGCTCAGGTGGCGAAGCTGGACATCGCGAAGGTGATACCGGGCCACGGCGCCGTGAAGGATGGCGGCAAGATCGTCTCGGACCGGAGCGGGTTCCTGCGCGACCTGGCGGCGCAGGTGAAGGCGGGCGGCGCCGCGGGCAAGGACGCCAAGACGATCCAGTCCACGATCGATCTCGCCAAGTGGGAGCCGACGTTCGACCTGGCCGCGGGACCGGCATTTCGCGACCGACTGACGGTCTTCGTCGAGCGCGCGCTGCTCGAAGCCAAGGGCGAACTGAAGTAGCCGGCTCGCCGGTCAGGCGATCGTCACGTCCTTGTTCAGGTAGACGTCCTGGATCTGGTTCAGTAGCTTCACGCC
>CAZVOI010000723.1:0-3737 GCA_964628275.1 uncultured Acidobacteriota bacterium | reverse complement strand
CCGGGATACTGGCCGCGGATCGAGCCGCTGTCGCGGTCCACGTCGATCGCGCGCGGGTGCTCGGGGTAGATCGCGCGCGGGTACCATCTCGCGGGTGACGCCGCAGTCGAACGTCATGCCGTTGAAGGGGCTCTTGACGAGGTCCAGGTACTGCTTTCAATGCTCGAACGTGGCCATCAGTTGCTCCGAGCCGCGGGAGAGCGGCACTGGCGGATCGTTCGGGTGCAGCGCCAGCCGTACGTTGGCCTTCTCCGCTTCCGGGACGACGGCTTTCAGGAAGCGCTCCGCGCGCTTCAGTTGTTCGGCGCGCGTGTGCGTCCCCACTCCGTCCTTGGGCGGCAGGCTCTTCGACAGCTCGTAGTCGTACGCCGTGTAGCCCGCGCCCGCGCGGCCGATTTCCTCCTTGTAGCCCTCCATCAGCCGGTTCGCGTAGAAGTTGTATTCGATCACCGGCAACCCGGCCCTGCCGGCCGCTCGGATCGAGGCGATCACCTGCTCGATCTGCGCGTCGGCGCCGGGCCGGCCCCAGATCACGTCGTCGAACCCGGAGATCATCATGTTGTAGAGCGTCAGGCCGCCGGCCTTGAAGCGGTCGATGCGAGCGCGGATCTCGGCCTCGTCCCACGGGATCCTGGGCCCGCCGGTGAGCACGTGATCGATGCCGATCTGCTTCACGCGTCTCATCCCGGGTTCGTCCACGGTCTGCCAGAACCCGAGGCAGAGCTTCGGCGTGTCCCGACCCTCGGCCGGCATTCGGGAGAACTTCGGCTGGGCCTCCGCTGAGCGAGCCGGCGCCGACGACACCAGGGCCGCGGCCCCGATCCCCTTGAGGATTCCTCTGCGATCAATACCAGTGCGCATCGGTGTTCTCCTGAACTGTTGGACGGTTCCATTCCATCACGGCGCGTTGGCTGCGCAGCCGCGCCGTCAGCGCCCTGGTATCGACGTCCTGGACGGCCACGCCTCGATCGACGGCCATCGCCGCCGCGACGCCGGCCGCCTGCCCGATGATCATGTACTGAGGCTCCATGCGGAGCGTGGAGTACGCCACGTGAGAGGCGGAGAACGCGACGGGTACGAGCAGGTTGCTGGCCTCGGTGCGCTTCGGAACGATCATCCGGTAGGGAATCTGGTACGGGGAGACCGGCACCTGCATGTCGCCTTCGTTCTCGACGCCGGCGTCCGCGGTGGCGAGGCGCTGCACGTTGTGCGAGTCGCTGTTGTAGGAGCCCATGCCGATCACGTCCGGCTTGGTCAGCTCGGTCTGGATGTCCCGCTGCGTCACCACCAACTCGCCGACCATGCGCCGGGCTTCGCGGACGTACAGCTGGCGCGGCCAGTGATCCGTGTCGACGAACTCGTCCTTGGCCAGCCCGAAGCGCAAGAGCTCCGCCTGCAACGTCTTCGGCACGCGCGGATCGTGCTGCAGCAAGTAGAGGAAGCCCGCGATGTAGTCCTTGTGCGCCTGCCAGATCCGCGCGCGAGCCGCGTAGTCCGCCTCGGGATAGTCCCAGCTCCCGCCGATGTAGTCGGTCGAAAAGGCGCCGTTGTTGTTGACGTCGGTCTTCCGGTTGGGCAGCGGATCCGGCGCCATCAGCTCGCGCATCTGCGGCGCCCGCCCCAGCTTGGCGGTCAGCGCGTGCAGCAGCCGCACCAGCAGCTCGTAGCGCGCCGGATCGAAGCCGGCCGGCTTCGGAATGGGCGCCTGGTTGGCTGGATCGTCGGTCAGGCAGAGCCGGAAGTTGTAGGCCTGCACCTTGCGATCGGCGGAGCCCGTCTCGGCCTTGGGTCCAGGCTGGACCTCGGGCAACAGCTTGCCCTGCGCATCGTATGCGGACACCCACACGCTGAACTGATGCTTGGGCGTGTGCTCGCGCACCCCGGCCAGCGATTCGCCGTACTGCGCCTGGCCCTCCCGCCCCCAGGTGTAGGAGACCCTCGCCTGCGCCATCAAGTCGCCTTCGTAGGACGCGT
Source organism: uncultured Acidobacteriota bacterium (assembly GCA_964628275.1). Lineage (GTDB taxonomy): Bacteria > Acidobacteriota > Vicinamibacteria > Fen-336 > Fen-336 > CAZVOI01. The sequence continues at coordinate 1,763 of CAZVOI010000723.1, read as the reverse complement.
CGGCGAACACCCGCGCGCGAAACGCCGCCCCGTTCTCGGTGGCGATCTCGATCAGGCGCGTCCCCTGCTTGCGGACGCCGGACTTCTCGCGCAGCCGGTGGTCGTAGAAGACGCGCACGCCCGCCTCGGCGACCAGCTCCTGGAAGACCGCCTCGGCCAGCTTCGGCTCGAAGCGCCAGCCGATCGGTTCGCCGTAGCGCTTGCCGACGCGCTCGAAGAACTCGAGAGCGTAGCCGCCGATGACCTCCTTCTTGCCGAAGTCCGTCCAGCCGAGCCCGCTCGAGACCATGCCCCCCAGGTGGCGGCCGGGCTCGAGCAGGGCCACGCTCTTGCCCTCGCGCGCCGCCGCCACCGCCGTCAGGACGCCGCCCGCGGTGCCGCCGTAGACCACGAGGTCGTAGCTCGGCTCGGCAACGCCGGGCTGCGCGCTGGCCGCGAACGACACGGCCAGCGCCAGCGCGAACGCCTGTGGGGGCTTTCGCATGCGCGTCCGCCGGCTACGGCCGGATCACCGTGCCATCCTTGCGCCGAGTCGTCCCCCACGAATAGTCGAAGTTCGGAGGCCCCGCGGGGATCGGGAACTTCGCCGCCAGCTTCTCGTCGACCTCGATGCCCAAGCCCGGCTTTTCGTTCGCCAGCATGTAGCCGTCCTTCACCTCGGGACAGCCCACGAAGACCTCCTGCGTCTCTTTCGGAAAACCGCCGCCCTCGTGGACGCCGAAGTTGTAGCTGGCGAGCTCCAGGGCGAGCTGCGCCGCGTGCGCCACCGGCGACGCGTCGCCCGGGCCGTGCCAGGCGGTCTTGACGCCGAAATACTCCGAGAGCGCCTGGACCTTGCGCGCCGGGGAGAGGCCGCCGATCTGCGAGATGTGGACCCGGATGAAGTCGATCAGCCGGTCCTTGATCAGCGGCAGGTACTCCTGCTGGGTGTTGAACAGCTCGCCCATCGCGAGCGGGATACTGGTCTGCTGGCGCAACAGCCGGAAGTGGTCGTTGTCCTCGGGCGGGAACGGATCCTCCAGGAAGTACAGCCGATACGGCTCGAGCGCCTTACACAGGTTGATCGCCGGGTTCCACGTCACGCGCTCGTGCACGTCGTGCAGCAGCTCGACCTCGTCGCCGAGCTTGCTGCGCAGGTGCTCGAAGAACTTGGGCAGCATCCGCACGTACGGCGCCGATTCCCAGATCGCGCGCGGGTTGGTCGGCCCGATCGCCTCGTCCTGCGCGCCCGCGGGCGGCGCCGGGGCCGTGCTGCGCGCGCCGTAGCTGGCGTAGCCGGGCGTGCTGACCTGCACGCGCACGTGGCGGAAGCCGCGCTCCATGGCGGCGCGCGCATTCTCTTCGACCTCGCTGAAGCTGCTGCCGCTGGCGTGGAAGTAGCAGTCGGCGCCGTGGCGCACCTTGCCGCCCAACAACTGATAGAGCGGCATTCCGGCGCGCTTGCCCTTGATGTCCCAAAGCGCGATGTCGACGCCGCTCATCGCGTTGAACAGCACCGGGCCGTTGCGCCAGTACGAGCTCATGTAGCTCGACTGCCAGATGTCCTCGATCTCGTCGACGTTGCGGCCGATCAGGAACGGCTTCAAGTATTTCTCGATCGCGGTTTCGACTACCAGCGCCCGTTGCGTGAAGGTCGCGCAGCCCCAGCCGTGGAGCCCCGGCTCGGTCGTCTCGACCTTGACGACCACCAGACGGATGCGATTGGGCGCGGTGAGGATCGTCTTGATGTCGCGGATCTTGATTGGAGCGGTCCCCTTCGCCGC
>CAZVOI010000722.1:0-1778 GCA_964628275.1 uncultured Acidobacteriota bacterium | reverse complement strand
GTCGCGTCGCCGCGCCAGGAGAACAGGCTCGCCGCCGGCTCGTCGTTCGCGCCCAGCAGGAACAGCGTGTTGACGCGTTGCAGCCGCGCGCTGCCGGCGCCCTTCGCGAGCGGCGGCTCGTTCTTCCCGGTGCGCCGCGTGAACGCACGAAAGCGCGCGCCGACCACGTCCGCCGCCGCCGCGGTCGCCGGCAGCGCGACCGCGCCGCGGAAGCAGCCGTTCGGGAACTCCGTGGCCTGGCGGCCGATGCGGAACTGCGGCAGGCCGCCGGCCGAATCGAACCAGCGGGTGTCGCCGTCCGCGCCGCGGACCCCGATCGAGAACGTGATCGTCGTGTCGACGGTTGCTGCGCAGGCCTCGAGCGTCGCGAAGCGGCGCGGGTCGGGGAGCTTCTTGGAACCGGGCCGCGCCCGCTCGTCGATGCGGCCCTCGCGGCGCGCCTCGCGCACGCTGACTGCGTACGTCCACGGGTGGGCATCCATCACCGCCTCGCGCGACGTGCCGGAGAGATCGAACGGGAACGGCGCCAGAGCGAAGCGCAACGTCGTCTCGCCGTGGTCGCTCACCATGTTGTTGTCGGTGACCACGTACATCACCGGATGGGCCGCTTCGTGTGTGCCGGAAAACGCCATGAACTTATGCCCGGGCCCCTGGAACTCCTCGGCCAGCACGCGGCCGCCGCCGTCGAGCTCGACGCCGTAGACGTACTCGATGTCGGTGAGCCGGCCCCAGGTCGCCATCAAGCGATCGGGGGGTGTGCCGCCGTCTTCGTTGCTGAAGACGACGGAGTAGCGGATCTTGGTCGTGCCGCGCGGCGCCTTCTCGGTCTCCGTCCACATCACCAGCGGGACGTCGCTGAAACGGCCGCGCGTGTTCGGCCGTGCCATCAGGATCGGCGCGTGCGCCAGCAGGCGTTCGGCCTCGGATCCGGCCGCCGCCGGTTCGATGGCGACGTGCGAGACGCTGGCTGTTCGAGCCTTGGCGGCGGATCGACCGGTGTCGATCCGCACCGCCAGTCGATGCGAGCCGGCGTCGATTCGACCCAGCGCGACGCGATACTCAGCGCTCGAGGATCCGCGCGTCAGGAAGAGGTGCCGTGGCGCACCGCCGTCCACCCGCAGCTCGAGCGCGGCCGCCTCGTGGCCGGGCCGGCCCCAGTCGCAACCGGCGCACGATGCGGTGACGACGGCCACCACCTCCGCCGGCTGGCTCAACTGAAAGGCCTCGTCGTGGAGCGCAGCAGCAGCCGGCGTATTGCCGAACCCGGCGAGGAGAGCGAGGGCCGCCAGCATGGGAAAGCGCCGCAGTATAGAGGAGCCGGCGTGAGAACCAGGGGTGTGCGGCTCCATCACCCAGCGACTTCGCGCGCTTCTCTGGGCTGCGCTGGGTGAACCCGCTCGCTTCGCAAGCCCTCACCTGGCGACTGAAGCCGACTCGGAACGTTCGGCCAGGACGAGATCGCTCGACCACTGGACGCGGCCGACGATGAGGGAGGAGCCGTCGTGGCTCCAGGTCATGCCGCGCAGAAACACGCCCGTCGGAAGGTCGAGCAGCTTCCGTGGGGGCGTCGTTCCGCCCGGCTCGAAGATCCAGATATGACCGGCGCGCGCGCCGGGCAGGCCCGCGACCGCGAGCCGCTTGCCATCGGAGGACCAAGACACGAAACCGTTGCCAAACTGACCTGCGGCTCTTGAGTCCGTGAAACGGGGCTGCCCGTCGGTCCCCACAAGACGCGGGGCTGTTCGGCCTGGCACCGGCTCCATGTACGCGATCACGTC
>CAZVOI010000721.1:0-1723 GCA_964628275.1 uncultured Acidobacteriota bacterium | reverse complement strand
GAGGTAGAAGAGCTCTCGCCCGTCGCCGCGCCATCGCGGCTGAAATCCCCCCTCGCTCGAGACCTGGAGCTGGCTCGTGCCATCGAGGGAAGCCACGAAGATCTCGGGGCGGCCGGTCTCCTCCGAGGCGAAAGCGAGATGGCGCCCGTCGGGAGAGAACCGCGGGTCGTACTTGTTGGCCGGCCCGTGTGCGAAGGGCGTCACGCGCGGCGGGGCGCCCGGCTCCAGGATCCAGAGCTGGAACCGCACGCGCCGGCCCGGCGCGAAGTCCTCGAGGACGATTCGCTCGCCAGTCGGTGACCAGTCGCATGCGAACCGAATGCCGGGGACGTCGAGCAGGAGCTGCTCGTCGCCGGACGCCTCCGCCCGTCGCAAGTATGAGTTGCGGCGGACCGAGGCGGGCCGCGCTGTAGACGATCCGCTCACCCCGCGGATCCCAGATCGGCACCATGGCGTCCTGCGGATCGTCGGTCAGGCGGCTCCGAACGCCCCGTTCGATATCGTCGACCCAGATGTCGCGCGCACCCTTCTTGAGATCGAAGATGTGCCCGACAGCTTTCTTGCCATCCGGAGAGAGCCGCACGCTGTAGATGCGGGCCGGCTCGCCCATCGTCCCCGTGGGCCTTCCGGTGCGATCGAGCCAGGTGAGCTGGGTGGGGATGGGTCGCGGGACGAAGACGAGGGCGCGGCCGTCGGCTGACGCAGAGAAGAAGGCGGCGCCGCTCGGCCGGAGGTAGGCAACCGTCTCGCCCAGGGGAGTGACCTCACCGCTGATGGTCCGGCGGCTCTCGTCGAACGGCACCGTCATCAGCGCACCGTCACGCGCGAAGATCAGGCGGCCTCCCGAAACGTACGTCGCGCGGGAGCCGACCGCGATCAGGCGGTCCGAGGCCGACGAATCGAGGGAACCGGCGTGCAACGAGTACCGCGCGCTGCCTGCGTCGTAGGTGCCGGTCAGGAACAGGAAGTGGCGGCCGTCCGGAAGGAACTGCGGCCAGCCTTCGAGCGCCCCGGCGTCGGTTCGCACCTGCTCGGGCGCGCCGCCTGACGAAGAGATCCGCCACAGGCCCGCCCTCGGCCCCGTGAATTGTGCGAAGAGGATCGTCCCCTCGGCGTTCCAGGTGCCGGAGGTGGCGAACTCCGTGCCGTCGCAGAGGGTCTCGGGTGGACCACCCTGCGCCGGCACCTTCCGCAGCTTGCCTTCCGAGAAGTAGGCAAGGTAGCGCCCGTCCGGCGACCAGAAAGGGGAGACGGCATTCTCGGTCCCCTCGAGGGGCTGCGCCGAGAGGCCGTCCAGGTTGCGAAGCCAGAGGCGCGTCACCCGTCCCGCCGCCGAGGCCACGAATGCCACCTGACGGCCGTCCGGGGAAATTGCGATCATCGTCGAGACCGGTGAATTATCGAAGCTGGCGCTCGGGGGGAGCGTCACGAAGAAACGGACCGGTTCGCTCGTTGCGCCGCCTTGCCGGCTCGTGATCCGCATGCCGATTGCCACGACACCGGCGAGCGCCAGCAGCGCGACCGCGGCGCGCACCGCCAGTGGCCGCAGCCGCGACGGCGGAGCCGCCGCGGGCGTGTCGCTGAGCGACGGAGCCGAACCCGAGAGCGCCTCGAGAGCGAAGGCCAGGTCATGAGCGGAGTGGAAGCGGTGTCCCGGGTCCTTCTCCAGGCAGCGCCGCACGATTCGCTCCAGGCCGGGGGGCACCGCCGGCTCCGAGCGCGC
>CAZVOI010000720.1:0-3559 GCA_964628275.1 uncultured Acidobacteriota bacterium | reverse complement strand
CGAGCGCGTGGACCGGGGAAAGAAGCTCCGGGCCTACGCGGCGGCCGGGGTCACGCACGCGTGGCTCGTCAAGCCTTCGGATCGCACGCTCGAGGTGCTCCGCCTCCGCGAGGGCGCGTGGACGATCGTCGCGGTGTGGGAGGACACGGCCATCGTCCGGGCCGAGCCTTTCGAGGCGATCGAGCTGGAGCTGGGGCGGCTGTGGGGGGATCCGGCGCGGCCGGCTCCTTCGTCTCCCGACGCGGGCTGACGAGATCACCTGCTGAAGCTCGGCAGGATGACTGGCGCTAGAATGAAGTTGCGAATGGCCACCCACGCGAAGACCGGTTACGCCCACATCAGCACCGAATACGCCGAACACGCGCGGGCATTCGCTGACGGCCTGCTGCGCCGGGAAGAGGTCCGATGAACGAACGAATAGTCATCGATCCGAGCGTTTGTCACGGGAAGCCGGTGATCCGCGGCACACGCACCCCGGTATCCCTTGTCGTGGGCAGCCTCGCGGGCGGAATGAGCTTCGACGAAGTCCAGCACGAGTACGACCTGACTGTCGAAGACGTGCGTGCCGCTCTCCGGTTCGCCGGCGAGCTGGTCGACCAGGAACAGCATCACCCACTCCCCTCCTGATACACGAGCGTGCGGTTCCTGGTGGATGCAAGCGTTCCGCGCCCGGCAGCTCCCCTGCTGCGACAGATGAGTCACGACGCCGTGGACGTGCGTGATGCCGGAATGCGTAGTGCGAGCGATGCGGTCATCGCAGCGCACGCAAAGCACGCCGGGCTCACGCTCGTGACGCGCGATTTCGGCTTCGCCGACATACGCAACTATCCGCCCAGCGAATACGCCGGCATCGTTGTGCTCCAGCTGCCCGACGACGCCACCGCCGCGCACGTAGTCAAACTGCTAAAAGAGTTCGTGCGCCGAGAGGATTGGCTGGCCCAGTTGCCCGGACGCCTGGCTATCGTAGAAGTCTGGCGCGTACGCTTTCGCCCAGCATGAGGGTCTACAGGAGGGCACGTTCGTCAGCCGCCACAGGTTCGAGTAGCGGGCACACCACGACGTGCTCGTCCAGGCGCCAGCCGGGGCGGGCAACGCAGTAGAGGCTTTGGCCGGTCTCGTCGACGCGCTCGTGATCCAGGCGCCGCGCGCAGGCGGTGCCCTGACCCTCTACTCGGAGGACCTGAGCGATGGTCAGGTCTACGACTCCGTTCGCGTGGTGAGCCCGTTCGGGCCGAACACGGCCTGACTGCGCGAGCGAAATCTCACGGCGGCATCGGCGGGGGACACAAGCGGTGAGCAACGCCTGGTGCGAAGTCCTCGGCATCCCCGTCCCGGCGCTCGACGCCGTCGCCGGGCATGCCGAGGCGAGCACCTACTCACTGCTGATCGTCGCGCTCCTCGAGCGGGGCGAGCCGATGACGCTCGCGCAGGTCGCGGACCGCTTCGAGCGGGCGGGCCTCGGCCCCGGGGGCGCGGCCTTGGAGTCGCTGAAGCGCTGCCGTCCGGCGCGCGCCCCTGTGTATCGGGACGGGGAACGCTACGCCCTCGATCCCCACGATCACGACGCGGATCTCTGGGCGTTCCGGCTGGGCCTGCGGCCGCCCCGCGTGCCGCGCTCGCGGCCCGAGCCTCCCGCGCCGGCGCCGCTGCCCGGCCCCGAGACGCCGCTGAGCGTCGCGGAGCTGGACGAGGCCTGGCGCGAGACCGGGCTTCACTCCTGGTCGCCCCAGCGCGTGGCGATCTGCATCCTCGACGCGCATCCAGAGCCGATGGCCCCCGACGACGTCGTGGCGTTCGTGAGGAAGCGGACACAGTGGCACGTGCTCTCCGTGCGGGCCGGCGAGCACTTTCGGCGCGGGGCGGCCGTGCGGGTGTTCGAAGACGGGCGCTGGGCGATCGTCCCCGGGCACCCCTGGGTCCGCTCCGCGCGACAAGCGGTGCGCGACCGCCTGGTCCTCGCGCGCCGCTGGGCCGCGATGCGCCCGGACCCGGCCGCAATCCAGGCGAGCCTCCGCGCCTCGGAGGAGCGGCACGCCGCCCACGGCGCCGAGCTAGCCCGGCTCCGGCGCGTCCTGGTTCACGCCTTCCCGCTGAACGCTCCCCAGGCGGTCGTCGTGGTCGACCTCGCCTCGCGCGAGATCACGACGCACGGCCCGCACCAGCTCGACCGCGTGCGCGAGCGCCTGGGCGAGTACGACGTGATCGCCGCCCTGCAGGTGCGGCCGCTGCTGCGTGCTCTCGCCTTCGACCCGGGCGTCCGTCAGCTGGCCGACCTCGGCCCCCCCCAGAAGTCGAAGACGCTGAACCGGCGGGGGCGCACGCTCGCGATCACGACGCCGCTGCTGGTCTTTGGCTCGTGCGGCATCGGCCGGCCCTTCGGGGACGAGAAGCGACTGCGCGGCTACCTCGCCGCGGCAGAGACGACGAAGCTCCACCGGCGGCTGGAGGCGGACGCCAAGGCGCTCGTGGCCTACTACCAGTATGGACGGCTCCACCACGCGGTGCGCCTGCGCTGGGGCTTCCTGGACGAGATGCTTCCCGCTCCCTGGGCGCACCGGGACGAACGGGGCGTCTACGGCCTCGTGCGCGAGGCGTACGACCGCAAGGCCGAGATCGAGGTGGTCTCGGGGAGCGCGCCCGGGTGGAAGGATCCCTGGGCGAGAGCGCGACGCTGTCGTGTCTTGTCGGACGGCAGCCCCTACGGCCGCCGGCTCGTGGACGACGAGGGGCTCCCGGTCGACGATCGCGACGTCCAACTCGCGCGCCTGCTGCCGAAGTAGCTTTAGTTAGCGAGCCGTCGCCGCCTCGAGAAACAGCTTGACGTCGAGGCGCGCCTCTGGGCGGAGCCGACACCATCCCCTTCGTCTCCGTAAGCGAACCGCCAGGCTCGGCTCAGGCGTGGCCAGCGAGGGGCTCGAACTTCGTCACCAGCACCTGGGGAATGCGGTCGAAGTCGCCGTTGAGAGTCACGACGCGCAGGCCGTGCTGGGCCGCGGAAGCGGCGATCCAGAGGTCGTTCGGGGACACGGGCGTACCCTGCCGCCTCAGGTAGTCGTGGATGGCCGCGTAGCGGTGGGCCGTCTCCTCGTCGATCGCCGGCACCTGGCAGCGGGGTGTTGCGAGGAACTCCTGGAGCAGGGCCTCGTTCTCCGCCGCCTTCCCGCCCTTGCGAAAGCCCGCTCTGAGCTCTCCCAGCACGATCGGGCTGAGACAGATCTCCTGGGCCTCGCTGATGGGTTGCCGAAGCCTCTCGTCCCCGCGCCGGATGGCCGAGTAGGCCGAGGTGTCGAGGAGCAGGCGGCTCACTTCCACATCTCGGGATCGATCTGCCGGTGCTCCCGAACGGCCTCGTCGAAAGCGTCCGCCTCTTGCTGGGTCCACGTCCCGAAGAACCGGTCGAGGTCGTGGTGCACGACCTTCTTCTTTCCCTTGTCGACGCCAGTGGCCTCCTCGAGCAGACGGACGATGGCCTTGTTCAGGCTGAGCCTCTCCCGGCGGGCCTTCTCTTTGACGGCCTTCGCGACCTCGAGCGGGAGGTTCCTCACGGTGATGGCGTTCA
>CAZVOI010000719.1:0-4259 GCA_964628275.1 uncultured Acidobacteriota bacterium | reverse complement strand
GCGGGTTCGATCCCCGTCTCGCGCTCCAGGAATCCTGCTGCAGGCGAAGGAACCCGAGCGAGGAGGACAGCGCGATGCGACGCACCGATCGGTTTCGGCTGGGCCTAGTGCTGATCGCCGCCTTGATGTTGCCTCCCGTGTCTGGCTTCGCCCAAGCGAGCGAGGAGCCCAAGGTCCACGACTGCGGCGAGAGAAAGTGTGGCGAGTGGCTGCCGAGGGACGACAAGACGTGTCGCACCTGCTCCAGCGTTCAGTGCAAGACCGTGCAGGGTGGCGACGCGCTCGCGGGCACCAAGACGGAGACCGAGTGCTACCTGGGACACGGCCCGCCGCCGAGCGAGGAGCCGAAGCAATAGTGCGAGGCGCGGAGGGGTGCCGGTGACGAGCCGCGATCTCGCGTACGAGCCCTGGCGGCTCGCCCTCTCGCGGCGCGCGCTGATTCGATCGGGGCTCGCGTTGTGTGCGTGTCTCCTGGTGCCGCGCCTCAGTCGGGCGGAGCTCGTCGTGCAGCGCGGCATCCTCGGGGCGGCCACCGACGCGAAGCTCGACGCCGACGTGATCATGACTGCAGCCGTGGTCGGGCATGCGTTCGAGCGGCTGTCAGCCGGGAAGAACTGCCGCTTCGACTTCGAGGTCGATCTCGCAGAGCTGAACAATCCGGAGAGTCGAGCCGTAGCCGCCGACGTAACGCGCCACCGCAACGTGCTGGCGAAGCTCAACGGCGTTCTCGAGAGGAGCGGCCTCGACGGCGCGGTCGTGATCGGCGTTACCCCGATGTGGACGGAGGGCGGTCGGATCATTGGTGGCACAGGCGACTTGGAGCTGACCGACCGGGATCGCTACACGCCCGAGCTGCCGGAGGGCGTGTCCAAGCAGCTCGCCGACTTGGCGGTCAATCCCCTGGTCGGTTATCAGGGCAGCGGCGCATACACGGGCTTCGTCGCGGGCCGCAAGGACGGTCAGACCGGCCTGATGTCGACGTTCCGGCACAACATTCCGACCGGCGACGATTGGGGCCGCCGCTGGCACCCGCCGAGCGACGTCACGATCGACGCGGCCGTCGGCGAAGGAAGCGATCAGCGCACCTGGGGGATGATCGGCGACAACGCCGCGCAGGAGACGCTGCGCCAACAGGGCATGCACTTCGACGGCGCGGCACCTGTGCCGGGCACGGACATCGTCGGTTACACCCACGGCATGATCCAGGCGGTCTACGACGTCGTCTGGAGGAAGGACGGCACGCCTTACGAGATTGCGGTCGGAACCAAGACGACGAAGCTGGCGTCGTGCTTCCCCTGCTCGGTCTTCATGGAGGCCACGGGCTTTCCGGCCTCCTCGACACACCTCGGCAAGGGCGCGTCGTGGGCGCCGCTCTACCCGACGGCCGCTACGACGCAGCACAACGCTTGGAGGGAGGCGAATGCGCTGTGGTACGCGTACTGCCGGTCGATTCTGACCAGCGGGGTTGCGGCCATTCAGCGAGCGGAGGGACACCTCGCAGAAACCCACGCTCCTAGCTTCGCCGCGCTGCAGCAGCATCTCGCGCGCTACGGCGACGCGATGTCCTTCGCCAACTTGATCCTCGACGCCCTCAGCGTCCACGACGGCGAAGCCAAGCGGATCGAACGCACGCTGCAGGGCTGACGCATCGGGCGGGTCCAGGGTGATAGGCTCCGCGGGTCATTCATTCTGGCAGGAGTCCCCATGATTCGCCCGCTGAAGCTCGGCATCAAGCGCCCCGTGACGCGTCCCCTGCTTCCCGATCCGGAGCCGCGCGAGGTGAAGTACACGCTGATCTCCGTCGACGATCACTTGATGGAGCCGCCGCACGCATTCGAAGGGCGGCTCGAAGCGAAGTACGAGGATCGCGCGCCGCGGGTGATCGAGACGGAAGAGGGCCATCAGGTCTGGTCGATCGACGGCACGCCGTACTTCCAGGTCGGCTTCATGGCGGTCGCCGGCCGCCCGCGCGAAGACCATCGCGTCGAGCCCGCGCGCTTCGACGAGGTCCGGCGCGGCTGCTGGGACATCCAGCACCGCGTAAAGGACATGGACATCAACGGCGTGTGGGCGTCGGTGAACTTTCCGTCGGGCGTCACCGGCTTCGGCGGCACCTTGTTCAGCGAGCTGAAGGACAAGGGCTTCGGACTCGCCTGCGTGCGCGCCTGGAACGACTGGCTGTTCGAGGAGTGGCACGGCTCGTATCCCGAGCGCATCGTGCCGCTCGGCATCACCTACCTGTCGGACCCCGAGCTGGGCGCCGCCGAGATCCGCCGCAACGCGAAGCGCGGCTTCACGGCGGTGACGATGCCCGAGCAGCCGCACCTCCAGGGCTACCCGGCGGTGTTCGACAAGTATTGGGAGCCGATCCTCCAGGCCTGTTCAGATACCGGCACCGTGTTGAACCTGCACGTCGGCTCCTCGGGTTTCGCCAAGATGCCGCCCGGCGCACCGATGCTCGAGCTCGGCGCGACGATGTTCCAGGCCGAGGCCTTCACGTCCTGCGCCCAGTGGCTGTGGAGCGGCTTGCCGGCGCGCTACCCGGAGCTCAAGATCACGATGTCCGAGGGCGGGATCGCCTGGGTGGGCGGGCTCATCGACCGCCTCGACAGCATCATGGCCCGCTCGGGCTACGGCTCGAGCTGGCCCGACAAGCAGCACGGCCCTAGCGAAGTGCTCCGGCGCAACTTCTGGTTCACGATGATCGACGACCCGTCGACCATCTCGACCCGCCACGCGATCGGTGTCGAGAACATCCTCGCCGAGTCGGACTACCCGCACGGAGACGGCACCTGGCCGGACACGCAGGCGGTGATGGCGAAGCTCCTCGCCGGCGTTCCCGACGAGGAGGCGCGCATGATCACCCACCTCAACGCCGCCGGGCTCTACCGCCATCCGCTGCCGGCGGTGTGCGTCCCGTAGCGCCAGCTCTTCCACGCCCGCTGGGGCGCGTCGCCTCAGGCCGCGCCAGGTTCCGCGGCGCGCTGTGGCGCGGGGGGCTGATTCTCGCGCCGGGAAGGCCCGAGACCGATGCCGCCACCGGTACGCCGCTTGCTAGCGGTGAGGCGGAGGAGGGCCATCTCTCGATGGTGGACTACGACCCCTTTGCCGAGGACGTGCGCAAGGACCCCTACCCGGTCTACAAGCGCCTGCGCGACGAGGCGCCCGCAAACTACCTGCCGAAGTACGACGCCTGGGCGATCTCCCGCTTCCAGGACATCTGGGATGCATCGACCCACCCCGAGATCTACTCCACCGCGAAGGGCGTTTCTCCGGCGCAGATCCTGACCCGGGAGCAGCCGGTGACGCCGATGCTCAACACCCTCGATCCGCCCGCGCACACGCAGCTGCGCAGCGTGATCCGCCAGTGCTTCCTGCCGAAGCATCTGCGCTCCCTCGAGCCGATCGCGCGCAAGCTCTTCGAGGATCTGCTCGATCAGGCCATCTCTCGGGGCGGCTCCTGCGACGTCGTCGGCGACCTCGGCTCGCAGCTCTCCGTCCGCATCGCCTGCATGGCGATCGGGCTCCCCGCGAGCGACGCCACCTATCTGAACCGGCTCGTGCAGTCCTTCTTCCACCACGACCCGGATACCCAGGGCATGGCGCCGGAGGGCCTTTCGGCGCTCCAGGAGCTCTCGGACTACTGCCTGTACCGGATCCGCGAGTGCCGCCGGAAGCCGCAGGACCGCGCCGAGGCGATCCACGCGCTCGCCCGCTTCGAGCTCGACGGCCGCCGCTTCAGCGACGAGGACGCCGCATCGCACGTGACGATGCTCGTGATCGGCGGTTCGGAGACCTTCCCGAAGACGCTTGCGAACGCCGTCGTCCGCCTCTGGCAGTACCCAGACCAGCGGCGCGAGTGCGTAAAGGATCCGTCCCTCATCCCCGACGCCTACAACGAGAGCGTGCGCTTCGACATGCCGACGCAGTTCCTGTGCCGCACGCTCAAGCGCGACGTCGAGCTGCACGGCCAGAAGCTGCGCCAGGGACAATCGGCGATGTTCCTGTACGCGTCGGCCAACCACGACGAGCGCGAGTTCCCGAACCCGGACCTCTTCGACATCCACCGCCGGCCGCCGCGCATCCTCTCCTTCGGCGCCGGTACCCACCAGTGCCTCGGCACACACGTGGCGCGTCTCGAGGGCAAGATCACGCTCGAGACGATCCTCGCGCGCCTTCCCGACTACGAGGTAGATCTCGAAAACGCCGTGCGCCTGCGCACCGAGTTCGTGCAGGGCTACGCGAGCCTGCCGATCCGG